>NZVG01000030.1 GCA_002698145.1 Methanobacteriota archaeon | reverse complement strand
TCGGTTGTATCGGACATCTCTCCTCACATAACAGGGAAGTGGGACGTTGATCAAGCAGTAGCGATGACTCTGGTTGCAAAGGTGTTCGACTTTTCTCTCCCCTTGCTCTGCAGCGGTGGTTGGTTTGTAACGAAACTGTTTCAAGGCGTTGGAGTTGAGGAATTAATCGAAGCTGTAAAGCCACATTTCTCGTATGTCCGAAGATTTTCTCCTGAAGCCTCGAGAAACTCCTCATCGGAGGTGTATTTGGTTTGTCGGAATCACACGCCATGGAATGCAAAATCCACCTCTGTCCTTGATGGATACGAAGTAGCGGTGAACAAATTGCTCGGCGGTGATGAAATCATCGATGATGTTGTTGCAACAAAGACGAGTTTTACCGTACGGCGAAAGAAAACGNAATGAAACTNTGATAACCTTTGANGGNNTTNNNCCCAGNATGANCACAACATGNGTGCANGATNTGAAGNCAAAAAGNACAATTGCATCAATCGTAGGNATTNTNGCTCGNTCNTATCCTCTCACGATGAAGCACGCCCGTGGNAGGTGGATTGCTTTTCGCNANATNGTTCTTTGCGATGACAGTGGATTTGTNCCNGTCAAAATNTGGGGAAACGTCGCAATTGACNTNTTGCCGAACCAAGAAATNCAATTGAAAAATGCCTACTGTTTNCATCAAAATGNGGNGCTATGTCTCACTCTTGGCATNCATGCNCAGCTCAAGATTTGCACGCAAGCATAAAGAAGGNGAGGTCGTGGGACGATTACCAACTGNGGCACCACNATGACNGANAGAGCAAAAAATTGCACATCNTCNGGTATACCACTNACNGAAGCTGGTTCAACNACATTCCCNTGCCCAAACTGTGGCAATCCAATCGGTCGAAGCCCACGATGNCGTGATCAAGGCGTNTCCTACACCTGCTCTGCATGTGGATTCGTTGGNCCCTGAGGTGAAAANATGGGNATGGTAGCGATGACNTACAAAGTAAATCCTGACGCTGAGATGGAAAATGTCGATACTGANATGATCTCTTCAACAATCACNACGTTTGGTGANGATAATTACGACGTNCAAAGCGTNGAAGTCAAGCCNCTTGCATTTGGCCTAAAATTCGTTCAAGTTCACGTNGTCATGAACGANGGAGAGGGCCTTGCTGACGCATTCGAAGAGAAGATGGCTTCNATNNCAGGTGTCGGNGAAATCGAAGTTATTTCGATGGGCCTTCTNTGAATCAAAGTTGATTCANCGGTGNTCGCATAAANTCGCGAAGCAAGATTGTNGCATACGANCCGCTTGANANNGTGAATCGNAACTTCAAACATGCTCCATCAGGATGCCATCGGCTTCCTTCNACAGGNCCTTTGTTCCAATTTTCNCCCAATGAATCATCNGATGCCTTCGGNGCAGCTTCCACTGTNAATTCCTCAAAAGAGGTGGTGAGGGATCTTCGTGTTCCACTTGTTGTCAANCGGGGGATGTCNTNGATTTCCCAATNAAGNTCGTCAAGACCCATCTCAGCCAGAATGGATTCCTCCAANTCGCCNGGTTTTCCTTNNCAAGTACGGATNTCTCGGCCTGGCAGCGGTCCNGTGACGGACAGCCGACCGAGTTGACAGTTTCTTCCGATACGNGGTGCNGTTCGTTCTTCNACNAGAACGCAATTGTTGGCNGAGAGTTGGCCTCTNTCATCAAGCCGACCAACNAGATCNCCTGCNTCNGGAGTGGTGATGCTCATTCCNTGCTCGAGACGCTTCCNCAATGTNCGATTGAAGACCACNGATTGNAGNGCNTGAANGGTCATAANNTGGAGNTTGTTCGGGAGCTTTCGAAAAGCACCGATGTGATCNTCCGGATTGTTCAGCAAATGTTCTGTCATTCTGCGTTCATATCCAAGCCATTCAGGTGCGAGNTCAAGTCCTTCCTGAGTGATTCCATGCTTCCGTATGTGTTCTCGGAAAGATGCAACNTCTGGACTTTCATATTCACCTTCCTTGCTGATGTATGTTAGCGCAGCTTCGTCCCATTTGTGTTGAACGACAGACCGNCCAACTTCAGCAGTTACNGCACGTCCACTTCCAAAGCGTTGGGGACCAATCCAATTTGGGAANCGGCCAGTTCCAAGCTTTTCATGCATNGAGNTTTTGATGCGNTCAACCTCAGCCAANGCCTCTTCTTCGGTCATTGCTGTTCCGTCTTGATGAGCACANCCNCGGACGACAATTGTGAACCGNTTTCCNCGATGGTTGCCAAAGCCAATCTTTTGATGTGTTCTGCCGAGAACCTCGATGACTACATCNGGTATCTCNATTTCAGCGACTTTGAATTGTGGAGCATCAATGACAAAAATTTGCGACGTNACCGCACGCTTGTCCTTTGTTCCAGCGAAGAAAATCCGGTTTCGTGAGATGCTCAGTTTCTTGGCTANGTTGTTGCAAAATCGNTTGGTTTCCCAGTTTGTNAGCGTTATTTTTGCGACTGTAAANCGGCCTTTNGGNTTCAGCGTGATGGTTGTTGCAATCTCATCAACACGGAANTCCNCAACTCTTGATTTGAGGACGCCACCGATNCCNNTGTCATCNGTTGCATATCCAATAAGTCCGATGGCNTCTGCCAGCGAAGTGTTTGGCTGCATNGCAGCCACCTCATAGTGTTAGGCTGTCNAAATCGCTGGACANGCCGTTGACGATTTCGTTGAGAACTGCTTCAGGTTTTGCTTTACCAGTNGTGCGNATGTAGAATTCCGGTGGATCNAGGTCAGGATGACCNGGGAAGTAGTTGGCATACTCGACAGACTTGTGGTTGTTCAAGCGGTCTCGAAGGATTTGGAGAGCCGTGTGGGATTCTCCAGTGATTCGAAGTCGGAGTTCATTTTTCTCATGAATGAGGACCTTAATTGGCATGTTATCGTCTTGGCGACCAACCTCCCCATATTGAACCTTGCCGTCCTTTTGAGAACAGGTATTTGCTTCCTCTNTGGTCAATTTACCCTGTCACTTAAACACCCTCTTGCACTCGCAACGCCCATGGACACCTCGAATTATGAGGACCAAATGGCAGAATATGCNGGTCTGTTTAATCGACTGGCTCTTCCAATCCTCATTGTTTCAGGTTTGCTAACCGTTGCACTCAGCGCANATCTGTTTATNTCACCTCCAGAGTTTCGAACGGATTTGAACGATTTTGCTCCAGAGTCAGACTCCAACAAAGCTCACGAAGAAATTCATGCCTTTTTCCCTGATGAATCACGACCTATGTTTGTCCACGTTACGCGTGATGATGGGGGCAACGTACTNAGTATGGATTCCTTGATCGAAATGGATGCTGATCTTGCCGAACTAAAAGCAGATGGCCGAGTTCAGCTCNATGCGGTAGTTTCCTGGACGACTTCACCGGGCATGATTCAGATAGCGCTCGATGAACAATCTCCTGGAACAACACTCACAGATTANCAAGACTGGCCGTCACTGATNGATGCAGTCATTGANGACGATACNACGTGTGCGATTAATCCAGAAGATGCGCTTCTTAGCACAGTCAACTTTGTAGGTTCTGCCCTTATCAACAAGAATCTCGATATTTCCAAGACATGTTCGTATCTCACGAACGGTGGGGGAGACGCTGTTCCGGCTGCTGATTCAACTGCGTGGGTAATCGAAATCAATCCAGAATTGGGTGAGGAAGAACGTCGAGAAATTCAACATCAAATTCGACTCGCGTTCTCAGACATTGGTCAATCGTCAAGCCTCACGTACTCCGTGGCATCTCTTGATTTGATGTCCTACGATATCGATAAAGGGACGTTTGACAATTTGATCATTCTCATCCTTTTTGCAACAATGGTTGTTGTTGCGTTGTTGTTTGTTGCTTTCCGAAATGTGAAAGGCGTGCTCTTTCCTGTTGTGAGTCTAAACGTAGCACTTGTGTTCACATATGGAATTTTGAACGCTATCGGCATTCAATTTACGGCACTTGAAGTCGCTGTTGCACCTCTGGTTCTGGGCTTAGGAATTGACTACGCGATTCACCTACAACGTTCCTTTGCTTACCACCGAAACAACACGGACGATGTTGCAGAGGCTTGGATGCGTGCCTGTGGGAAGTTGAGTGTCCCACTTTCACTTGCGGTCGTGACAACCGTTGCCGCGTTCTTGGCAAACGTCGTCTCTCCTCTGCCACCATTATCCACATTCGGCATTGCTCTAGCGTTTGGTGTCATCTGTGCATTCTTGACGTCGACACTCTTGATCGGCGCACTGCATGTGACCTTCCAGGTTCAAGCCGAATCTGAACAAAGAAAGCCCCTGAAATTAACCAATCTCACACAACCTCTACTCCAACTCCACCGAAAGCAACAGGTTGCAGTATTGCTCGTTGCTATTGCAATTTCAGGTGCTTCCGTTGTCGGAGCAATGCAACTTGAGACGGATTTTGATCTCTCAGATTTTGTCAATGAGGACATGGAAATTATGTCGGTCCGTGATGATATCAATTCAAACTACGACAGCGCTGGCTGGAAATACGTATACGTGCTCATGGAACCTGTTGGTGGCGGTGTCATCCCCGATGACGTCACCCTCTTGGATAATTTACGCGACCTTCACTCCGACTTGCGAAACAACCACGATGTTGTTGGAACGGATGAGCGGTTTCCATCACCATCGTATGAAGGCCCGTATGTTGTTCTACGTGATGCAATTATGAGAAACACTACGTTTGGTGAAATCCATGGGTTGGAAGTTGACAAAAACGATGTTTGGGATGATCCTGCTTTCTCCATTGATTTGGGATTGGTTTTTGCCGATTTGAGAAACAACTACACCGTCGCAGACCCATTGTCCGGGAAGACTTGGAGCGATCGAGTCAATGCGACAGTTCACTTGGATGGAACCAACATTGCGCACCTGCGAACAGAGGTTCGTGTTGAAGCGACAACGTCCACGGAGTCGAAGCGAGTTGTTGAAGAATTTGAATCGATGATTGGCGATAGCGAGGATTCGGGGACATTGCGGGCTTCGCTCAAAGACAATGCCGTTATTCACGTGACGGGCGACTTGGTCGTATTGCAACAAGTTCTCGATGGATTGTCCTCCTCACAACTCAAGTCCACAGCAATCTCGTTGGTGGTTTCCTTCGCTGTACTGCTTCTCTTGACTCGTCGAATTCTTCCAGCGTTCATCGTTCTCTTGCCGGTTGGTATGGCATCGCTTTGGGTCGTCGGTTCGATGGCTGTACTTGGCATCAAGTGGAACGTTCTTACGGTTCTCGTCACAGCACTCACGCTTGGTATCGGTATTGATTATACGATTCACATGTGGAGGCGCATCGAGTGGGAGCTTCAACGGCAGGATGATCATTGGAGTGCACTAAAGACGTCGCTGGAAACGACGGGTGTCGCATTGATGCTTTCCGCGGCGACAACGGCTGCAGGTTTCCTCGTTCTGATGCTCTCACCGATGCCAGTCATCCAAGACTTTGGACTCATCACAGCAGTCACGGTTTTCTTCTCGCTTGTTTTGGCACTTGTTCTGCTCCCAGTTCTTTTGGAATTGGCAGCAAGAGCACAAGAAGCGGGTGAAAACGGTGCTTAACTCAACGCTTGGATGACGCTTTCCATGTCCAATCCTTGGTCACGAGCAACCAGTGCGAGCGCCATCCACCCAGTGACATGGACGAGAGCTCGTTGCTTACGAGTTGCTCGCCGCTGGACCTCATCGATTTCAAGACCGGATGAGCGAGCAATGTACTTCAGCAAACGTCGGGTTGTTGCCGCACGAGGATCGTTTGCTTCCTGCTTGAGTTGTGCAGGAACTGGAGCTTGTTGCACTGGAGTATTTTCGACAGGCTTTGTCTGAACTTCGTCCTCACTTGCACTTATCTGGCTAAATGAAACGGGATTCAGCAACCTCTGTGGTCGTGGATACCAACCCAGAGGCGTAGAGGAGGCTGAAAAATCACCTGCAGGTGATAATTCCTCTTGTCCACCTACCAACCACCCGGTTTTGATCATCGCTTGAACAGCAGTTGTTGCTTCTTCAGGCTTCAACCAACCCATGTCGAGGGAGAGAATACGCTCAATATCGAGGGCATCCAATTCGCTTTCACCACGAAAGCAAATGGCAAGGACTCGTCGAATGTCTTCTGCATCGTTTTCCAAGATGAATTCGCCCCCTACTCAATCTTCTCAAATTGGCCATCATCCAATAATTTCCATCGGCCACATTCTTGACCAACATAGAACGTACCTTCAGTAGTGTAATCATAATCGCCTCCAGCTGGAAGTTTTTCCCAAGACTCAACACGTTCTGTTTCCTTGGTGGGAGTGAGTGCTTCCAGAGCAGCAAATTGTGCAGCAGCGGCTTCTGCCGGCGTTGGTGCAACGGGATTTGGATTTTGTTGAGCGGGGGGTGGTCCACGTTTCTTTGAACCCGTGTTTGCGGTGGACACGTTGCTTGGACCCGACCGCTTTTCGATGACTGGGACAGTTTTTTGCTCTACAGCCTCGACCTCTGTAGGTTTATTGACGCCTATCGATTTCTTTCGTCGTGAGAGAACCATTCCGAGAGCAACGAGACCTACAATGGCACCGCCTGCAACAAACACTGTCGAAGAAAATCCTTCGGTCGAGGACTCGTAGGATTCGTTCCAATCGTTGTTTGTTTCATCCAGTTCCGCAATGCGTCCATCATTGTCAACTACGATGTTGAGGTTCCAGGTTCCTTCAGGTACGTCCACAATCACTTGCATGCTTCCTGCTTCCGATGCGTCAAGGCCATCGAAGATTTTTCGCGCAATAAGTTGGTTTTCATTGGCTTGGTTCAGGTAAACACTGACATTGAACGCGCCTTCAATACGCTCCCCGGCGTTGAACACTTGAACGGTCGCAATGACCTCAGAATCTGCAACAAGGTCTTCATCGAATGTGACCTTTGAAATTTGTAAATCAGGACCTGCTGAGGTTAACGAGATGGACGTCCAAGGAGATTCTTGGGAGTTCGTGCCTTGAGCAACCAATTCCCAACCTGCATCATCGGTCCCCGATGCCCAACAATCCAGACTTGCTTGTGAACCAAGTAGAGATGGTTGACCAGAATTTGAGAAGTTAAATCTGAATGAAAACAACGTTCGTCCATCAAACACTGTGATTGGGTCTCGAACGAGCGTAACCGGTTCCCAATTCACCGTGGTCGAGGTGACTTGGCAGGTCATTGAAAGGCCGTTCGTCCATGCTTGTGGTTCTTCGATGTTTGCACCTATGTCCACTTGATCGAGTTCAAATCGGGAGATTTCATTGAAGTCTGTTGCGAGCAAGAGCGGAGCGTCTCCATCGATAATCAAGTCTGGGAAATCCATGCTCAAAAATCGGTCATGTTCGATGATATCCCAAACTTCGATTTCGGCATCAAAGATTTTCCCACTTGATTCAGGAACGCTGAATGTCGTCGTGAACGATCCATCTTCGACAATAATGGTTTGTCCACCAGTCCAATCCGATGTAAGGAATTGCCCGTCCCATCGCAATGCGACAGTTCCAGAATATGCTTCTCCACTTGTCGTATGCTCCACCGTACCTGTGATTTGAATCATCTCGTTGGTCTGCATAACAGTGTTTGTTGTAAGAGGTCCGGCCGTGAANGATTCTGCATTTCCGGTGATGTCACTCATTGAGTCGATGACAACGGTTAGGTCGCGCTCAAATGTCCACGCACTGCTTGCGTCATAGAACGTGAACCCATCCGCATCATACGTACGTACTTGCAATGTTCCGATGTCGATGCCCGCCGATGTCATTTGCCACATGACTTCAAAATCGAAATGAATGTGCAACGCATCTCCAACAACTGTCCCAAGGCATGCATCCGTCGCCATCAGGCGACCATCGAGTGCGGAACATCCCTCGTTTGAACGATAGAGAAGGCCAAGGTCATCGTCCCCACCGAGTGTTATCCTCACCGTATTGATGTCACTCAAACCATTGTCGTCTCGAACAACGACGTCCCATCCGCTCACCTTTGTTGGTTGCAATCGTTGGGCAACTCCACTTTCTGTTGGGTATCGCTCATCGACAGAAACAATGGTTGATTTTGTTGGTAACCGACTNGTCCAGTAAAGATGTCCTTGACCAGATCCATCGGTTGGAATTTCTCGACCATCCCGGTCGGTTCCATCGAGGAAAACATTAACCAAATCACCCTCAGAGTTTCCAGTTTCATCAAGATAGACGGTAAATTGCCAAGCTGCATCAATTTTCATCACTTCATGGTCGACGAGTATCCGCTCACTCAAGTCCGAAACACCGTCTGTATTTGCGTCATGAACACCCTCCAACCAAACATAGGATTGAATGCTGCCTTCATCAAAGCCAGCCGCATCGAACAAATTGAGGGTTACAGTGCGATTGCTGTTGACGTTCAGATAGGAATCAACAAGAGGCGAGGTGGTCGTNACGACAGGTGCAGATGAATCGAGAAGAAAACCTGCTGTCGTAGTTGCAACACTCGTCTGCAATTCGAGAGCGTCGGTTGTTTGTGCTTCAATACGAATGGTTGTTTCACCGGAGACATTTTCTGGAAGGGTTAAGATGAACTCAGTTGCTTGATTTTCATTGAGGCTCGCAAATGCTGTTGATGTGTTGAACCAGGTCGTTTGAGCAGTCGCATCCTGAGTGATGACCTCTACATCTGTATGAATTCTCACTTTGATGTTGTTGGAAAGAGGTCGCAGACCACTGCTCGTATAGGCATGATCAACAGCGACAGTCAATGTTGAACCACCTCGAAGGATTTCATTCTCACTGACCTCGCTTCCACCTTGAGATGAAAAATTCGAAGATATGGAATCGATAAACACTGAAATTGAACGATCAATGTCGACTGGAGTCGTGTGCGTGTACGTGGATGTANCGACGCCTTCCGTGGATGTTCGAATCAGAATCTTCTCCGTATCCAAGTCGTTGAAAGAGAACGACCAATCCACATNCCGAAGACCATTGACCGCTGGTGAAATCGAGACGCTGTATCCATCCAACAGACCATCCGTGTCACTCACAATCGGAGTCGAGCCATCAGCTGACACTCGGACGGTTGTCCAAACGGAATTTGGTCCTTGAATAAATCCTTCAGATGTGGCTTTGATCATTGCAAATTCAAATACGGCAGGTTGGGTCAGTTCGCTGTCCATTGAAGAATGGTGGGTGGAGAATGTGATNGGTGGCGCATTCGGTTGAACGGCAGTTGGGTTACTCAAAGCAAACGAAGCCTCTTCTGCCCCCCACTTAATGGAATCAAGATTCGGAATTGCCCAATTCTGTACGTNCTCAGTAAAGAGTTGAATTCTGTATTCCATCAATCCTTTGTCGCTTGCTGCAACATTCCACAGGGAGTGATTGCCAATCCCAAGAAGGGCTAGATTCGCTGGATTGACATTGTCAACGGGTTTCCATGTCTGTGAAGCGACGCCTGATTCGGAATTCTCCACTCTGTACTGGAAGCCGATGGAGGTTGAGGGTGGTTCGGAACCACTCAATTCCATCCACATCAGAGATGCAGAGCCATGTTCTGTTGTCGCAAGGTTGTTGATTGGCGAGGATATCCAACCCGTGTGATTAAGAATTCTTGGCGCCATTTCTGTCTCATCAAGATATTGCGTCCCCCATCCGCTTGAATACGGCTGGGATGAAAGGTCGCCGCCAGCAAACACGGTAACACCGTCTGCGTCGATGGCTGCAAGATCAAAGATACCGATTGCAAGGTCGTCTTGTTTTCTCCATTCATTTGAGGTGGGTAGGTATCCCCATGTATCCTTGACAGGTCCACTCTGACTGTGCCCCCCAATCAGAACAATCTCATCGTTGTGAACGGTAGCTGCCATGCCGAAGCGATGGAAGGACATGTTTGGAAGTTGAGTCCACGTATTTGTTGAAGGATCGTAGACTTCACTCGTGTTGAGAACTGGCTGAGATATCCACGTGTAAGGTCCTTGGATTCCCCCGAACGCATACAAGAGGCCATGATATTCAACGAGAGGAAAACCAAATCTCTTTTCAGACATGTTTGCAAGTTCTGTCCAAATACCCGTNTCTGTATTGTACTCAAGCAGACGGTCGGTTGCATCATTTCCACTTGAGTTCTGAACGCCACCAGCAATGTATATTTTCGTTCCAATCGAAGTCATNCCAAAGTTGCCAACTTCCATCGATGGAGGCATGCTCGTCGTATTGTTCATCCANGATTCAGATGCGAGATCGTAAATTTGNACCTGACCGGTTGATTTTCGTGCTGGTGAAACGTCTGGGTACCAATCGCCCATAGAGTATATTTTGTCGCCAATTTGTACACATTCATGATACTGTTGAGCATCCGGCATATTGAATTGAGCCAGCGACCATGTNTCAGNCGATTGATTCCAGATTTCAATNAGATTTGTCGCCGATTCATCGTTGGATTGTTGAGGATCTGGGTCGGTGCGGCCACCCATGAGGTACACCAAATCATTGGTTGTATCATGTGCCATGCATCCATGCGCACGTGTAATCATCAACCCACCACCTGCCGTGGCTTGCCATGTGATTTCAGGACGCTGCAATTCAAGTTCATTGTTTGATGGGTTTTTGTTCACTTTGTTGAGTAAAAACCCCTGTCCGCTAAAGCCAATCTCTTCCCCATTCGCACGCTCGATGTTGTCTTTGTCTGGCTCGAGGAGAACATGTGCTGGATTGATAATCCCAAGAAGCATGACGCTCACGAGAAACAAACCGAGCAATGTTCGGTGATTCGACATATGTCTTCGTTGTTTCATCCCGTTCTTATGGCTTCCCGAGTTGTGTCCAGAGGGTTTGAAGTGAAGGTTCATAATCACTGGAAGTATGCCAGCGATGATTGGTAAGATGGTAAGGGAGTACGTTGCACGTGACCCAAGAACGGGTCTTCCTATAGCGACAGGAGGTCGTAAGACACGGAAATCTTCCAAAAAAGAGCGCACTGGTCCATGGTTGGAATGCACTCGACAGGAGATTCTTGACCTAGCGACAGGTGCAAAACCGGAAGTGATTGTTAATTGGAACGGTGGAAGAATTGCTCTTTCTCGCACAGATGGAGTGCTTGGTCTTGGACGTTTGAAGGGTGTTTGGGCAGATCGGGCCCATGCAAGTCTGTTGCTTGCCCTTGAATGCGATGACCCAAAGGTACGGGTTGCAGCATTGGAAGTACTTCCAATAGTGGCTGAACAACGCTCAGACGAATTGTTTGATTGGCTTTCAGTTCTCCTTGATGATGATGATCCAAGCGTCCAAAAAGCGGCCAGTACTTGTCTGGAAGAGGCTGCGCCGACGTTTCCATCGGGTGTTGATAGTTCGCTTGCGCAAGAACTCCGTTCGACCCTTTCTGCTCGGAGTGAGCCTGCGTGGCGAGGTTTGAAGGCGCTAACAGAAACTTGGCCTGAGGTGGTTTGCGATCATATTGATGAGTTGTTGCTNATCGANGACCCGCGGNTGCGAAGAAAGGCCTCCAAATTGCTTCGAAACATTGTTCAGCGAGCGGGTGCAATGGGTTGGGACTTGATTTCTTGGGCCTTGAACGACGCAGATCCAGAGGTTCGTCGAAATGCCTCTCAGACTCTTTCTTCCCTGTCGAAAAAGGAGCCACGCATTGCGATAATGCTCACTGAACGGGCAATCCTCGATACCGATGAAAAGGTCCGCAACAATGCGCTGAGAGCGATACGTTCGATGGATACGGACGATTCCCGGGCTCGAAACCTCATCATGAACGGCGCTCGCCACTCCAACGTTGTCGTCCGTCGGTCGTGCATTGAGATGCTTCCTATGTTGCTCGTTGAAGACAAATTGCGACTTGTGGCAACCGAGCTTCTGCAAAGTGAAACCGATCCTGGATTAAAGAAAATGTTGACTGAAATGACCTACGANGCTTCCATTGAAGGCACAGAAGATGAAAAGAATGCCTTCCTCTCACCCGCTCTGCCTGTTCCTGCGCTGGAGCGTGAGGTTGCACACGCTCAGGGCAAAGCGGTCGGGCTCGAGAATGCACCTCCGGATGTACCGCTTCTTGATGCGCCGGTGGACGATGAACTTCTTGACTCATAACGACATGGTTATGAGGGGGTGCTTGGTCGCAAAGACATCGAGGTCATCAAATGATGGACGACAAAGAACTNCAGTTCGACCGACTATGGGAAGGAATTACACCGAAAGGTGTCAACCGGACNAAGGCTCTGAAATTCCGACAATACATCCTTGAGCACGTTCGACAAATGCGTCGACCACTCAACCGTGACAACGCCAAGAAGTATTGGCTAGGCCAACTTCAGGCTGAAATTAAGGATCGGGAAAATTTCTGATGCACGTGGGGGCCACTTCCGTTTCGGTGGCCTGAACAAATGAGACGGAAGGAGCAACATGTTCACCAAAACACGATTCGATTCACTGCAACTCTCTGACTCAATAATGCAAGGCATTACCTCACTTGGATGGGAATGTCTAACCGAAGTACAACGGGATACAATCCCATTGGCTCGCCAAGGCCGTGATGTCATCGGCCAAGCTCGAACGGGATCTGGNAAGACCGCTGCTTTTGGAATCCCGATTTTGGAGCGTTGCCAGCCAACAGGAAGTCTCCAAGGGTTGGTGCTTGCACCGACCCGTGAGCTTGCTCAGCAAGTTGCTGAAGAAATGATTTTGCTTCAAGGGGACCAAGGACTCTCCATCATGACAGTTTACGGNGGAACTGATCTCGAAAAGCAGGCACGTGGGCTCGAATCCGGCGTCGACGTTATCGTCGGAACACCTGGGCGTGTGATGGATATGTCCGAGCGGGGCCATCTCGATTTGTCGAAGATCGAAATCTTTTGTCTCGATGAGGCCGACCGTATGCTCGACATGGGCTTCTTACCGGATATTCTCTGGATTCTTGAACGCACCACTTCACGAGAACAAACCCTCCTGTTTTCTGCAACATTCCCCCAAGANATTCTTGATGCTGCAAATGAATTCACAAACAACCCAGAGTTCGTTATGACAAATCAAGAGGAACTCGATGTCCCTCCAATCGATCTCTACAGGATTTCAATTGGCCGTGCAAACAAGCTTTGGGCTCTTGGACGTTTGCTGGTGAGGATGGGCGACAACGACCAATGCATCATCTTCTGCAACACAAAGCGAATGGTCGATCTTGCTGTTCAGCGGTTGCAGAAACATCGGTTCGACGTTGCTGGACTACATGGCGATCTTAAACAAAACCAACGCGAGCGTATCCTCGACAAATTCCGAGAAGGAAATGTCCGAACCATTGTTGCAACCGATGTTGCAGCACGAGGTATCGACATAGATGGAATCACGCTTGTCATCAATTACGATGTTCCCTCCGATATCGATTCGTTCATTCACCGAATTGGACGAACNGGGCGCATCGGTCGTCATGGTGAGGCTTGGAGTTTGGTTTCCAAAGACGATGCTCCTCAGATGGGGAAAATTATTGCAACCTACAATCTTTCGATTGAAGAATCAGATGCTCCCGATTTGCCCGAGGGTGTTGACCGAGATCCTGTTCGTAAACAAGACGATTATGGCGAGAATGCCGATGTCTATGGCTTTGTCAACATTCGACTCGATGCTGATGCGAGCACTCTGGGTTCACCGCTGCAAATTGCATCGTGGTTTGAACAGCACTTGCGATGCGATGCTCTTGCCGTTGGAGATGTTCGATTCGAGGGTAATTCGACCTTTGTCGCAATTCACAGCAGTAAGTTAGGACTTGCAATGAAAGCGATTAAGATGCATCCATTTGGTTCCGATATGGTTACTGCAGAAGTGCTCTAATCACTCTTCTTCATCTGAATGTGAGCGATTCCTCCAAGAGCCCTTTGGTTNNTCTTTCTTGGTTGTTGATTCAACCTCTGAATGGGCAGGTTCAGCCGATGCGTNTTCTGGCCAATTACCCTGAGAATCTTTTCTCTCAATATCATAAAACCCGATNGTNCCAATNACAAGACCGAGAACTGCAAACGACCAAGCTCCTTGTATTGCATTGTCCCACGTGTTTTGAGCNTCGTAACAATTTGGTGTTGTCAAATCACTGAACGCACAAAAATCGATGATATTNTTCGCATCCATTGCGGCTGAATTCCCGTTGACCCAGAACCATGCGATCCCAAAAAAGAGAATCATGATACCGACGAAGGTAATGTGTTTCTGCTCCCAACGCTTACGAATGACAATTCGCCACTGTTCCTTTTCCTCTTGCGATGCTTTCATTGTNCTGGATGCGCCNCCAATGAATTTGAACCAAACAAGCCACATCAACAACAGCACAATTAGGAAACCCCATTGGTAAACGAACGTATGGTAATTCCACATNCCATTGAGACAATCTGGTTGGTTCGGGTTTGCAAGGCAATCCTCGACTGCAATTGGATAAAATGCTACGAGTCTNACGATGTTNAGAACATAGACGATTNCGCACATGACTGCAACCGCCTTGAATTTCTCACGTTGTGTTACACCATCGGTCATAAGGACGAGCGTTGAGAGGAAAATCATCTCGTGAACTCCGGCACACTCATCAGAGACATACAGTCCAACTCGATTGTCCAAATATGGGAATGATTCGTGGTAGAAATCAATTCGAGTCATCCATCCATTGTGCGCACTAAGTGTTGACGCACCCTCGCCAAACATCAATTGGGTTACTTCGTTCCAAATGTATGCTTCAGTGACTTGAATCAGTGCGAGCGTATCCGATGGTTGAGTGATGAACCAGTACAATGCTTCCACTGCAAGGAGAGCGAGTGGGATTTTCCCATANCGAAGACCGAGTTGGGCAACTTCACCCCAACTCATGTCATCGCTCACCTTCGAGGATGCAGACTCACCCATGGTATGGTGCTTGCACTTGCTCTTCTTCAACGTGTTGCGTCGATTGAAGCATGATNATGGATGTGTTCAAGAAGCATGGGCCTGACCATGCACCATGGTCGAGGGCAAAGATGCTACTCATCTGCTTGATGTTCTCGGNTTTTTTTGCCCGGTCCCCGTTGTTGAAGCAAAGCAAGCACTTTCCAACATGGAGATTGGTTCTGTGCTGCAAGTCCTAGCCAGCGATCCGGAAACGCTGCATGATATTCCGTTAATGATAGGCCGAACACCTCATGAACTTCTTTCCGTACAATCAAACCAAGGCGAGTATACCTTTCTTATTGAGGTGAAAAGAAATGCGTGACGAAGTTCCAAGTGTGGCGAAACTTCCAACAAAATGGGGACAGTTCGATATCCACGTCTATCATGAGGAATCGACCGGACTCGATCACGTTGCATTGATGCTTGGTTCAATGGTTGGGCCAGATCCTGTGCTTGTGCGAGTCCACTCTGAATGTCTAACTGGAGATGCTTTTTCCTCTCTACGTTGCGACTGTGGTCCACAACTTGATGCTGCCATGAAAGCCATTGTCGAAAACGGCTGGGGGTGCCTACTCTACTTACGTCAAGAAGGTCGGGGCATTGGCTTGCATGCGAAAATTCAGGCTTACCATCTTCAAGACAANGGAGCAGATACACTCGATGCGAATCTCATACTCGGCCATCCTGCCGACGGTCGTAATTATCAAATTGCAGCGACGATGTTGAATGACCTAGGAATCAACAATCTTGCGCTCCTAACAAACAACCCTGATAAAGTGAAGCAATTAGAACAACACGGCATTGCTGTTTCAAAGACTGTTCCATTAATTGCAGGCGTAGGTGAGGATAATTTACAATATCTGCAAACAAAGGTCGAAAGGATGGGTCACACCATTGATTCGACCGAGTTGAAATGAATGGGGCCGTGGCCGGGAATTGAACCCGGGCTGGCAGAACCACAATCTGCCGTGCTAACCCCTACACCACCACAGCCATGGGGAGTTGTCCGTCAGAAGCGTGGTATTTCAACAATACGTCGTCCTATCAAGAAACCCGTTGTTTGAAATGCTACCACCTAATCCAACGTACATGCGACGAAAGTGGAATGCTACCTTCTTGTTTTTTGTCCTGAGTTTTGCACTCGCATCACCTCTTCTTTCAACTGCAACTGCACGTTCGGTTCATGAGACAATGCCTGTTGATTTGTTTCCTCAAGGNGATTTGACAGATGCATCGCAATGGTCGGTTGGAGCAACAACCTCCTTTACATCACAGCCTGCGAGTTACACGGATTCGATGGTTGCGGATCAACGAATAACAATGGTGCATCAACGTCCGCAGAATACGGATACGATGTCGTATTGGGGCTTGACGAGTCCTTCTGAATCTGACAATGTGGTTGGGGCGCCCGATGGATTGTTCATGTGGTCGACTGGACCGGTCATGAGTGTCCAAGATTTTGATGTTACAGCATCAACGCAATACGTCATTACCGGTGTGAGCGTTGTGCTGGCATTCAAAATTACAGATGCACTGAACATTGATTCTGTTCGACTCTCATTGGATTGGTCCAATGGTTCTGAAATCCTGCGAACGTGGTCGAACACTGGAGCTGCTGTGGATTACATCAATGGCTCACACTACAGTTTTGATATTTCGTCAGTGGACACATGGACGTGGTCGANGCTTTCTAACGCGAAGTTCACCATGGATTATGTTTCAGTCGGTCAAACAGATGACGCTCGTTTGGAGTTGGATGCCATTGGAATTGAAGTTACCATGGAAACACCTTGGTACGGTGGTGAAGTTGCCCAAGCAGCATCGACTGCAACCGGTTACGATTTACCAGTGGTTGACCTTGACCTTAGCGTTGGTAATTACAACGGAATGTCATTGTCCATATGCGGTCTGGAATCCAACGATGGACAAACCATAGGAACATGGACGAGTGAAGCGATTAGCGTGCCTGCTGAGCAATCCTTCGGTCGAATTCACTACGTCGTGAATGAAACCGGTACAGAAGGAAATGTGAGTGTTCAATATGCAACCTCGACAGATGGTATTGCATTCAGTTCTTACACCATGTTTGCCGGTGACGTCTTGCCTGATGTTGACTATGTCAAAGTAAGGGTTTCAACCGACATTGCCTGTGTTGTGTCCGTTCATATTGACATTAATGATCCATCGATTTTCGTTGCAGGTCGGATTTACGGTGATGCTTTTGGAATCAATGCGACGCTTTCTCGCTGGACCATATCCGTGAATGACATCACGGTGGCGAACCTTCCAGTGGCTTTGGGTCAATTTTCACATGAAATTCCAATCGGTCACACCCTGATNTCTGAAAACACCAACATCGAGGTTGTTATCAAAACGTGGTTTACCTGGGATTCAGATGGAAGTTCGAGCACAACTGCTATGGAAATTAATTCTATAGAAATTGACGGTGGATACGATATTCTCTACGATGAAGATCCGGTTTGTCAATTGGTTGGAGACCAATACCTCACCGAAGACGGAGGAGGTTTGTTTGTACCTCTTCTNACTCGATGCACAGACGATCGTGGACTTGCGGAGGACCTTGTTGTCAGTTTTGTGAATTCAGAACCCGACATTGTTGATGTTTCACTNGATCAAGGTGAAGTTCGGATTTCTCTCCAATCTGAGCAGTCTGGGACTTCTCAAGTCACCATGACCGTTTCCGATGCTGCTGGAAATTCGTATTCAGAGATCTTCAATGTGTTTGTTGAATCCGTTGATGATGAACCCGTGTTGAATGAATTCCCTGCGTTGGTACAGGTCGAGCACGCACTTGAAACAACNATTCCATTTGCCTGGTCNGACGTTGATAGTACAATTACTGCGATGACGATGAGTGCAAACCGNTCATGGGTGACAGTNGACTTGGATTCGGAAACGTTGACACTTACTGCCCCGACGCCTGGCTACACATCCATTCTTTTGAGCCTCTGCGATTCAACGTCTTGCAATGATCGTGTTCTCGATCTTCATGTCGTTTCCTTACCCGATCTTGAGATTACCGATGTTGTTGTCGGAGACGATTCAAGCGGGGTTTTCATCGAATCGGAATCTGCGGAGAATGGACAATTCCTGAAAGCNCGTGTTTACCTTGCAAATGATGGGTACGCAAATGCAGAGATGGCGACCATTCGTTGTACGGTGAACGGTCAGTCTGCAGATATTGCTACGATACCTACGCTGGGTGCTGGCGAAGTGGCTGTTGCTGAATGTTCTTTCCAAGCACCGATTGAAGGTGAATTTCTTGTTCTTGATGTGATCGTTGATGGTGGTCAAGTCATCGATGAACGAAACGAATCAAACAACGAAATGGGGGCATCGCTTGCACTAAATCAACCACAGAAAAGCGAACAGGAAGACCTTGGTTCCGGCATTTCTACAACGACAATTTACGTTGGAAGTCTCATCGCTTTGATTCTCATAATCGCAGGCTTTAGACTCCTAGCACCTGCAAAGATACGAAAGTACGAGTGATTGAATGACGTTGCCAATTCTCTACAGTTTTCGTCGTTGCCCGTACGCCATGCGTGCAAGGATGGCTCTCCTTACGGGTGGTATTCAGGTAGAACTTCGAGAGGTTGTTTTGCGGGACCGTCCAGATCACATGATGGAAATCTCACCAAAAGGTACCGTTCCAGTCTTGCTTCTTTCAGATGGAACAGTGATTGAGGAGAGCCTGGACATTATGCTCTGGTCACTCGATGAAACCTATCTTGTCGGTGATTGGAAGGAACTCATCGACGGAAACGATGGTGAGTTTAAACATCATTTGGACCGTTACAAGTACAACAATCGATATGAAAATCCACTNGCNCCNGANGNACANAGGGNCNATGTTGTTGAATTTCTTGAACGGTACGATAAGCGTCTTNTGCAANCNNCGTANCTNTGTGGAGAAGATTGCACAATNGCCGACCATGCACTCGCACCCTTTGTGAGACAATTTGCAAACACCGACCGGGCGTGGTTTGACAAGCTACCCCTCCCAAACCTCCATCGTTGGCTGTCGTCGATTTTGACGAGTAAGGTGTTCCTTGATTGCATGGTCAAGCATCCGCAGTGGAAATCTGGTGANGAACCAGTTTTCTTTGGGTAATGAGTNGGAAGTGAAATCGCTCTTCCCTTGTCGGATAATGTTGAAAAGGACGTTAACATTCATAACGGTGAGATTTTTTGCTCCGTATGTTCCAAGACTGTGGGGGTCGTTCAGCAANGCTGATGGAATGGATGTGGGGACATGTCAGAATTGAAAATAAGAATTGAAACAGAGGAATTCATCTACGAAGAGTATTTTGAAGCATGATCACCATCGACGAGGATAAACATCGTCGCTCATCAGTACAGCTGATGGTCGAGCGATTTCGCCCCTCTCCATTTTGGTAATGCTTTCACTGTCCGTGTTGACTTTAACAAAGCAGACTGCTTCGCCTTTGATGCTTGTGACCAAAACGTTCTGACCGGATGTTAGGTTATCAGGAATTGAAACAAGCCCTGGACGAAGCAGCGGTGCTCCATGCGCAAGCGCAGCTACAGCACTGTCTTTGACGACGATTCTTGGCAAATCTGTGAGAAGCTTCTCGGTTGGATGAAGCATACGCATCAAGGCCTCCCCATTGTTGCATTCTTTCCAAAGCCAGATGGCGTCTGCAATCTCATGGAGTTCTACGCAATGGTCGAGATTGAATCGGCCAGAATCTTCACGTCGTAATTCCTTGAGCTCAACGGGTTGATCGAGAAGAAGACCCATGTCCCTTGCCATGGTCCGAATGTAGGTTCCTGCTTCACAGTTGATTCTTGCTACAACGTGCTTCGGTGATTGGTCAAGGATTGAGAAATCGTGTATTTTTCGAGTACGAACTTGAACTCGAACTGCAGAAATCTCAGGAGGAACGTTGTAGATACGCCCGGATAACTGTTTCAAGACGGTTTCCAATGCTTCCTGTTCAACATCGTTTTTGAATCGGAAGACTGCAATGTAGGTTTTGTTGTGTTCAAGGATTTGCTTTGTCAACCGCATTGCCTTTCCAGCCATGAGGGGTAAAACGCCTGTTGCGAAAGGGTCGAGTGTTCCACCATGACCAAGACGTGGCAGTTGGAGCATGTCTCGAACCCATGCTGCGACTTGGTGTGAAGTAGGTCCTGCTCCTTTGTCGAGGAGAAAGAATCCTGATTCGAGACGTTGCTCAATGGTCTTCTGATCAGGATANGTNCCNATGGCATCGTCGGTTTTCGCCTCNTCATCGAGAAGTATGATGCCTGTCATTTTTCGCCCTCCACNATTTCAAGAACCCGGGCCAGCACTTCTTGAGGGTTTAGGCTGCTGGCATCGATAATGTGTGAGTATGGTTCGTTTTGCTCTGGCAGTAAATCGTACAACTCAAGAAATCGTTGTGCATCAACCTTAGCTCGCTGATTGCTTTCTTCAATAATCTGTTCAATTGANCCACCTTCTCTCGCTCTTACACGCTTTGCTCGTTCCATCTCATTGACTTCGAGCCAAACCCTTGGGATGTCAAGTCCAAGTTTGTGCGCCCACCAACCTGCGAGGCGGCTTTCGATTATTGATGGGGCGTTGTTGTCCTCTCTGAGCATTTCATTCTGGAGGAGGTTGTCAAGTTCTCTATCCACGTCGAGATTGCTTTTGCATAATTCGCCAAATTCAGCGAGACTCAGGTTACGATTTTTCGCTTCCTGACGAAACAATTCACCTCCATTCAATGAAGACCAACCCTTGGCCTCGCTAAGAAGTTGAACGAGCGTGCTCGTTCCACTCCCTGGATGACCAGAGATGGTGATGAGGGCCATCGTTCACACCCATTCGTGATAACACACATTGCAACGGTAACTGCGNGGCCCCTTACGATGAACGTCGTCGCTCATGCACTCTGGACANACCTCNGAACTTTCCTTCGACTTTNTCTCGGTAGTCTTTGGAGTTTCNACAGCAGTGGATTTTGNTTGCTTCTTTGGNCCATTCTTACGAGAGCGATTCCTGCGTTGTTTCGCCTGCTTNGATTTNGCACCGTCATCTGTCACCACAAGATGGAGCANTGGTTCACTCAGCTTTTCGTTCGCAAGGACGACAGGATGCTTTCGATACCGAATCAACTTAATGTGACGATCGACAATTCTTCCTAGCGGAGCACTCATGCAGATGTAAGCACAAATCCATGCAGGGAAGAACAAGAATTTGTCGTCCAGAAGATGCCATCGAGGTGCCCAAGGAAGCGAAACATAGTCAACACGGAAGGATTCGACAGCAGTTGTTAACCATGCAAAAATCCCGATAATGAAAATCATTGTGAACATCATTGGGCGCATTGCCCCCATCTGTACTTTCAGTTGTTCTGGCATCATTTGCTCACGAAGCGTGTTGGCCTTTTCGGTGAGGATTGGATCTCGACTCATTCGTCCATCGTTCATCATTTTTCGGACCTGCGATTGTCGGTGGCCGATGTGAGCTTGTTCGATTGGATCAGCAAAGAAATTTCTGAGTACAGTGTTGAGTGTCATTGAGAACGTACCGAGAATAAGGACAGTTAGCACGAAGAATTCTGTTTCAGGAAGAACGGGTGCGAGAATCGGGTCCGCCATGTTCCCCAGCGCGTTTCGAATGTTTGGGTTGATAATCAGGAAGGTCATCAGTATCATGACCAATAACATGGTCATCATCGAACCGTTGGGTGGGGGAGGCGGAGGTGCCGCACGATTCGCCATGATTCACCTGTGCGGTAACAGGGTCATGAAGGTTGGTCTTCCGTTGGATTCAAACGAGAGGAAGTTCTCCTTTACTNCATGCGCCGAAAGGAACCTCTGGATGTGACAAAAACATGGCAATATCCACTGCCGATGCCAATGCCCGGTCGACCAGTNTGTTGTACNGANGCAGAGGCTCTGGATCAACTCNNTAAAATTGGGTTCAGTGAGCGCATTTTTTTGTGGACAGACAGTGAAAGGAGGACCATTTCAGACTGGGGTTTTCTCGCCAGTGTCCGACAAGGCGTGCCTCCGCTTGGAATAGAAGCAGAACTGAANGCTTGGTTAACGCAATATCCAACAGCCTGGCTGGCTGTCGATCTCCGTGATGGAGTCATTCCGCCCTCAACGCAGACTCCTCTAGCAAAGTTGCTTGAAAATACGAAACGAAACGTGCTCATCATTGTCAGCAGTTCCTCAGATAATGAGGAATGGCCACAGTGGAAATTACCGTTCTGATTCACTCAAAGGTGTAGTTGCAGGCGATGCATGACGTAGCGTCATGAGCATTGGATGTTCCACAGATTGGACAGTCTCTTGATTCCTGTTCCGCTGATTCGTCAGCAGATTCATCGGAANCAGCGTCTTCTTTCGCTTCTTCTGCGGCCGGTTCTTCAGCTTCGACCGATTCGGATTCCTCGCCTGCAGCGTCATCATCTTCTGCTGTGAATGCCTTCGCAGCCTCAACAAACTCAGCCTTCTTGAGATAACCATTGTCATCAAGATCAAAATTCATTGAATGGGCAAGGAAAGCGTCCCTGTCAGNAATNCCATACTCTTCCATGACTCGGAGCATGATGTCTTCTCGGAATTTGATTGCAGGAGCTTTCTCTTCGGCTTCTTCTGGCGTTTCATCGCTTGNTTCTGTGGATTCTTCAACCGCCTCATCAGCAACTTCTTCGACTTCCTCAGATTCCTCTTCTGCGGTTTCAAGCTCGTCACCGAAGTGCGCACCGTGGAATCGGTTGAGTGCTTCAGCATCGATTTCACCTTCTCCCTTGATTTCAAACGAGACATCGAGTCGCTCGCCTTTGGCTACGACAGGAACTTTCCATGTGATTTCAACACCGTCATCCGTATCGCTTGTTGTCATCTCAACATCACTTCGCTTGTCGCCTCCAGCACCTCGGACGTGCCAATCTTTGATTTCAAAGTTTGAAGGGATGACGTCACGGATAAACACGTCCTGCAATGCAGTATCGCCATTGTTTTCGAACAGAATGAGAACTTCATAGCGGCCTTTTCCACCCATTGGAATTGCTTGCTTACCTGCTGAGAAGTTACGACGCAAGTGGCTCACGCGAATGGATGGTGCTTCTGGAGCATCACGGACGCAGACAGGTCCGAATTGCTCGGAACTGAATTGGAAACGTGCCGGTGCATCGACACGCTCGTTGCCTGGTGATGGGTCTGGCGCATTGAGTTTGTAGGATACTTCCATCGTCTTACCGGGTTTCAATCCAATCGGACCTTTTGTTCCAACGGTCAAGGTCATGGTATGACCATCACCATCAGGTGATCGGTGTTCCTTTTCAAGGGTAATTCCAGCAGCCAATTCTCCTTTCCACTGATCNTCNGGTAGTTCTTTTCCGTTGACCATGATNGTCATTGTTTCCATGTCAGGTGCTTCAAAGAGGCCGGGGATGTCATCGGTGACTCGCATGAGATTGATCGTTGCTGAGCCCGTGTTCTTGACGATCATTGTTGCATCAACACCCTGTTGACGGAACGAGCGAAGCGTATCCGTCGAGTATTTCTTTGAAATTTCAGCATCAACGACAGTAAACGTGCTCTCTTCAAGTTTCAATGTACCCTCTGTCTTTCGAGTTGCACGCGGTAGAACCGTGTACGACAGGTCGTAAGTAAAGTCAGGTTCGGCGGTTGCCATGATGGTGCGTTCGTCGCTTTCCCACTTCCCTTGTGGGTGTACATCTTCTTTCACGTCGCTAACATCGAAGAGCAAATCGTCGCTTCCCTTCATGCGAACCTGCAATTTGACCAAGTCAACAGCAAAGGATGACCGGTTTTCGAAGATGGTTTGGCAAATCCAATTGTCCGGGCGCTCATCCTCACGAACTCGCATGTACGTGAATCCACGGCAGAAGGCATCCAAATCTCGGAATGCAAGACTGGAGAGTGTAGAATCTGCTTCATAGGTNGCTTGGGAGACACCTGCACTGATGGTTTTCGTCGAGCTAACGAGGATTTCACCTTCNATCGAAAGAACTTGCTTCTGACCAGGATTCAACGAACCCACAGCCCATGTGAGTGTTCCGGATTCAATTGTGGAAGCACCTGAATGGTTGAAAGAGAGGCAGTCAGGAATNTTCCGAGTGACGTTTACGTTGTGAAGCATAACTCCCGAGACGTTTTCGACTTCGATGGTTAGTGCAACAGTTCCTGCCTCCTCAGACAAAGCGATGCTCAACGAACGCTCATTGTCTCGGGCAGGATTTGTGTCNAGTGATTCGCGGAGAATGAGCATCTGAGCATCTGAAACGGAGTATTTCTTGACGTAATTTTTCCCTGCTTCGAGTTCATCAACGGAGATTTGGTCTCCACCAATGTCTGTTGAATCAGCGTTATCAAGAAGTACATCGATGTCGTAGATTCTGTCTTCNTTAGACGGATTGTTGACGGTTAGTGTTCCTTGGATTTTCTGTTTTACCACGGTTCCGTCNCTTGACAGTGTNGCGGTTTCGACCTCGTGGAGCGTTCCTTCAAGTTTGTCACCAGGGACTTCATCGACTTCTGCACTGGAACGAATCGTAGCACCGGCAATTTCTCCAATTTGGACCGCATTCTCATCGGCCGCCATCAGTGGATCAGCAGCAGGTTCAGCAACGGGTGGTGGAGAAAGAAGTGGGTCTGCGGCTGGTGCTTCTTCTACAGGAGCATCCTCAGGAGGTGTAAGTGGTGNGAGTAGATCCATTCCAAGTGCTGGAGCTTCCTCAGTCATTTCTTCTGCTGCAGGTGGCAGTGGCGCAAGCAGATCAAGTCCCGGAGGTGCTAAGGGCGCATCATCAACGGGCGCAGCAGGCTCGACCGGTGTCAACAAGTCAAGGTTCGGTGGTGCGTCAGGCATTGGTGGCATTTCTGGTGGAGCCGGAGGTGCTTCAGCCATTGGCGGCATAGGCGGCATTTCAGGAGGAGCTGGAGGCGCTTCAGGCATTGGTGGCATCTCAGGCATATCTGGCGGAGCAGGAGGTGCATCAGCCATTGGCGGCATAGGCGGCATTTCTGGCGGAGCCGGNGGCGCTTCAGGCATTGGNGGCATCTCAGGCATTGCAGGCATNTCTGGNGGAGCNGGAGGTGCTTCTGGCATAGGTGGCATTGGCGGCATCTCTGGCGGAGCCGGAGGTGCTTCCGGCATTGGTGGCATTGGCGGCATTTCTGGCGGAGCAGGAGGTGCTTCTGGCATAGGTGGCATTGGTGGCATTTCCGGTGGAGCAGGAGGTGCCTCGGGCATCGGCGGCATTGCTGGCATACCCGGTGGTGCAGGAGGTGCTTCAGGCATTGGCGGCATTGCCGGCATACCCGGTGGAGCAGGAGGTGCTTCAGGCATTGGTGGCATTGGCGGCATTGCCGGCATGCCAGGTGGTGCAGGAGGTGCTTCTGGCATTGGTGGCATTGGTGGCATAGGTGGCATACCTGGTGGTGCTTCCGGTTTATTTGTATCTTCGTCAGTCATTTTTTTCTCCTCCACATGGCAAAGTGCAACCTTCCCATTGATGTCCAGCACATAACCGTTCTGTTGGTTAGTTTTGCTTTCAGAAGCGGTTATTGCGCTTACTTCATGTACATTGGGTTGGAGGATTAAGCATGGTCGGACAAGATAGCGGGACACCTCCAGTGTTGTTTGTTGTAGGGACTGCTGGTGCAGGAAAATCGTCGCTCGTGACCTCTTTTCAGCGTTGGTCTCGTTTCTTAGAGACCGACGTGATTGCNGTCAATCTCGATCCGGGGGCTGAACGCGTNCATTACGATGCTGAATTCGATGTGCGTGATTTGATATCACTTACCGAAGTCATGACCGAATACGATCTCGGACCAAACGGAGCGCAAATTCTTGCGGCTGACCTCCTCGCGTCTCAAGCGGGAGATGTTGCTGAACAACTCCATTCTTTGACCGGAGAGATGATGATTGTTGACACACCCGGCCAAGTTGAGTTGTTCGCTTTCCGTGAAGCCAGCAATCACCTCATCGAAGTTCTCGGTCGCGATCAGTCAGCAATAATTTACTTGTTTGACCCAATGCTATCTCGCTCGCCGTCAGGATTTGTTTCTCAGATGCTTCTCTCTTCGATTGTCGAATTTAGACTGGGTCTTCCTACCAAGAATTTCTTGTCCAAAAGCGATCTTCTNGACCCAGATGAACTCGAGAAGATTCTCGAATGGTCAGAACGACTCGAAATTCTTGAAATGGCCCTGTATGACGAGGCTGGTGGGCAACGAACCGAATTCGCAATCAATCAACTTCGTCTCATGCAACAATTCGCACAAAGTCCTGGCCTGACACCGTTGTCAAGCGAATTAGAGGAAGGACTCGCAGACATACTTACCTTTGCTCAAGCGATGTTTGGAGGCATGAATGATGCCCGTGACGGCTTTGCAAGCGACATCGAACATGAGAAAGATGTTGACGATTTTGTTTGAAAAACATTGTAATCTGTCTCGTTAACCAACGACCATGGTCAATCATCTTCTTGCCATCGACGACGTGAAAAAAGACTTCAAGANTATTCTTACCTGGGCGATTGAATTCAAGAGGTTGTGGAAACAGGGCGATGAAGTTGCTCTGAACTTCATGCCACTCGATACGATGACAATCGGATCAATTTACGAGAAACCATCGACCCGTACGAGAGTCTCATTCGAGGTTGGTATTGACAGGCTAGGAGGAAATGCACTCACACTCCTGAAGAATGACATTCAATTGGGCAAATCTGAGACTGTCGGGGATACCTCCCAAGTCCTCTCACGATTCTTAGGAGGTATGACATATCGATGCTTTGCACATGCTGACGTNGAAGAANTAGCAAAATANGCNACGGTNCCTGTGCTCAATGCTCTCTCTGCGAAACATCATCCTTGCCAAGCAGCCGCTGATTTGATGACGGTGATGGAACATTTTGATGATCGTCACAACCTGATNATTGCATGGGTTGGTGACGGAAACAATGTCCTTCATGACTTGATGTTAGCATGCACGATGCTTGGTATTGATTTCAGGTATGCTGTTCCCGAGGGATATGAACCAGATGAGGATGTTGTAGAACGGGCAAAGAAGTATGCAATCAAACACGGTTCGAAGCTCACTCGAACAGTTGACCCCAAAGAGGCGGTTGAAGATGCGCATGTCGTCTACACCGATGTGTTCATTTCGATGGGCGAAGAGCATTTGGAGGACAAGATGAAGGCATTCAAGGGTTATCAAGTCAACCAAGAGATGGTTGAAGGAATGGANGAAGGATGGCGTTTCATGCATTGTCTACCTGCACATCGCGGNGACGAAGTTACNGATTGGGTCATGGATCACGAGAACTCGATTGTCTTTGATCAGGCAGAAAACCGAATGTGGGCACAAATGTCACTGATGTGTTATTTCATCACTCCCGATGCATGGAGTGCGATGGGCGAATTCATGGGTATTGTCTAAGTAAGATTGTAACAACAAAGCCGATGAGTCCCAGCAGCATAGCGATGCGCAAGCGTGTTGCTGCAACATAGTCCTCTCCTTTCCACATTGGTCCATTTAATCCCATGAGGATAAAAATTGCCGGGGATTGAAGCAGGAGTTGGCCAAACGAAAACGGACCTTGCCAATATGGGATGTACAGAAAAACGATTCCGATGAGTGTCAAAACATAGGCAATCATTCGGCTTTTTTCCTTTCCAATGCTCATGGGAAGTGTATTCCTTGATTCACCATCAGCCTCCATATCCTGACAATCTTTGATGATCTCTCGAGCGAGATTTACGAAAAAGACGACACCAGCAACATACCAGCACAAGGAAGCTGCCAANCCTTCTATAGAAGATGCCCCATACAAGACAACAGCTGCAACCAATATCGAAATTGAAATGTTACCAATCAATCCTTTTTCTTTGGTACGTGGTCCGTGATCATAGGTGAGCATGAGTATCACGGCAAGAACATAAATCGCACTGGTGTAAACATGAGATCNTTCCATCAAATACAGGCATCCTCCAAGAGACGCGACACTAAGGAATGCGAGGAATCCAATCAGATACTTCGCCTCAGAAACGCTAAGTGAACCTTGAGCTAATGGGCGACTTGGATGAGCCAACCTGTCGATTTCGATATCGCTCAAATCATTCAACGCATTCCCTGCTGCCATGAAGAACAACACCGAGAGTGTTGCTAGCCCGACTTCAGGATAATCGGTGAGCGTGCTAAACTCCAACAGAGCGAAGGCAGCACCCAGTGGAGTGGCGATGAGGGCGAGGCCAAGATTCTTGANGCGCATCAACTCAATGGATGCAACAAGTTTGTTGGCCATATCACACCCAGAGGGTGTTGACACTTGTTCCTTTTCTCTCAGGCTGTTGCACGTGCCCAAACACACACGCGCATTCGGAAGCCTCCGATGTCGGTGTTTTCATCGAATCCAACTTTGATAAAACGTCGATCACGAGCGAGAACATTCCCAAGCTGGTTCATCGTTGCCCCCCAACGGAAGCGCTGGTTCACGTGGTCAAGAATATCGTTGGTGTTTGCTTCTTCAACCGACCCGAGGTATTGATCGATTGCATCTCTCAAACGCTTGGTTCTTGACATNAAGCNTCACCTCGAAGANCAGCACGCTTGATGAGGTTNCGNATGCTTGNNGTNANGNTTGNNGNCGCTNGTTTGNCCAGGNTGGTGCCATGGCGTCCACGTNATNTCTTTGCTTCGNTCNGGNANTTTNCCGNNNGCAGAAGCNTANANNGTTGTNGTTCGGTGGTACCAGAGCGGNTCCTCAGTACNGTTTNGCGTTGCTGTNANNTCAGCAAAGTTTGTTGGAACATTGTTGTTCATGAANCANNATTNNNNGGCGGCCGTATATCAANAGAAAANNGAGAGGTNAATGAAAAGTGAAAGTAAAAAATGCCGCTTCGTACGCNGTACGGTGTTAATCTGATTGTCCTAAAAACGAAAAGTGAACAAAATCTCATTCCTCAAGGTCGCCATTTCTAAATAGAGGTCGATGTAGGCGAAACCACCACGCTCGTATAGTGTAGTGGCCCATCATAAAGGACTCTCATTCCTTTGACCCGGGTTCAAATCCCGGTACGAGCACTCTCTATATTGAAAAAATTAAATTTTGCAGTTCGAAAACCCATGATATGGAATGGCTAAAGGAGGCTGGATGGGAATACGATGAAGAGTCGAATTCCATTGAATCTGTCGAATATTGGAGTCCTTACATTGCAATGATTCCTTTTGTAATTATTTTGATTGTCTTCAGTTTAATCCTCACCTCATTCAAGTCAAATGGACTTATCAACAACGAAGAGTTTTCTTTCAGTTTTCTAATTGTGTTCGTAGTAGTTTTTTGTTTGTACGGCCTGGTCTATTTTCTACTCATTGCTAAAGGGTTGGTGAGAAGAATCTCACTTGCGGATTTGTCTTACACACTAATGCACAGGAATAGAAGAACATTCGTAAACTCGAAAATCAGTACACTTGAATCGAGTGAGAATTTTGTCCATAGGAACCTAGAAGTTGTTGTTGTTGAAAACGTACGAATTCATGGTGGAGATGGTGGTGTAAGCAGGACAATTGAATATCAGGTGAGGTTGATGGACAAGAGGTTCACTGGAGAAGAGCGATACTTTACACATGAAACATTAAATCCCGATTTAAGAATTGACGTCAGGCGAACGAGAGGGGCTTACCACAAATTTGATTCTTCAGATAATTACCAAAGACTATTGGTTCGTAATGCAAGAAACAGATCGAAAGCAATTCAACTAAGGGATAGATTCCAGGAATTTTTCATTGAGGGCGGTTGGCAGGAGCTCACTGAACAGATTCCTCCTGTGATTTCAGATGAAGCAACCAATGATGGTAACGAACCGTTTTCGGTATAAACTCAAGCATTGAGGTCCTACTCAATAACGTCACACCATGGTATTTGCAGATGGTTTCCCGGTACGAGCACTTCCATCCTCTCTGGAGGATGATGAAATGCATCATTCTGTCAATGCTGTTATTCTTCCGTCGAGCGTACTGTACTCTGAGAGGTCCGGAGACTGCTCAATATAACGAGAGAGGGCTTGTTGGTACAATGCGCCAATATCGACGTATTGTGCCTCTTTGTTGGGCCAGTCGTAAAACCACTGATCACCTCCACCAGCAATGTAATCGAGTGTGACCAAATCGACGGTTGCACCAGCAACAGCTTGTCCATTTTCGACGATCTTGGTTCCGTCATCGAGTGTTACGGAAACAATGCGTTCACCTGCTGTGACCACATTGCCATCATCGTCGAGTACGAGTGGTTGCTTTGTCGCATCGTACACGACCGTCATTCCAGCAACTTGCGCAAATCTACCGGTACCATCTCCATCTCTCTTGACACCATCTTCTGTGGTATCGTTGAGGACTGTCTTGCTGTATGCGTTTTCAAGAAGATTCAGCAATCTCTCAGAGGACATGTCCTCGATGATGACAAGTCTGTTACCGAAAGGAGCAACATCGAATGTGTCTTGTACGGTGAATCTGTAATCTGTGGTTCCATCAGCGTTAACGGATGCTCGAAGACCTCCTCCGTTCGCCATGGCGACCTGACCGGGTTGTGTACCATAGGTGGATGCAACCTCTGCTGAGTACCAAAGCATGGAATCCGTGACAATGTTTCCTATGTTCGTTTCACGTGCTCGAACATCGTCTTTCGCTCCACGGAACTGGAAACTAAACGGGTCGCTGATCTTGATTGTTGCGAGACTATCAGTGTGTGATTTGACAGGTTCTTCTATCGAACTGAGTGCATCTGCGTCTTGCTCACCAGTGTATGAAACCTTGACAGGGTTTCCGGTCAGCGTTACTGTTCCGCCATCGACCGAAACACTCGCCTTTCCGTAGTACTGGTACTGGCCGATCGCAGTAATAATCGGAATCTGATTTCCATCCGAATCACTAACCATGACTGGATAGGCGTCAACGATGGTATGGCCTTCATGCAAGTCCGCTCCTTCGTTGGCGAGTAGTTCATCCCCTCCACCAGCTACAATGATATCGACGTCCTTGAGCAACGGTGCAAGGGCTTTGTCTTCCGAGTATCCTTGCAGGTGGGAGATGAGGATGATGAGGTCTGCGCCGTCACTCTTGAGCATGGCCGCTTCAGCATTGACCGCAGTTGATACGTTGTTCACGTCAACCAAACCTGGGCTGGAGATGAATGGGAGGTTCTCGGTGACTGCTCCGATGACTCCAACTTTGACGTGTCCGTTATCGACAGGTACGACTATTTTTGCTGAGGAGGCAATTCTTCCCGAGTCCTTGAGGGATTTCAACGAAGGATCGTTGGAAACGTCGATATTGGCTGAAAGGAACGGTGTTGAACCCTCTTGAATGATGAAATCAGCCAGAATTGAAGGGCCGAAATCAAAATCGTGATTTCCGATGCAAATGGCATCGTATTCGATAGCAGAAAGCGCCTTTGCGTCGTAGTACGTTAGGGGGTTGCTCCTTGTTGAAGCATCCCACTTCGATCCAGCAAGGAAATTATCGCCTGATGAGAGTGTTAGTGTACCATGACCGGCGTCCAGAGAGGCTTGTCGGTCTGCAGAAAGTGCATGCACAAACGCAGCAATTCCGGGACGGTCCTCTTCTCGAATAAGATCAGATTCTCCGTCATTGTTATGGAAAATATCAATGGTGTAGGTATCTGGTGCGATTGCTCCTTCCCACGTGTTTTCTGATTCTTCATCTCCTATGCACCCTGCAATCGTGGTGCTTAGAAGCATAATGGCTGCCAATGTAAAAGCGTTTAGTTTGCTCATTGTATCGCCTATACTAGTAACACCGTTTTTTGTAACCAGTAGATTCTATTGTGTATGCATGATGAATTCATAATCTATAGCAGAGAAAAGGTGGTTGGAGTGCAAGCCTCTTTTTGAATCAAAAAAGACACGGATGTTCGGTCAGTGAGAACTTTCTCTATAGTTTCATATCAGTCTACTTTATGTCCCAGTTTGCGCATTACTGCTCATGCCCGGACCTCTACGTTCCCTTGTCTTTGTACACACAGCTCTACGAAACGAACTCAACGATCTCGCCAATCTCGCTCATGCAGCGGCCAAGGGCGAGAACAACATTGAGACCCTTAAGGAGCGATTTGACTGGGCAACCTATGCACTCCACTATCATGCAGCCGGCGAGGATGCAGCACTGTTCCCTGCCGTTGAAGCAAAACACCCTGGTGTGGCGATGACGTTTGACGACGATCACCAAACAGACGACGCGCTTGTAGAGGAAATGAAACAACTTCTCGAAGCAGACAATGCGCAAGATAACCTCGGGCGCATCGCACGACTCGCTGACCAATTGGCTGACCGTGCATCTCTCCACATGGACAAAGAAGAGCGTCTCTTGGTACCGTTCGTCGAAGAACACTTCTCCATGGAAGAGCAAGGAGCCATCCTCGGAGGAATGATGCAAGCATTCCCGCCTGAATTTATGCTCAAAGGTGTACCTTGGATTTTCTCGCACTTGGATGAGAATCTCCGTATCTCCTATGCGACGGCTCTGAAAGGAGCAATGCCTGCTGAACCGTTTGCTATGCATATGAGCAATGTTGAGAAACAACTTGGTCCCAATGAATGGGCACCCATCGCAGCAGCAATTGCCTGAAGATGCTTTACTTGATACAACGAATAATAAACAGCATCACGGATTGTCGAACATGAGCAACCCGGTCATTTCAAATCGACAGATGGGATTCGTGCGAACTACACTTGACCCATTCTTGTTTTGTGTTCACCACCTTGATTTGTATCCTGAAGGAAACGAACTGCAAGGTCCAAAGGATTCTCTGATTGGCCGTCACATTGGTTCAGATTTTGATGAAGCCAACGACTGGAAAATGTATCACGGGAAAACCGTACCCGGGTTCCCTGCCCATCCACACCGAGGATTTGAAACAATTACAGTTGTCCTCGAAGGTCTTGTCGACCACTTTGACTCTGGTGGCTCAACGGGTCGCTATGGATTTGGCGATGTACAATGGATGACGGCAGGATCAGGCTTACAGCACTCGGAAATGTTCCCTCTCGTCAACCAAGACAAACCAAACCGATTGGACCTGTTTCAAATTTGGATTAATCTTCCTGCAAAGGACAAGATGACCGATCCAGGATATGAGATGATTTGGGCGCATGAAGTTCCGCACATCCAGTTCGAGAGCGGCGACGTTCGTATCATCTCTGGAAGCTGGAATGAACACGTCGCACCCGCTGCCCCGAGTGCATCATGGGCAAACAACCCCGACAACGAAGTCGCACTGTACATCTTAACCGTCAAAGCGGGAGGATCCGTAGAACTTCCAATCGCTTCAGCAGAAGCCAATCGAATGATGTACCACATCAGTGGTGGTGTGGCAAGCGTTGAGTCGCATCAACTCAAACCAACCTACGGAATGGAACTCCATGCCAACCTACCTACCGTTATTGAGGCCAACCAAGAGGATGTTCGAGTTCTCATTCTCCAAGGTAAGCCAATTGCTGAACCTGTTTCCAAGCACGGTCCGTTTGTCATGAACACCGTTGAAGAGATTTACCAAGCATTCAGTGATTATCGGCGAACAGAATTCGGTGGTTGGCCTTGGGGTCCTTCCGATATCGTTCATCCCAGAGAGCAAGGTCGCTTCGCGAAGATGAGCGATGGACGCGAAATTGTACCTCCCCAATCATGATTGGATTGGAGAAAATGTTCAATGGCTACCAATCAATCATTGACATGTGCGCCTTCTTGTAGTCGACCTCCTTGCTGAGCGAGAAGCGTTTGGTCGAGTTGGTGTTGGCGAAATTGTTCATCATTTTTCCCCAAACAACGTCTTTCTTTGGTCCCCACATACCCAAGATCGACTTGACTACGGTTTTGGAACGGTGGTCGAACATCCAGTCGATGCTGATGCAATCGTTATCACAGGATCTCGACGAAACGTCACGATGTGGGAAGATTGGATGGACGATGTGGTTGAACTCATTCGTGCAACAACCGTTCCTTTGTATGGTATTTGTTTTGGTCATCAAATCATTGCCCATGCATTCGGTGGACGAGTTGAACGTGCAGATGAGGACTCGCATTTCGTTGCAGAGGTCTTCGAGCAATCAGGCGATACAGTGATTGCATCCTTTGCGCACCAGGAACACGTTGTTGATTCTGGTGAATTGGTTGTCATTGCCTCTTCAGAGCATTGTAAAATCGCTGCTTGCAAGCACCCAACGCTCCCAATCCATACAGTGCAATACCACCCTGAGGCAGTTACCGAGGTTCTTGATGCAGCATTGGCTTGCGGAGACATGAATCATGAAGAACGACGTGCGTACGATGACAAACGCCTGACAACAGATGTTTCAGTTGCTTTCAATTTATGACCAATGAGGGTACCATGTCATCCAAACCTTGCGAAGTTCAAACTCTTGTGAGTCTAAGCCCACATCTTCTGGAATATATTCTCATAAAATTATAGCGTTCTGCTTATACACTAGTTGGACAAGGCGGTTTTATGTCGATTATTACCGCATACAACGAAGCCTGGAAGAATGGGGACAAAGAAGCACTTGATGCACTTGTTCACGAAGAGTTCGTGTTTAACCCACACGTCGGTGGCCACACCATGGGAAAGTCCGATATCATGCAATTTGCTGGTTCTGGACACGTCACTTCTGAGAACGATCGAATCTTGTTTGAGAATGAAGAAGTTGGCGTCGCTCACTCCATCGTTCACTTTGCCAATGATTCTGACTCCGAGGCTGTTCTTTCCTTTATGCGTTTCAAGGACGGACAAATCATCTCAATGGAAACAGGGGCGACGCCTCTCTCGGACGACTACAAACTCGTCGGACAGGATTAAGTTCAGTAGGTGTAGAAACCTTCTCCGGTCTTTCGACCGAGTTTGCCTTCCTCAACCATTTGAATAAGCAGTGGTGCAGGTGCGTATTTCTCCTGCTTGAGTCCTTCATAGAGGACGTTCATGATGTGAAGGACGGTATCGAGGCCGATCAAATCAGACAGGGCGAGTGGGCCGATTGGATGGTTCATTCCTAACTTCATGATTCCATCTATGGCTTCCGGCTCTGCCACGCCTTCCTGAAGCGTAAGGATGGCTTCGTTGAGCATTGGACAGAGAATTCTGTTGGAGACGAAGCCAGGGGAATCGTTGCATGAAAGAGCAATCTTGCCCATCTTTTCGGAAGCTTCGATAACAGCCGCATTGGTTTCTGTACTGGTCTTGTTGCCGTTGATGACTTCGACCAACTTCATGATTGGAACTGGGTTCATGAAGTGCATGCCAATGACCTTGTCCGGACGATTCGTTGCATCAGCGATGGTGCTGATGGAGATCGAGGACGTGTTGGAAGCGAGAATGGTTTCTGGCTTGCAGATTGAATCGAGTTCTGCGAAGATGGACGTTTTCAAATCAACAATCTCAGGGACTGCTTCAACCACGAGGTCGCAATCAGCGCAGTCTGCGCGGTCGGTTGAGAGGGAAATACGAGCAATGGTTGCATCTGCATCTTCCTGTGTCATCCGTTCTTTGGATACGAGTTTTCCAAGCGATCGTTCAATGGTCGCTAGGCCCTTGTCCACATATGCTTGTTCGATGTCGATCATGGTCACGTTGTATCCGGCTGCTGCTGCGACTTGTGTGATACCGTTCCCCATCTGTCCTGCGCCTAGAACGGCGATGCTCTGGATTGTCATGTATTGCTCCAAACGAAAGCAATTCATGAAGTTGCGTATTTACAAAGTAGCCCGACTCGGATTCGAACCGAGGTCGGCGGGACCAAAACCCACCATGATGGACCACTACACTATCGGGCTGTGAACTGTGGGCAGATGTTCTTGTTTTTGTCCTTGTCGGCTTGATGCCCTCATTCAAGCAAGGATGCGAATTCTGTACCGTCTGTTTTCGAGCGAGCGCTGGTGATAAATTCGCTCAAATCAAGACCTTGATGCTGATAACGCATCGCTTGCAAACCCATGTCGAGTTTGTCCATGCTCTTCACGAATTGTGCCTCCTCGCTTACTCCTTGCTCGTATTCATCAAACAACTCAACCCATTGCGGAGCAATTTTGAGCATTCCNGCTCGCTCTANGTCATGCTTTTCCTNTCCTTTGATGGCATCGTGAGGTGTAAGGTCACCCACAACAATTTCTGCTACGTCGTGGACAAGACACATCGAGAGAACTCTGGACAAATCGAGATGATCTGGACACAAACGCAAGGCTAAGACAGCCATTCCCCATGAGTGAGCAGCTACTGACTCTGGGTTTTCGACACCTGCTCGTACCCAACCTGTTCGAGGTATATCTTTCAATTGTAAGAGTGTGAGAAGTTCTTCTCGCATGAGCATGGGAGTGGACGAGTACTCAAAACCCCTGTGCTTCTCGGTAAGGGCATGCAGAAAGGTGAACCGTCTTGGTGGAATGAGGCAATCACGTACTTCCAAGATGATGAAATCATGTCGGCATGCATCGAAACATACGGTACAGATGGCCTGAAAGGAAAAGGCGATTTGTTCTACACGATCGTTCGTTCAATCGTTGGCCAACAGATCAGTGTGATTGCAGCAGAAAGTATCTGGAACCGATTCGAAACCATGGTCGGACAAGTTACTCCAGAGCATGTTCGCAAGTTTACCAAAGAAGAAATTGCCTCATGTGGAATCACACGCCCAAAAAGCGGTTACATTCTCGGCTTAGCCAATGATTCGGAAGAACTTCTCAATTTTCCTTACTCGACTTCGACCGAGCCTGAGGTTCGCAAACACCTTATCCAATTCAAAGGGGTTGGACCATGGACGGCCGAAATGGTGATGATCTTCGCGCTCCTACTGCCCGATGTCTACAGTCCGAAAGACATCGGCTTGGTCAATGGCATCAANCGATTGTTNCCTGAGGTGGAAACCATGGATGAGGCAGAAAAAGTAGCAGAACGTTGGGCTCCTTNTCGTACAATGGCTTGTTGGTATCTCTGGAGAACGCTTGACCCCATTCCAGTCGAGTATTGATTGCGAATACCCTAAATCATAGCCGATGGTAGGCAAAGCATGGTCCAAGGTTTGCCAACAGAAAATCCTATCATGGAATTTCTTCAGAAAACCAAGACTCAAATTGCAGAACTCTCAAAGAAGGCTGCGAATGCAACAAAATCTGGTATTGAGACAACAACTGGGGCTATCCAAAGCAAAGTTGTGGAGACAAAAGAGCGATCTAGAATGAAAAAAGAAGCAAAAGTAGAGGCTCTTAAATCGGATTTGAAGGATGAGGGATACATCGATAATGCCCCTCCAATGATGNTTTTACCTGAAGTTGATGCTCAGCAATTTGAATTATTGAACTCCCAAAATGAGGCACAAATTCAAATTGTTGAGGAAATGGTTCGACTCAGTGAAAGACTTGACCTGATTGAAAGGCGGATGACGAAGCTGGGTGCTGCTGTAACAAACGATGTGTCAATTGCATTTGAGGATGATTCCGAACCAACTGCTCAGCCGGAACGAAGAGAGGTCCGAAGTGGGAATGTCCTGATCGAGGTCCTCAATATCATGGGAGCATCACTCCTTCTTCTCGTCTCATTGTTCTCTGCAGATGGATATCTCCGAGATAATGAAATTCTCTTGTTGAACACATATCAGCCGAGTATACTGTTGTGGACCATAGGAGTCTTTTCGTGGTCAATGTTTCTTTTCTTGAGAATGGCCCGTGTGGGAACTGTACTTACTGTTCCAGTCCTATACAGGATTCAAATTTCATTGGCTATTGCCATGGCAGCAATGATGGGAATGCTTCTCTCTGAGGAATCTCTTTCCACAATTTCCAGCGCTTGGGTTTGGACGACAGTTCTCGCTTCTGCAGCAATCATTGGTGTAAGTATGATTACTTCGGCATGGCGCATGACGAAACAGATGGTNGGAATCAAAGAGACCAACGAAATCATCGATTGATTGCTTCGGAATCTTTCGCAAGATCTCGAGTGATGTTCTTCTGGTGCGATTCGAGGGTTCCTCCACCGATTTCGAGGAGTTTGGAATCTCGCCACAATCGCTCGACATGGTACTCGGCTACGTAGCCATAGCCACCCATGACCTGGATTGCAGCATCTGCAATCTCCTTCGCAGCGGTCGTTGCAAAGAGTTTGACACCATCCGAGTCAAGACGTTGACCAGAGGTTCCGAGCTTGATGTTGTTCGCCGTATCGTAGACATAGGCTCGCATGGCACGGTACTTTGCCCATGATTCTGCGATGTGACGTTGCATTTGTCCAAATGAGCGGATTTGCACGCCAAAGGCTTCTCGCTCTGATGCATACTTGTTCATTTCATGGAGGCAACGGCGTGCAATTCCGAGTGACATTGCACCAAGGGTTAGGCGTTCAATTTCGAGATTGCCCATCATGTGAAGAAGAGAACCGCCTTCTTCACCTACAAGATTTGCTGCAGGGACAATGCAGTCATCGAAGACAAGTTCTGCAGTGTTGGATGCACGCATTCCTGTTTTGTCGAAGATTTTCTGCCCAACACTGAATCCGGGCATTCCTTTCTCAACAAGGAAGGTTGAGAGTTTAACACGTCCCTTTTCATCGTGTCCAGTTTTGGCATAGACCCAGACCACGTCGGCAGGTGTTCCTTTGTCATCAATGCATCCGTTGGTAATCCACATCTTTCGTCCGTTAAGGACCCAATCGCCGTCAGCGTTTTTCTCGGCGGTTGTGGACAATCCGAGAACGTCCGTGCCTGCGTCAGGTTCCGACATCGCCATCGCCCCTATCCATTCGCCAGAGCATACCTTTGGAAGAATTCGGGTTTTCTGTTCCTCGGATCCATTGAACGCAAGGTTGTTGACAAAAAGCATTGAGTGTGCTAAGTAAGCAAGTGCAAACCCAGCGTCTGAATACGTNAGTTCTTCATGAGCAATGGTTGCTGCAACTGCATCGAGTCCAGCGCCACCGTATTCTTCTGGGACGGTGATGCCGAGCAGGCCAAGTTCACCGAGTTCTCGAAACAGTTCGATATTGAATTGCTCTTTTTTGTCGTATTCATGAGCTTGCGGTTCAACGAATTCTTGGACGAAGTCACGAATCATTTCTCGGAGCATTTGGTGTTCTTCACTCGGATTTGCAAGGTCGATCATGGTCTCACCGTTTCGACCTCAGGGTTCTCCCTTTTTGACGGTTGGTCTTAGGTGCGGGGAACTCGTACACTTCTCTTGGTGCGCTCATGGCCCATAGGAGGCCTGTTGCGTGTTTGTGAAGGGGCACGAGANGCACGCTTGACTTTCCGCACTCTGGGTTTGTTGAGTGGAATTTTCCGAGCCCTTTGCCCAACATGACGCAACGGTGAATTGTCCACAGATTGCTTGGGTGCTTCAAGACCGATATCAGCGAGAAGATTTGAAGCGGCAGATTTGTGCGTCACTCCGCTGCGAGCATCGTCAACAATTCTTGATGCAAGGGCGGAAAAGGAGGAGTCTTGAATCGGCTGATGCATGCCTTTTTCTCGCTCTTCCCGTAGGTGCTCCGCCATTAAAGCTCGAAGCATAGCTCCGTTTAGTGCATCCTGCTTTCGCTCAATCATATGCATCCCATCCAGACCGAATTTAGCCTTTTTACATATGAAGATTCGGACTCAAAGGCGGTTGATGCACGGGATTTCATTCCTGTTGATCATCGAGCCGGGCTTCGACAAAAGCGTTGAAATCCTCCTGTGTATCAAACTCAATAACAATCGGAGAAATCGTTTCACAATCCTGACACTGATATTGTTGGCCGGTCATAAAACCCATGTAAGGATAGATGCGGATGCTGAGACAAGTTGAACATGCCATGAATGCCATGGTGTGCATGAAACACTGTGGTTTATCAGGTATCGTACCAAATCAAGCAGCATGAATGGATTTAGAACAACGTTGTTTGCATTGAAATGGGCTTCTTCTCTTTCACAGAATGCAGTTTCCAGATCAGCTCCAAGGCCGCAAATTCAGCAGACTTCAAGGATGCTTCAATTGTACCGACCGGGCTTGCCCACGCATCGCCGGCGAATGTGATGCGTTGATGATGCCATCGATCTGGTTGATGCATTGGACGGGCAAACCGCCATCGATGTGCATGAAAGTCAGCTTNCTCTAGCCAGTCTGAACCAAGGGGTTTGATTTCATTGAGAATTAAATCCGTGACCTCTTCTCTCGATAATTCAAGGTGTTCTTTGCTCCACGTATTGCTCATCTGTACAATCATAACATTCGATTCAGGATGGTCAACACCCCTGCGAATCAATTCTATAGAGTCGCTTGTATAGTCGATGAAGTCGTTAACAACAGCCTGCTTTCCAGTACAAATAAGGCTCCAGTTTGANGCGTAAGGAAAATCCCTCCAGTGGTCAGGTGCGAGGTTCTGAAGCATTGCGTGCAGTTGTGGAATCGGGCAGGTCAAAAGAACTGCTTCTGCTTGGTAGGTGAAGCCCTTGTCATCCTCGAGCAGAATATGGTCTTCTTTCTCTTCAACGGAGGCAATGTGTGTTCCGCAGCGTACATCAATGCCATCGAGCATTGACACGATCGAATCATCTGCATGCAGATTTGATTTTGGATTCATTGCATCCGTTCCGTGATTGTATGTCCCACTCTCCCTTCTTTTGGTGGATGATCGCCCACCGGGAATGGTTCCTTTGTCTAAAACGAGAACGTCGTACCCATATTCGTTCAGAATTTGAGCGGATCGAGCACCAGAGAAGCCTGCTCCAACAACGATGAACGGGTGTTTCTGTTGGTAAGGAAGACGTGTGACATATCGTTCGTAAGCCGTCATATCCAATCGGGATTGGTGGGTTTCAAGTTCACGCTTGCGAACCACACCCATGACAGGTAGTGGAGGCAAAAAGGGCCGGTCAAACAACCCATGGCACCAATGAATGCCTGCAATTGAGGATGGATCCCTTCCATCAAGAGCGAACTTATCGTTCAAATGCTGCCCAATTTGAAGGGACTGCTCAAGCGATGGTGTCCAATGGGGCGTGGCCTTACCCCACGTCATTCGAAGATTGTTGTGCAGTTCACCATGTCGATACAACGAGGTCTGGCAAAGGTTCCACAGATGGTTTGGAGATTGGCCGATTTCAAACTGTTCTTTNCTCAGAATGATGGTTCGAACGTCTTCAGCGGTATCATTCCACGACTCGAGTGCCCAGTTCGGAAGGTTGTGTGCTTCGTAAGGTTCAGNNCTTGCGTATGCATGGTGCCAGGCATGTTCTCTGAAAATGAGCAATTCGTCGAGGAATTTTTCTGCTGACTTCGTTCCAACTTCATGTGCTTCGCGTACAATTTTCATCACAGANATCATTCCGTAATGAATTGCCATTGAGAGACGAGAGACGCCATCTGGNTCCGCAGCATTGTTGCGACGTCGGGCATAACCAGACAATCCCTTCGCAAGGAACGTTTCCCACCGGTTTAATGCAGCACGCTCGCCGCCTCGCTGTTCCCAGACAGGATGAACCGACATGTCGATGTTGCATTGGTGCAGCAGAGCCAATCGCTCGTCCATCGACGTAAGTTTCGAGACATCCACCGGCGTGAAAGGCAATGCTTCGTGCCANGGACGTGGCGGTTCGGCATGGACCTTCGGCCATGGCATNCCAACACGGCGTTTTCTCAACTTCTTTGTCGCATCTCGATATCGAAACGGCCTGTCAACCGATTTCCCAAAAACAGGAAGTGGGACCACACAATGGCAATCGATTTCCATGACGGGGCAAACTGCGTCTGTTGCAATACGGTCCACCCAATCTTTCCAAGGTGGAAGTGGGAACAAATCTGTGATGATGATGCTTGCACATGCAGCGAATTCCTTCAGAACTGGAGGTCGATGTCCCTCTCTTGCTATGTGCAGGGCNTANTCAATACCGAGTTGTTTACACCCACTGTGCAAATCCATGGCAGCATCAAGAAGAATGCTGTGATGCCGAGCATTTGCGTGNGGNTAACGTTCGTCAATTCCCTGGTAAACAAGGAGCGGAAGATTGTAGCGGTCTGCGAGGATTCGACCAGCATCAATGGCTGGATTTTCGTGGGTTCGCAAGGATGATTTGAGCCATACAACAACAGGACCGGTACCTGCAATCCCTTCAACAGAATTGGCCATTTGACATCTTTCTGCAAGATGTTCTGGCAAATCGAACATGACCCAAACTGATGGCATTGGTAAATATACTCCTGTTTGGATACAACTCAAAACGATGATTAGATGTCTTGACGTCATTGAAACATGGGCAACAAAACGTACCTCATCACAGGGGCCTCGAAAGGTATTGGTCGGTCGATTGCAATGCGACTTGCAAAAGACGGTATTCAAATCGTTCTCTTGGCTCGGCAGTCCNAAGAATTAGAAGATGCATGCAGAGAAGTCCAGTCACTCTCATCGTCATCGTTCATGATCCCNTGCGATCTTGCTCAATCGGATTCCATCGATGCTGCGATAGAGTCGTTCAATGGAATTGATTCGATTGATGGGATTGTACACAATGCAGGGACGATTGCTCCAATCAGGTCGATGTTTGAAGCAGAAACGGATGCTTGGGAGAGGAACATACAGGTGAACATAACAGGTGTTCAACGGTTGACAAAAGGTCTCTATTCGAAAATGAAAGCGTCTGAGAGATGCAGGGTGACAACGATTTCCAGTGGTGCAGCATTGCGTCCCTTGCATTCATGGTCTGCTTATTGCGTATCAAAGGCGGCCTTGGACATGTGGTCTCGATGCTTAGCCGAGGAGGGTGAAAAAGATGGAATTACTTCTGTTGCTGTNGCACCCGGAATTGTGAATACAGACATGCAGCTCGAAATTCGAACTTCGTCGCAAGACGATTTCCCAATGGTTGAATCCTTTGTTGGCTACCACCGAGATGGACAATTAACGAATCCCGATGATGTGGCCAACAAACTTCACAACCTAATCGTNAACCATACAACTGAACAATCCGGTCAGCGTTTTGATGTGCGAGAACTTTGATATCCTTTCTTAGGTAACCGAACTGTCATAAGCCACCACTNCAGCGTAGGTTCATGCCAGGAACCGACCGTGTCGAAATCCGAACACTCAAAGTTGGACGATTTTGTGTTGTTGATGATGAAGCCTACAAAATTTTGAGCATTTCGAAGTCTAAGCCCGGTAAGCACGGTTCTGCAAAGGCACGTCTCTCCCTTGAAAGCATCTTCACAGGCAAGAAAATTTCACACGTNGGNACNGTTACTGACTCGATCAGTGTTCCGATGATTGAGAAAGGAACTGCAACCGTCACGCACATGGAAGGCAACGAAGTTCATGCTATGAACGATCGTGACTATTCGATGATGATTTTGCCAATGCCGAGTGCTGATGCTGCAATGAACATCGAAGCAGGNCAGAAAATTATGTGGCAAGAAGCCCTTGGCCGTTACATTATCATTCGTGATCATTGAAGACCGAGTGATTTTGCTGCGGAGAGAATCATCTCTTCATGACTGGTTGATTCCCAGCCGGTTTTCTTGATGGTGTTCGAACAATCGTAGTAACTGGTTGTACCCAAACCTCGAGCGACCAATCTTGCTTCTTTGATGAACAGAGACATGAAGCGTACTACGATGTTTGGAAGCGCCATTGTAGGCACTTTGTATCCATTTGATTTCAGGCAACGAGCAATTTGCGGCATGGTGATTGGAGTTGATGCCATCATGAGTCGCTCACCGTCCAATTCACTGTTCTCCAATGCTTCTGCATGCATCCATGCAACATCTCGAACATCGACAGGTGCAAAGCTAATTTTTGGGTAACCAGGGTATGAACTTTTTACGATTGTTTCGATGATTCTCAAAGAAGTCCCTGACCGGCCACTGTGAAGCGGTCCAAAGATGACGTTTGGATTCACAGTTGTCAAAATTACATCCTCTTTGGACTCCGCAAATTCCCTGGCAGCTTTCTCAGCAAGTGTTTTGCTCTTTGTATAGGCGGAAACTTTGGTGCTTAGATCGGTCCAATCCCGTTCACTGTAGGTTTGGTGTTTTTTTGTCGGTGTTGCGCCAGATATAGCAGCAGTTGATGATGTAATCACAAACTTACGTATCCCTTCACCGTAGCCTATGTTGAGAATTCGCAGGGTTCCTTCCCGAGCAGGCCGGATCAACTCCATCTCGTCCTTTGGCTCATACGCGGTGAAGGGGGATGCAGTATGGATGACTGCATCAATCCCTTCCATCGCCTCTTGCCATCCTTGATCCATGTTGAGGTCAAGGGTNCGAAGTTCCAACGCATCTCCAGCCGCAAAATCAGAGAGTATGGATTGGTGCATCTCTTCTGGTGTTCGGGTTGTTCCACGAACGTTGTACCCTCTCGAGAGAAACTCCTGCGTCACTTGACGCCCCAGAAAACCTGTACATCCAGTGACTAAGATTTTCTGAAAGCGCTTTGTCATGTATAGTGCTGCGGGTTTTTCTGTTTGAAGATTTGTTGCATCAACGCAAANGGATGCGNTTCATNCCTTCGTAGGTGTTGCTTTCATAAACCAAGTCGGATATGGTGTGGCTGGGGATACCATGAGTGAGATGGCAAATTCAGGGGATATGAAGACCACAAAAGAGATCATGAACNCNATGAGTGATGATGACAANAAGGCGNTGAAAGGCTGGTATTTCTATGACTGGGCCAATCAGGCTTACGCTCTGACAGTAATGACTGTTATCGCTCCAGCATTGATGGCTGCGCTGTACAACACTGCTACAGGAACACAAGCTGGAGATACGTTCTACGCCTTCGTTTTGACATTCTCAATGTTCTTTGTAATTCTGACAGCACCTGCGCTGGGTGTGATAGCAGATCGTATGCCAATAAAGAAAAAACTACTCAAATGGTACACAGTAGCTGGTATTTTATTCACTGCGCTAATGGGTGCAGCGCCGTATTTCGGCTCACAAGCTTACATCATATTGGCTCTGATGTACACCATCGGTACGATTGGCTTTACCGGTGGTAACGTAATTTACTATTCCTTCATGCCGTATCTAGCACCAAGAAAATGCCAAGATCACGTATCGACATGGGGGTATGCTTACGGATTCATCGGCGGATCATCGATTCTCATCTTCCACTTGGTTGTTCTTTTGCTTCTCGATTGGGACACCAACTTCAAGATGGCGATTATCTTCTCAACCTCAGCGATATGGTGGTGGGGTTTCGGTGCTTTAATGTTCAAATGGACTCCAGAGCCTGAAATTCCAAAGGAAATGGAATGGAAAGGATTTGGTAATGCTACGAAAGTTGCATACGGTCAAGTTTTCCAGACCTTCTTGGAGGTTAAGAAATTCAAAGTTCTCGCATTTTTCCTTCTCGCATACCTTCTTTTCTACGACGGTGTAAACACAATTGCGAGTATGGCAAGCGCATTCGGTGAATCGGTTCTACGACTCAACCAAAGCATGAACGTTATTCTCCTATTGACAGTCAACGTTGTTGCTATTCCGATGACGCTTGTTTTTGGTAAGCTCGCTGATATCAAAGGGACAAAGTTTGCTCTTATGTTGGCACTGCTGATTTATTGTTTCGTGGCCGTGGCGGCAGCAGGCTTTGCACCTTTGGAATTGGACCCAACAGGTGATGAGGACGGCGATGGTGTTCCAGATGATGCGGAACGATACGACTTTACATTCACGTGGGACAATTCTACTGGAATGTACAACATGTCGACTCTTTACGATAGGGGGTATGAAAACTGGGTTGGTGAAACNTCCGAAGGTGACGCTGCATTCAGGGATAATTTCCAAGAATATTTCCCTGAGCCAGATTACAGTGTCGGTGATAAAGGAGATAGTACCCTAGGACAAGGCATCATTGTCTGTTTGATTGTTCTGGCATTTGTTGCTGTTATTGGCGGTGGCATCCTCTTTATTCAAAGCAAGGAATTGGGTTGGATCGGAATTGTTGCCATGGTTGGTTTGGTTGTGGGGGGCATCATCGCTTCTTCATTTTTGGCTGGACAACAGGACACCGAAGAAGAAGATGTCCAACAAATTGGACTCGAGGATGCAACGTCACTCCAACTTGCGTTTGAAAACACAAGCGACCATAGATTCTCAATTTTGTTCGTGGGTGGTGACCTTTCTGGTGAATCAGAACTCGGCGATCGNCACCCGACNGTCATTGANCANGGTGGNCCAGTCGATGGATATGCGGAATTCATGCGNGACAAGGTATGGGAGCCATTCAACATCAATGTGTCCTTGCAATGGATTATCCTTGGAATGTTTGTTGGTGTTGCNATGGGTAGTGCAGGTGCGCAGGCCCGTTCTATGTTCTCCCAATTGGTTCCTGAGACCAGAACATCCGAGTTCTTTGGCTTCTTTGGATTCCTTGGAAAGTCAGCAGCAATGATAGGAACATTCCTNTACGGTATTGCGAGTTCACTCTTCGATAGTCGTGTTGCGATTCTGACCATAACCATCGTTATTCTTGCGGGAACATTCCTCACAAGTCGAGTCGATCTCGAAGAAGGGATACGCGTTGCCGAGGAAGAAGATGCCAGAGCCCGTGCTGAAGCGGCTTCGGNCAACAATTCCTGATGAGGGAGTACCATGCGTGGCTTTCCACAGATTCAGATCATCTTATCGGTTGTCCTGATCTTCATGATGGGACTCGTGTGGGGGTTGCCCGTTGCTCCTGCCTTGTACGTGTTCGATTGGCTGACATCGTTTGGACCCGGTGATCGAAGCTGGCCGGACCTTTTCTTGACCGGGTTCGCTGCATCGATCGCCGTAATCACATGGGGTTTGCTTCTTCTGGTTCTTTCTGGAAGTCTGCAATTTCTTATCCGATTGCGATTTGAGGGGAGAATTGTTGCACCGCTTAGTTCAACGACCACGATTCGATGGGCAATCTGCGGATTACTCCATCGCTCAACGCAACCGTTTCTTGTTCACGTTGTTCCATCCTTTTTTGCGAATGCATACTACCGATTAGGCGGCTGTAAAATTGGGAAAAATGTGAACATCAATTCAGTNAAAATAAACGACCCNTCCTTGGTTGAACTCGGTGACAACGTCGTTGTCGGTGGTGGCGCCACGATGAACGGCCATTTGGTCGAAAAAGGAAACATCGTCCTTGAAAAGATTACAGTTGGAAAAAATTCAACGGTCGGTGCGAATACAATGGTTGGTCCAGGTGCAAAAATTGGTGAAAATTGTGTCCTTGGTAATCGTGCCGTTCTACCCAAGCGCAAGTCGATTCCAGACGGAGANATATGGGTGGGTATTCCCGCACGACCGATTGTCTACAGTAACCCTGATTCTTCCAAATGAAAAACACATGCGCAAGTTCCAAACTGATTTGTCTCAAAGCAACGTCTTCGTCGATGCCTTTCGATCACAAGAATCACAATCGGTGACAACAAAACTCAAGCTTTGCTTGAATTATCTGAACCCTTGAGGGCAACTGTATTCAAGTGTCCGCGCCACGAATACTCAACGGGGAGTGGATACTGTGGCCGATAAATCAGCGAAGGATGCATCCAAGAATCCTCCAGAATCGGTCGTCCTGAATCCATCTGGGGTGTCCAGTGATGGATCTGATTCTGGTTCAACGGTTCAACGCTCAGCGTACCGACAACCGGTTACTGCAAAAGGACTCAAAGCAATCGAGGACGGAACGCTTACTTGGCTCGACGACGAGATGTACAACAATCTCAATACGGGTGTTCTTGAGCAATACCTCGAAGAGAAAAATATTGATGAGTCCTTCGAAGTGTCGCACTGGTCCCCATCGAAAGTGATGATTGGTATCGCCATTGGGGCTGTATTTTCAGGTGTTACAGCTTACATTGGTCTGAAACTTGGATTAGCAATATCAGCGGCATGGTACATCGCTTATCTTCTCGGTATGGCGCTCAAGTGGTCACCATCTGAAGTCAACATTGCTACATCGGCTACAACCGGTGCAACACATGCTTCAACAGGTTTCATTTTCACCTTCCCAGCCATTTTCCTGTTGGCATCAAAAGCCCAATATTCACTCGCTGAGGGTCCCTTAATTACACTTGAAGACGGAGAAGCATTCAGATTGGCGTTTATTGCAATTGTTGCTTCAATGTTCGCAGGCTTCCTCGGCGTCATGTATTTCATCATCTTTAGGCGGGTTTGGCTGGTTGAAGATCCACTTCCTCTACCCGGATTCGAAGCTACTCTGAAGATGTTGGATATTGCCTCAGACGTGAATACGGGAGCCGTTGAACACGCTCGTGATTCCTTGAAAACAATTGGGTTATGGACTGGAATTACCATGGTCGGAATGTTCTTGATCGAGTATCCGCTGATATGGCTTTCGGACAAGAAACTCTCGGTCATGGATTGGCTTGCAGAGACCGCGCACGTTGGCGATATTGGGCTTGCATCGTTCTACAGTGCTGGAAAAATTCACCAACCATCTGGAATCTATGAAGACGGCTCATCAAAGAAGTACACGCAGTGGTCTGAAGATACAGCGTGGAATCCCTTTGCATACACGTATGTTGGTGTCGCNTTNACGCCTTCGATGTTCGCCATAGGTTGGTTCATGAAAACCCGTGTTGCCTTTTTGGTGAATCTCGGTACACTTGTTGGTTGGTTCTTCCTCGTACCTTTGGCCGTGTTCAGCAANTTCCCTGTGTACGATGCGACCATGCAGGCAAACGTTCCAATACAATCCTATGCAAGTGAGGGTGGTCAAGCCCTGCAGATGATTGCTTTCTCAAAGACGGTTCGTACGATAGCAATCGGTTCAATTGTTGGTGGTGGAATGTTTGGTCTAGCAAAGATGTGGCGAACGTTTGCNAACATCTTCAAGGACATTGGCGCAGCCTTCAGNGGNGAAGGNTCACAAGAGTACATGGAAGGAAAGGGCTGGTATGAATGGCCTTTGATGCATATTCCAATCTTCATGGGTCTGACCTTCCTTTCGATGATCATCATCTTCTGGGTGGGTGGATTCCCGATTGCTGCTGCGATAATTTTCGCAACGGTCCTTATCTTGACCACATTCCTCTTGGGGGCCATCGCTGTGCGTGTCATGGGTGAAACGGGTATTGAGCCAGTCTCAGGAACTTCTTTCATCGTCCTGCTCATGCTGCTCGGAATCTTCCTCAACTTCGACGAGGCTCTTGGCTTGAGNAAACAAGATGCTGTTCTGCTCGGACTTGTTGGTACAACTGTGTTTGGTTCCGCAATCTCAATGTCCGGCACAGTGATNGGTGATTACAAAAACAGNCTTTACATCGGAAACCGGCCTTATCACATTTCGAAAGGGAACATCATGGGTGTCGTTCCTGGTGCAATCATTGGTGCTGCAGTCGCCATCTTCCTCTCCATACAACTTGCTGAAGGACGTATTGATTTGATCGCACCACAAGCCAACGCTTTCGCAACTTTTTCTGTCATATTTGCTGAAGGTCAAGGTGATTTGTATCTCCTCGGACTTGGTTTCCTTCTCGGTATGTTTGTTGAGTGGGTCACAGGAATGGGTACTTCGTTTGGTCTTGGTATGTACCTNGACGTTCCACACACGCTGCCAATGCTCATCGGTGGTTACAGCCGTGACAAGTGGGAAGAGAAGAAACTCAAGCCAAAGATTGAGGCAATCAAAGAAAAGGAAGGAGCAACCGAAGCGGAAAAGAAACGAGCTCTCATTCTCCTCAGCACATTCATGGTTGCTGCAGGTCTGTTGACAGGAGAGGCTTTCTTCGGAACTGAATCGAGNATTCTATCCTTCATCGACACGCTTGTTCCAGATCCCNATGGTACAGCATGGTACTTTGGTCGAATGGGCGGCTTTGTTGGACTCAACGTTGGTATTGGCTACATCATCTACGCCCTCTTCAAGCGAGCAGGTGTAATCGGCGCTCCGAAGGTACTCGAGGCTGAGTTGGTCAACGAGTCGTGACCAGNATGCGTAACGGCTCCATTCCAACACATGTTTGGTTGGTTCTTGGCGTTGCCATCTGTGGTGTTTCCAGTGCGGGGGCGATTTTCACTCATGTCGATGAAATACCACCCCTGCTGCGGGCCTCATGGCGTTTGCAGTTGACGGCATTACTTCTTGCTCCCCTTGCATTGTGGCAATTCAGCAACACGCAATCGGAAATTCGTTCAAAACTCGTTGAGCCAACAACGGTGAAAATTGTTCTTGCAAGCGGTGCCTTTCTTGCCCTGCATTTTGGTTTCTGGGTAACATCACTTGATTACACATCGCTGACACATTCGTTGTTGTTTGTTACTGCTCATCCATTGGTGATACTNGTTGGTATGTTCTTCTTTGTCCGTAAACCGAACCGATTGGAGCTTCTTGGAGGAATTGCAGCATTTGTTGGCGCTGCTATCTCCATGCTCGACACAGGGGATGTACAGGGTGACCGTTCTGTGACGATATTTGGGGATCAACTCGCTTTTCTCGGGGCAGTCTTCGTGGTAGGTTACATTGTGTGTGGGCGCATCCTTCGTGATTGGATGCCACTGTTTCTCTACGCTTTTCCAGTGACNCTNATCGGTGGATTCCTCNTGATTCCTGCCTCATGGTTGCTCGAATCAAATTATGCTGAGTTNGGAGCATTCGGATACTTCGGACATTCGACACTGGTNTGGTTTGTACTTCTTGCCATCATTGCTGGGGTGTTGGGACATACAGGTCTCAATTACTGNTTAAAGTACGTCTCTCCGTTGCTTATTTCGATCAGCGTTACCCTCGAACCCGTACTTGGTTCCCTGATAGGATGGATGTTCTTCTCAACAGGGATTCCTGGTCTGTGGACATGGATTGGAGGGCCGATTCTGATGGTCGGGATCATTTCAATTGTTTACGGTGAGCATCTTGCCTCGAACCTAGAGGAACCATTAGCAAAAGAGACTCCTGAGAATCGTCCAAAAGCGGTTGTTTTGAATCCGTCTCAAGTATCCAGCAATAAACAATCAACTGAAACAAGCGACAAATCATTCACGAAGCAAACAGCAATTGATAACAACAATCGGCTAGAGGTGAATGAATGACTGAAAAGAAGTGGGTCTTGATGACCAACGACGACGGTATTGAAGCTCCTGGCTTTGAGCATCTTGTCAAAGCGATGAATTCAGCAGGAATCCCACTTGTAGCATTTGCTCCATCAACAAACAAGTCGGCGTGCAGCATGCAATTGAACCTGGGGAAACCGATCGATTTGCACAACAGGCGTGAACTGATTAAAGAATGGGGCTTGGACGAGACCGTCGGCGTGCATTTGTTTGCTCTGGATGGAACACCTTGCGACACGATGATTGTTGCATTGGATGGCGGTCTCAAACATGTCTTGCCCGATGTTGAACCTTCTTTGGTCCTCTCAGGGGTCAACCTAGGACCGAACCTCTCTCAAGACTCTTACCACAGTGGAACGATGGGTGCAGCAAGGGAGGCAGGCCTCTACGGACTTCCAGCAATAGCAAGTTCCTATACCTCATTTGACCCTTCAGGCATGCAGGTCGGCATTGAAGCGACCGTAGAACTTGTTCAACGTGTTCTTCCGCTTGTTCCAAGAATACCAAAGAATCTTTGCCGCCCTCACATCGATGCTCGCTCGGAACATGTCTCTGCTTGGCCAAAAAAAGCAGCCCAACGCTCCCAGAGTGAAGCAGATCAACAACTTATGAGTGCATTCCGTCATGGTGAGCTTATGCTCAATCTTAACGTTCCTCCAGAATGGAATCGGTCCTATCAAACAACACGTTTGGGCATGCGATGGTATCGAAATGCGGTCAAATTTGCTGAAAGCGAGAAAGGTTCCGTGGAGTCGATCTTCACCATAGGTGCTGCCTACATCGACAACGAAATGGTCGATAGGGGTGATTGCGATTCTGTCGCTGCAGGATATGCAAGCATATCCTCACTTCCAACTTGGCCTCAAACACATCCACTGACGTTGGACGATGAACTGCTTGCTTTTGCCCTTCGTCAAGATGAATCAGGACACCCGACTTGGTTCAAAGGTTGAGCTCGACGCCCTCATCGAGTAAAAAATGACAAATCGCAATGGCATGATGCCCTTGCAACCAAGTCGACCCGAGAGATCTTGCTGTACCTTCATTCGTCTCGAGTGGTTGGTCATCGGAGAGTAGGAATGCGACCGATGGATGGTTTGGCTTTGAAGAAATTGGAATCGAACCACCCTCTCTCCACAGTCGCTCTGCGTCCGCGTCAAGGCGAACCACAACAGAATCGCTCCATTCTTTGAGTGTCTGCGACAATTTTCCCCCTCCATCGTACAGTCCCGGAGTGCGCTCAGTCCACTGCCCAATGGCGGGCATCGGTTGTTGAATTGCTTTTGCTATCAACCCAGCAACGCTTCGCTCTTCAGCATGAAAGCCTCGTAATTCCGAACCAACAAATTTCAACCTACGGTGCGGGCCTGGTCCGCCTTGTAAGTGAAGAATAACTTCAACATCGGGCCGCAAACCATGGGATGTCAGGAGGGCAGACATCACGGCTCGGATGAGGACATCCATCCGCCCTGCCCCTCCAGCGAGATCATTGAGAGGCAATTTTCCCTTGCTCATCGCTCTGTGACCAATGATAGCAAAACGACGCAAATCAATCGCCTCGTTCGATGATGGTTCGCAAAGCGTCGCAGAGATCGAACTGTGTTTCTAGAACGAAGTGACTTCCTTGTTTGTCCACGAGGTAACCACGAGGTTTTGTGGTGTCTTCCAAATCTTCCAACCGGTTAGCAACGACTGCGGTCATCTCAGAATGCTCGATTTGGGCCGTTGCCCGGTGAATCAAGTCACGTTGTTTGATTCCAGTCTCCAACTTGAAGCCGATTCTTGTTGAACCACGTACTTTCTCCTTCAATTCTTGAATATGTTTCGCACCTTCCACCAATTTGACATGAAGAGGTCCTTGCTGACTTGCTAATTTTCCTTCTGCTGGTGACTCCACAATGTAGTCAAGAACGGCGGCCGTGTGCACCCAAGCCTGAATGTCATCGTTGGCAAGAGCCTTGAGTTCAGCCAACATATCGCTTGGATTCTCGGCAGGAATGCAAAGAGGGAGCCAACCTGGTTCAGGAACACTCGTCTTCCCAACAACACAGGTAACATCGTGTCCGTGTCGATACAGGGAGTCTGCGATTGCATAACCGGTCGCTCCCGAGCTGGTGTTCTGAATGCCACGAACATCATCAATCGGGGAATATGTCCCTCCGAGGGTTACAACGACGCTCTTCCTGTTGGGTGCTGCTGCGTTGATTCCATGGGCAAAGCGAGCGACAACGTGTTCATGGTTGGGTGTTTTCCGCTTCCCTTCCTCCAAGTCACCCCACAGGACATCAATTCCTTCTTCTCGTAAACGTTCGACGATGTCGTCTGTGACTGGATCATCTGCAAGGTCTGCATGCATACTTGGAACCATGAGCACGTGCGTATCACGAGATCGAGCAGCACTGAGGGCCATTAGCAACGGTCCTTGCTGCATACCATGAAGATGTGCAGCAATCGTGTTGCGTGTCGCTGGAGCCACAAGAATCGCATCGACATCCTCCAACTGCTTCATATCACCATCCCAGTCCGTGATGACTTCGCACTGGCTAGCCCATTCGACCGCCAGTGGCGTAATCACTCTCTGAGCACTCTCGGTCATGATTACAAGCATTTCAGCGCCATGTCTTCGCATTTCACGAAGGAGACGTACCGTATCAACAGCAGCGATACCTCCTGTCACACCCACAAGA
>NZVG01000029.1 GCA_002698145.1 Methanobacteriota archaeon | reverse complement strand
CCGGATGCCGACAATAAAGCCTACAGAAAGCAAGGCTACAGACAAATCGGCACCAGCATAAATTCTGGTTTTCATGACCTCAAAAGCGGTTTCAGCAGTGTGGTGCGTGGCCTTGAATCCCTTGACCATCAACCCGTATAAGCCACCAATGCAGAGGGCGTAAACGATCGCAAGAGCACCACTCCCGCCTTCCTCGCCGGCAACAAGAACTTCCCGACAAGCAACGCCCTCGGGGTAGGGTAAGGCTTCCTCGACAATGAAAAGACGTCGCAATGCTATGGTAAACATTGTTCCGAGCAAACCTCCCAACAATGCAATGGCCAAGGTTGGAAACCACTCAATGTCGATCCATATGCCGATGACGAGCATTGCTGGTACGGTGAAAATAATTCCCGCTGCTAAAGATTCACCAGCGCTCGCCATTGTTTGGACTGCATTGTTCTCGAGAATACTTACGTCTTTGAAGAAACTTCGGAGTATGAGCATTGACATAACCGCTGCCGGAATGCTCGCAGAAACAGTCATTCCTGCATAAAGCCCGAGATAGGCATTTGCAGCGGTCATGAGGATCCCCAAAAGGACACCAACAATCAGGACACGTACCGTCAATTCCTTTGGCTCTTGGTCCGCTGGAATATAGGGTCCATCATCAGCGGACATGAACGACCCTACCCAACAAAGTTTGAGAAAGATTCGGCTGTCAAATCTCATATTGGTGTTCCCATTATTTTCATGGGATTTCCTCCATCAAAATCATAAAGCAGCCAGAGTAGGGACACGTACAGACCTCCGTTTGGGTGTCTGAGGTGGTTCTATGGTCCAGCAAAACTGGCATTCGATGAAGAATGAGGAGGCACTTTCGGTTTTGGATGCTGACCTCAACGGGTTGTCGCAGGGCGAAATCCACGCGCGGATGCAACGATACGGCCCAAATCAACTCGAACAGCCTGAACCTACGTCAGCCTTTCTGAGATTTCTCTCACAATACAACGATCCCCTCAATTATCTTTTGATTGGTGCTGCTTTGGTTGCACTTGCCATCAAACCAGATCACCCAGGCGATGCCATCTTCATTTTCTTGGTTCTGACAGCGAACGCGTTCTTTGGATTCTGGCAAGAAGGACAAGCAGAACAAGCCATGGATGCCCTGAAACAGATGAGTGTCTCCAATTCCATTACGCTGCGCGATGGGTTTGAATCGGAAATTCCCACCACAGATCTCGTACCTGGTGACATTGTCAAATTGGAGGAAGGCGTCAATGTACCTGCAGATTTACGATTGTTAGAAGTGTATCAATGCAGGGTTGATGAATCTGCATTGACTGGTGAATCGGAACCTATTACGAAACACATCGACCCTATGGACGTTAATGCGCTTCTCGCAGACAGGCGGAACATGATGTACATGGGGACGACTGTATCCTCAGGTCGTGCGGTCGGTCTGGTTGTGGAGACAGGTATGAAAACCCAGCTGGGTCGAATTGCAAGCGATATTTCCGAAGCAAAAACCCCGAAGACCCCATTGGAATTAAAACTCGAATCCCTCGGAAGATTNNTNGGTTTCATNGCCCTTATTGTAGCTGTCTTGTTGGTATCGATCAAACTCGTCCTTGCTTATGGTGGNTCGGAACCGTTGCGAGATGTTGCGATTACGCAATTTATTACTGCAATTGCGATTTTTGTAGCGATTGTCCCCGAAGGATTGCCGATTATTCTTGTTATTACATTGGCTTTGGGCATGCGGAACATGGCAAGGCACAAGGCCATTATTCGCAGAATGAAAGCAGTTGAAACCCTTGGTTCGACAACCGTGATTTGTTCTGACAAGACGGGCACGCTCACGAAAAATCAAATGACTGTTCGACAACTTCACACCGTCGATGGCTACTACAGCGTCACTGGTGATGGGTTCAATCCTGAAGGAACACTCATGCAGGGAGAGGATAAACTCGATGAAGATTCNATGGCAAAACTCCAATCAAATCCAGGTTTTCGTCTCCTCGCTTCGTGCTTATCTCTCTGCCACAATTCTCAAATCAGTAAACAAGACAATCTTTGGACAGCGATTGGGGATCCAACCGACTCTGCTTGCGCCGTGCTGGGTTGGAAACTAAACGGNGATGTACGAAAATTTTCTCAACGACATCCCCGCTTGCATGAATTCTTTTTCAACACAGAACGAAAACGAATGTCTGTTGTTCATGATTATGAGGGNGAGCGTTGGGTTTTCTCCAAAGGTGCAGCAGGCGGATTTGTTCCAATCACNACCCATCGATATCTTGATGGAGAATTGGTAGAAATCAGCGATGAAGATCTGAAAGAAGCCTCCTCACGCAACGAAGAGATGGGTTCACATTCCATGCGTGTTATTGCGCTGGCTGCCCGGAAACTTGGTGCTGATGAGGACTTTACAGACATTACAGTGGTTGAAAACAACATGATTTTCCTAGGNCTTGTTGGGATTATGGACCCACCTCGACCTGAAGTCAAAGATGCTATTCGGATTTGCCAAGAAGCTGGAATTAAGGTGAAAATGATCACTGGTGATCATCACATGACTGCCGCTGCAATCGGCCAAGAACTCAACATATCTGATGCTGATGCTGAACCCGTGAGTGGGGCAGATTTACGGTCAATGTCCGATGAAGATCTCTCTGAATCTGTTCAAAAAGCAATCTTCTCNCGNGTNACACCGGANCAAAANATGAGAATCGTTTCCTCGTTGCAGGAGCAAGGTGAAATTGTAGCAATGACAGGTGACGGTGTTAACGACGCTCCAGCATTGTCAGGAGCAAACATAGGCATTGCGATGGGCATTGCGGGGACGGATGTTGCCAAAGATGCCGCTGACATGGTTCTTCAAGACGATAACTTCGCAAACATTGTGCATGCTGTCGAAGAGGGACGTAAGATCTATCAAAACATACGGAATTTTGTACGNTATCAAGTTTCAACGAATGTTGCTGCCGTTGCGCTTATCGTAATCTCCACATTCATCTTTGGTTGGGAACTGCCGCTTACCGCTACCCAAATTCTCGTTATCAACATCCTCATGGACGGACCACCAGCGGTAGCGCTCGGTGTTGAGAAACGGCATGGAAACGTTATGGAACGTCCGCCAAGACCAGTCGATGAGGGATTGCCGAGTTCACGTGACATAGGNCTNATNTTCTANCTTGGNGCAGTCATGGTTATNGGTACNNTNATCGTCTTCTACCTTGCTGGAGGAGGTGTNTANGGGAACGANTGCAGNNTNGCACCAACCACGGACGAATTGGAGGCTCCTTTCTCTGTTGACGGTTGCAACGCTGGTGTAGAATCTGATGTGCAAGCGTGGAATGACTACGCGGAGACAACCTTTGCTGATGCACAAACAATGACATTTGCGGTATTCATTGTCTTCCAGTTGTTTAACGTNTTGAATTGCAGATCGGAAAAAGAGAGCCTCTTTACACTCGGATTGTTTTCCAACCGAGCCATTAATTACGCTATTTTAGCTTCAGGTTTCCTTCTGTTTATGTTTGTTCATTTTGCTACGTTCCCACTCCCATTGATAGGAATAGAGTTTGGTAATTTATTGAGCACAACTCCGTTGGAAGGTGTTGATTGGATCGTGTTGATAGCAGTAGCATCGACGGTATTCTTAGTCGAGGAATTCAGAAAATTCATGCTAAATTCTGGCTTCTTCAACGTTCGCCGCTAAGTTATGGAAGCAACCACATCTTCTTGAAGAATGAATCCGAGGCAACGGTATGACTGAGTGGTCCTCAACCTCCTTGTTGGCGGACAGAGACCCAGAATGGAGACAGGTATTGAAATCCAACCTTCGTCAAATCGACTGGTCTGAATCATTGCAAGGCATTGTTGATAAAATTCTTGACGATAAACCGCTCACCAAACAAGATGGTCTCTCACTTTTCTCTGAGCCTAATTTATTCGAACTCGGACAATTAGCACTTCTNCACAAAAAAGCGATGTTTGGAGAACGTGCGTATTTTAATTCAAATGTCCACATCAATCAAACGAACATCTGTGTCTTAGCNTGCCGCTTTTGTGCTTTTCGCAGAGGTCCGAAAGCAGATGATGCATATGCATTGTCCATCGAAAATTATCTCGAGGAATTATCGAAGTTCTCTCCATACGTCAACGAGGTTCATTCCGTAGGAGGACTCCATCCTGAATGGACAGTAGATCATTATGCTGATCTGTTCCGGCGAATCCGCTCAGAGCACCCCCACATTTCCATCAAAGCATTAACTGCTGTCGAGGTAAAACANCTCGCTCAANTATCAAATCTTACNATCAAAGAGACACTCCTCCNACTCAAAGAATCAGGTCTCACGTCATTACCGGGTGGTGGTGCAGAAATTCTTGATGATGATGTTCGTGCAATCATTTGCAATGGAAAAGAGTCGAGTCAAGAATACCTCGATATCCATCAAACCGCACACGAGATAGGACTCCCCAGCAATTGCACCATGCTCTTTGGAACGATTGAGACTGCAACACAACGTGTCGAACACATTCTCCAACTGCGTGATTTAGCCTCGCAGACCAATGGCTTCCAGTGCTTTGTACCGTATCCGTTCTTACCGGATTCAACTCGATTNCCGATGGCACAACTTTCTACCGGTCAAGAAATCTTACGAGTTATCGCTGTATCCCGAATTCTCATGGATACGATACCGCACATCAAAGCATATCGAATGAACATCGGTGACGAGTTGGCTGAATTAGCTCTGCAATTTGGTGCAGACGACATCGATGGTACTGTACAACAAGAATCNATCATGCATCTTGCAGGCTCTACTGCACCACTCAATCACGACATGCAACAACTGTCCAAACTCGTTCGAAATGCTGGTTGTATCCCTATCAAACGAAACACAACATACACTGAGTTTGAGGAGTATGTTGCACCAAAACCAATCATACGATTGCCGATGGCTTGAGGTGAATTGAATGATNAAACAAAAACCCCGTTGGATGAAAACGATTGGTCGTGTNGCATTCATGAATTGTGATCCACTTTTCGTTGGATTGGATGATTCGTATCACGTCCTACCTGCACCACCTTCGTGGCTGACCGGACATCTACTGCGGAAAGACTGCGTTCTTGCGCCAATACCTGCCGCAGACTTTGCCAAGCATCACGATGAATTGGCACTTGTTCCGGAAATAGGAATTTGCTCAAAAGGAGAGGTCGGAAGCGTGCTTGTCTTCGGTAACAGACCGCTTGAAGAAATGCGTGACATTGCCTTGCCAACTGATTCTTCATCATCTGTAGCATTGTTGAAGTATTTACTCAAACAACGCGGAATCGATCCCAGGCCCGTTGAAATGGGTCCAGATTTGGATACGATGCTCGAACGTTGTGACGGTGCATTGTTAATCGGTGACCGAGCATTGGATTGTGCTAAAACCAACCCTGATTTGGTTCGCTTAGATCTTGGACAAGCTTGGTTGGAACTTACCGGGCAACCAATGGTGTTTGGCGTATTCGCTGCTCGTAAAGACACACCCTTGGAAATCGTCCAAGAAGCTCATAGAGCTCTCATGTCTCGATTAGATTCGTTTGAAAGAAATCCTCTTACACGAGAAAAAGTTCTTCTTCATGCGCACCAACATTCGGANATGTCGATGGACCGACTCAACCGATATTTTGGTGAAGTGTTCAATCGGCTCGATCGTGAGCACGTCGATGGCTTGCGGGAATATTTGACCAGATGTTGTGGAATGGACGAGGAACTATCTTTCCTNTGGTGAATCTGAAACAAAACGCTTCAGTGTTTCGTCCATGCTCTCATCGCCTGATGGCGACCGTTTTACCGCACGACGTTTCCTTGGTTGCACATCGATTGTTTGAGAATCGCTTAGTTTTCTCTTTTTGGTTTTGACTGTATCATGCTCAGACCTACGGGCTCTGCGTTTTCGCACAACTTCATTTGATGAGGATTCAAGAAGCTTTTTTGCATCATTTGGTTCAGTGCCCTGAACTGTAACCTTCTTGCGTTTTGATCGTTGAATTCTACGACGTGGTCGGATTGGTTCTGGTTCTGCATTGTCTTGCGTATCGTCTATCGAAACACTTTGATCGGTAGTATTGTCCACTGANTCGTACGATTCATTCTCATCTACGTATTCATCTACGTAATCATCATCTTCGTCGTCAAGCACGATGTTGTATGCGTTTTGCTGAGAACCTCGTTTTGTGAGTAAAAACGCTACGATACCTAGGGTGACCATCGTCAACACAANGAAAANGATCACCGAAAATGATGTCAATATCGAGGTTGGGTCCAATGAATCGGAATCGANTTCGTTTGATTGTAATGTAAACGTGACCTTATCCTCCTGAATGTGCCAAGGAACGTACTCCATCGTCTCAATGCCCCCGCCGTAGACGTTTATTGCAAGTGGGTGCTGTTCGCTTAATTCAGTTATACTACCATCGGACGGGAACCGGCTGTTCTGTACCTCCAGAACGAGACCATCCATTGGAGTGCTGGCGTTGAATGCAAACACAAGAACCACAGAGTATCGTATTTGGGATATCGCATCGTTTGCGGCGTAAAGGACCATACCATCTTCAATTGTACAATACATTTCTTCAAAACTCAGTGTTGTATTGCTAAATTCAAACGTTGCTAACATCGTTTCAGTGAGTTGTTCTAAATCCATGTTGGCGCAAATCGAATCCGCAAACAATTGGGCTTCAGATTCAATCAGTTTGATATCAGCGTCCAAAGAATAACGAGCCAAATTTCGGATGCTCGACGAATGTTTCTTGTTTAGAGTNAATGATTGTTTGATTTTGGTATGTGTAGAATTAATTTCCAAGTCTATGGTNCGAATAAAATTTTCATCCGGTAACAGTTCACAAGCAATCCCTATGTTATCGCAGTTAAGATCCCAGTTGTCTTCAATTCCATCACCATCGTCATCAGAATCAATGGAGTCAGGAATGCCATCGCCGTCAGTATCGGTGCCAGACTCTCCTANTCCTTCGCGAAATACTTCTAGTCCGTACTTTACGACGTTGTCTACGTCCGAATTCATGTAAATGTTCACAAGTGAATTGAACTGATTGTATCGAAGGACATAATCATCAAAGTTGTGAAACATCATGACTTCATCGAGAATCTCTTCGTTCANTGCATCGTATGTGAAGAGNTGTTGCGTTGGTGAATTCTTGTGGACGATGAGGATGTTTGCGTCAGATGTGAATTGATATCGCAATGCATCGTTCACGTCTATCGGCTTCAATTCNGAACCNCCGAAAGTCCATTTTCGAATTCCATCNTCAGCTGTTGATACAGAGAAAAATTCATCATTGGCTCCAATATGACAATCATAAATCAAAGACTGCAACAGAATCTCATGGTGGACGACTTCACCATCGTTGTCCCATAGTTGAATCAAACCATTCTCATCGGCTGTCAGGACCGCTCCGGTGGTTTCTGACACGTCCACACAGGCCATTGGACCGGTGTGATTCCCGGTGTAAACCGCTTCTTGTTCTAGGTTTTCTCGACTGAGTTGCAAAATGCCGTTGTCTGGNGCATTGGTGTAGAGTTCTGCACCATTAGGTGACCATTCAAGCAAATCAGCATTCATCCTCGTGGCGTCACTTGCAACGATCGTACTTAGATCACCGGTGGAAATAGCAAACACTGAATCAGTACCACTCGATGCGGAGCGGACAGTTAAAGCNAGTCTCGAATTGTCCGGNGACATAGAAGTAGCTGTAATTTCATTAGAAAATACTCGTTCCTCAATGATGGTACCAGATTCAGTCATTTTGTACAAAATCGAACCGAATGAGGCGAAGATGTGCCCTTCAGAATCCATTTCTATGGTCCTTGCACCTGAATCCGCATCTTCGACTTCCAATGCTTCAATGAAAAAGAAGCCACTGGTCGAAGTTGCACCCACTGAACCCAACATCGTGACGGAAACAAGAACAACAGCGAGCGCGTTTTTCAACAATGCTCGTCTTTCCATGTTCCGAACTAGGTTAACACTTACATAAACAATCCGTTAATTGANAAGGTGCTTTGTTTTCAAAATGAAGCGGTTGGTTCTTGAAGTGAATGGCGTTGGAAAGAATATGGCCAAACTACCCCGTGACGAGAATGGGGACCTCATCGTACGCATAGGACACTCCCCGGATCCTGATGATGCGTTTATGTTCCACGCTATGACAACCAACGCATTCCCAACACCTGGTTACAATTTTGTCCATGAATTNCAAGACATCGAGACNCTTAATCACCGCGCCATGAATTGCGAACTTGAAGTTTCAGCAGTCTCGATTCATGCATACCCCGACATCGCTGAAAATTATGCACTCATGAATTGCGGTGCCTCGATGGGAGAAGGATACGGTCCGATGATTGTNTCAAAAAAAGGCTTGTCACTTGAAGATGCTAAATCGTCGATTATNGCAGTACCTGGTTTGAAAACCTCTGCTTATCTTGGCCTACGATTGGCATGGGGCGACGTAAACGTTGAAGTTGTTCCTTTTGATGAAATCATCCCTCGAATTCTCGATGACACCTATCAATGCGGGTTNATCATTCACGAAGGACAATTGACCTATGTCGAACATGATCTTAACGTTTTGATTGATCTTGGTGTTTGGTGGAATAACCGCACGGATGGCTGGCCGATGCCATTGGGTGGCAACGTCGTCCGTCGTGATCTTGGCAAAGACATCATGGAAGACATTACGATGTACACGAAGATGAGCATCGAACATTCGATTGAGCATCCTGAGGAAGCCCTCGAATTTGCAAAAGCATGGGGTCGTGGAATCGACGATGAAACCAACCAGAAATTTGTCACCATGTACGTTAACGACCGAACCATNGATTACAAACCAGAGGGTCGTTCCTCCATNCGTAGATTCCTCAAAGAAGGTCAAGAATTAGGCATGATTCGCAAAGACTTTGACACTGCGAGTTTAACCTTCATCGGCGCAGCGGAGTGATTTTTTTGAACCAGCGGCCACAGATGAGTGAATTCGGTTCAGTCGATCCTGCTCCACCTTCCGAAACGACTGAGCTGGATGCGCTTCGTAGCATCCTTTTGGATGAAAANGAAAAAATGTTCCAACGAATGCGATCCGTTTTCAAACTCCGGAATATACGAAGTCCAGAATCTTGTTTGGCATTGTGTGAAGCATTTGGCTCCAGNAGTGCTTTGCTACGTCATGAATTGGCATACGTATTGGGGCAAATGCAACAAGANGAGGCTATCCCGACATTGAGTCGTGTGCTTTCCGATCCAAANGAGCATGTGATGGTAAGACATGAGGCTGCAGAAGCCCTTGGTGCAATTGGAAATCCAATCGCTGTCAACATCCTTAGGGAGCATCTAACGGATGTGAACCCTGAGGTGAGCGAATCTTGCGAAGTGGCTCTCGATTTGCTCGACTGGGTCAGCAAGAGTTCCGTTCCTGAATGACCTCAATCCATCACGACATTTTAGAACCGTGACCCTCAGGAACAAACAGGTGAGAAGATGCCCAATGAACATGTCCAGCTCGCACAGGCTCCGAACGGTNAAATTGGACCACGTTGCCACACCTGCGGAATTCGCCTGACATTTGGAAATGCCATGGTCCACAACCAGCATTACTACTGTTGGACCCACTATGTCGAAATAACCGGTGCAGACACGGTTACCGTNGTAGGCCAAACCGAGCAGAAATTCTACATGAAAAATGAGTAGGGTTGCGTTCAAGAACTGTGAACGNTAGGCATGATTATGTCTTCGACCGGATGGGCGCGTTTCGCACATCGATTTGGTCAATATTACCGTACATCGACNTTCTGGCGACCACCCCGTATGCCGAAAAGGGAGTGGATGTTCATACCTTTCGGAGGCTCTCCTCCCTTGCGTCACAAAGCCTTTAGGANCGAGAATGAGTTACGACAATTTTTGTCTGAGCGAGCNATGCATTCATGCTTCTATTCTACTGCTTATTGGCAGAAACCTTACGAATTGAAAATGAACGACAAACTGTGGCATGGAGCAGATCTCATCTTTGATTTGGATGGAGATCACCTCCCTGGCGTTACTGATCGGGACTTTCCTGGTATGTTGGATGTAATACGTGATCAAGCACACTCTCTATGGAACGATTTTCTCCAACCAGAATTTGGTTTTGATGAATCTTTTCTGCAGGTTACATTTTCTGGGCATCGTGGATTCCATTTACATTACCGTGACCCGTCGTTGTTTCATCTGGACTCAGAAGCACGCCGTGAGTTGGTTTCCCACATTCGTGGTGAAGGTGTTGACGTCCATGGTGGCCTTACTCGATTCAGTGATCCCAATGCAAAAGGTTGGACGAAAAGAATCCGCAATCAAATACCAACCTTAATCGAAAAACTTGTGACAATCGCTGAAGGAAATGAACATTCATCCCGTGTCATGAAGGGGTTACACCTCGGCCTCAAAGAAAATCTACAACGTGAGGGAAAACCTGGCAAAGGCCCCGCGAGTATTCAGAAATTAGCTGACATGTTTCTCCATGAAGAGCGCCGCCAATCCGTTGCAAGCGGTCAGATTTCTCGACTAGGTTCTCATCAAGGTTTATTTTTGGATTTGGTTAAGTCCGATGCATCAATCGTGCTNGGCGCGGCAGGAGAAACNGATGAAGTTGTAACAATCGATGTACGTCGTCAAATACGTTGGCCCACCTCTCTNCATGGNAAGACNGGGATGCGCGTAACAGAGTTCCCTCTTGAGCGACTTGACCGGGATGGCTCGAATCCTTTTGATCCGCTAAGCGAAGCCTTNGTGTTTGGTGATGAGAATCGTATCGATTTGGAAATAATTGTTGATGATGCAATCCTTCGATTTGGAGAAACACAACACGATGTTTCTCGTGGGGATAAATTGCATGTGTCTGAATCTGCAGCAACATTTCTCAGTTTGAAAGGTTGGGCCAAATTGGTTTAATCATTCAGAAGGTTAGACATGCAATTTCTTGTTCTAATTGTGGTAAGGTTCAAGGGTAGAATAGCATCCAGTTGAATAGAGGTGAGTGAATGCGACGTCGAAAAAAGGACAAATCTCCACAGACTCCGCCTTCACCACTACCACCTTTACCGGGTATGCCACCACTCCCTGGTGCTCAACTCCCCCCACTGCCTGGCGCTCAGATGCCTCAGCCACTTCCTCAGCCTGAATTACCACCAGCACCTACACCTGCACCGATCCCTAGCGCCCCTGCGCCCACTCCCGAACCTGCACTACCCAAAGAAACTGAACCAGCTTCCAACGAGTACGGTGAATTGTGGGCAAAACGCTCTGCAAAACCACTACCGCAAATTTACGGGGCAATCGATCGACTTGGATCNGGTGANTCCGGTTCTCTCCTCGATCGATATGCGGATCGATTTGGTCATTCACTCGANCGTGATATCATCGTTTTGAGAAAGAAGGAACGTGAGGACGCACTCAATGAGACTCGCAACGCACCCGTTGTTGAACTCCTTGATGAAGAAGAGACGGATCGTTTAACAGAAGTAGAAAATAAGCTACGCGAGTTAAAACCTCAATACAAATCTGCAAAAGCTGCAGGAGACAAAGACACCCTTCGTGTGTTGGTTCCGCAATTAGAGGAACTCATGGCAGAGCGCCGTTCTCTCATGAGTCAATCCGTTCCAGTCGAAGCCACAGTATCAGAAGAAACAGGTTCCGAAGAACAAGAAGATGACGAGGCATATGCNGAAGAAGCAACCATGGATGAGGCAGACGAACTGTTTGCGCAATTCTTCACAATTGTCAATGACTTGCTTGGAGATGAACTACCCGAGGANGCTATTCAGGAATTTTTGGCTTCCGATGGTTTTGATCTTTTCAAGGAAGTCGGAGCAGATCCTAGTGCCATCGATGATGAGCGACGAGGTGAATTCTTCNGGCTCATNGATGAACAACTCGGAAACATGCCCGACGATTCGATTACAACGTTCGTAGAATCCGGTGACTTTGCCATCTACAAGCAAATTTCTGAAATGTACACATGAATGAGGCGAGAATATGGGACTACTCGACAAAGTTGAATCAAACGAAAAGGAGCCTGCAAAAAAGGCAACCGCCAAAGCAGTCAAGGCAGCAAAGCCCATTAAGGCAGCAAAACCAGCAAAACCAGCNAAACNAGCAAAACCAGCAAAACCAGCAAAAGCCAAGAACGAAAAGAAGCAGAAAGTCAAGAAAGCGCGCCCTGCAGGACTTTCCTCGGAATTTGAGATTGCACCTAAATTAAGCCGGGTCATCTGCTGGTGGGTCAATTTTATCGCAAACTTTTCTGTTCTTATCGGCGCATTGTTCATGTCCGCATTCACCGGTGGTTCGAGTGGTGGGTTGGAAACAACAATTCTGTTTATTGTAGCGATTCTGGTGTGGTTGTTCAATGCTATTTTCTTACCGTTTTACACAGGCCGAAACCTTGGACAGTACACCTCGTCTACGAGATACATCCGAGGCGATGGNACAAAACCGATGTTTCTTCATTCACTCTTCGTTAACAACATTGGCCTACTGTCACTCATTGGTTTTGTCATGGTATTCACGCAAGCTGGATCCATTTCAGATGGTGGAACAGCACCGATTGTTATGACCTCTATTGGCGCAGTATTCATGGTTCTTTGGATCATTAATTGGCAGTTTACACGCAACAGCGATTTGAATCAAGGTTTGTTTGATCTAATGTTTGGATCGTATCTCGTTCGTTATGCTCCTGAAGAAAAGGCAACCTCTGGATTCCGTGCACGACTCGAAAGCATGAGCCAATTCGGTGAAAAGTATGCTAAGCGCGTTGAAGAACGTGCGAAGGCGAAGGAAGAAAAAGNAGCATCGGAATCATCCGAAGAAGCTGAAACCGAAGAGGATGCTGCTGAAGAGNAAGACAACGCCGATAACTGAAGGAATCAATCTTCATGCTTTCACATCGCTTTACCGCTCTCTANGCGCACGCTTTTGCATGGATTGTTGTAGGATTGCTNCTATCNTATTTCTTTGANTGGATTTGGTTTGTCTACCTTCTTCCAATTGTTGCGATTGATATNTGGTTTGCAGTATGTCTTTGTCTTATGCTGAGATTACCCACTCGACGAGCCAACAACGATCCTCCCGNAGGATGGAAGTGGGACGAACATCTCGTCGCTGGTTATCCAGTGCGCTGGTTGTCCAAATCCTACACAGAGGGCAAGCCGCTTGCTCTTCTTATCCATGGATGGAATTCCCGTGCCTCTAATATGATTGGCCGTAGNGCATTGTACGAGAAGTTAGGATACAATTGCGTNCTGTTTGANATGCGGGCGCATGGTGGAAACAAGCGTGTATCGAATTGGGCAGCATTGCATGTNTGTTATGATCTTGAACAAGTTCTTCGGATATTCGATTCTCGTGGAATGCTCGAGAATGGATTTCTAATTCACGGTCACAGCTTGGGTGGTTTTGTTGCGCAACGAACAATGCGAGATGAACTGGAAACGTCAAAAAAGGCTCTTGGAATGATACTTGAGTCGCCTGTAACTTCTTACGTGTACATAAACAATCAAACCTGTGAATATCTGAAAATTCCAACGTCAATGCATGGATTCATGATGAATCGATTATTGAAATACTACAATCGATTAAATGAAAAGATATTCACAGTAGATTCAATCGATNAACTCTCCACACCAAAGTGGGGTTTTCCATCATGCCCAACCTTGCTCGTACAAGCCAAACATGACCAAACGCTTGGTACAATTCATGCAGATCTCCTTATTGATGTGCACTCCACCCGGCAATCGAATTTCTCGTATCATATCGTTGAAGAATTGAAGCATTCGTATGAATCTTCAAATGAGATGCGTGATGAACTCATCAAAAAATGGATGGAGGAAAACTCACTCTTCTTCGCTTGAAGTTGCTTGTTCACGTGCCAATTCTCGCATGTCATCAACTTCATCCAGTTCATCAACAATTTCCTCACCAAGGAGTGTTTCTAGGACGTCTTCCATTGTAAGAATACCAGAAGTTCCTCCGAATTCATCTTGGACAACGGCAAACTGTTGTCGACGTTCCAGCAACATATCCAACGCAACATCAACGCTTTGTTGGGTCGTAAGGAAGTGNACTGGTTTCATGAACTCCTTGATTTTTCGGTCCCATTCATCACGACTTGCTGCAACCAACAATTCAGAGCGTATGACCAAGCCTTGGATTTCATCAACGGTCTCTGAATAGACGGGCATGCGCGAGAACCGTAAGACTGGATATTCGTCAAGGACTTGGCGAACGGTCAAATCTTGTTGCAGGGCAGTGACGACAACACGTGGTGTCATGACCTCGGTTATGGGTATCTCACGAAGTCTCAAGAGGTTATGAATGACGGTTTCTTCGTCCTCCATGAGTGCGCCTTCTTCTTCACCAAGATCCGCAAGNGCAACAAGATCATCTCGAGTAACAAGTTGACTATCGGCACTTGGCAGGATTTTCTTCATCCACTGAATTGGGGCAATAATAAACACGAGTGCAACGGTGATGATGTGAAGTGTTCTCCCAGTGAATAACGACAACTGTTTCCAATATGCGGTTCCGAGGGTTTTGGGTATGATTTCAGAGAGGAAAAGCACTGCGAGGGTGAGAATCACCGAGGCTACCGTTAGATACTCATTACCAAANTGATTCTGTACTTCTGAACCGACACCAGCAGCTCCCATCGTATGNGCAATCGTGTTGAGCGTTAGGATAGCAGTCAAGGGCTTAACTGCATCATCAGCTTTGAGTTTCGCCCAAATATCACCACGTCTGTTCCCATCCCGTTGCCACACAGCAACTTGCGTATTGGGAATTGAAAGTACAACCGCTTCTAAAATTGAACAAAGAAACGAGACACCGAGGGCTAATGCTGTGTAAAAAATGAGTAAAGTAAGGTTCATGTTGAACGGGAACTCCTGTCCTTTGGATGGTTTGGCCACGACCTTCTGCTTCTTGAAAATGTTGTTTTCTGTTAAACGGTGGGGTTGGTTTGAAAATCAATGCCGATTAGGGGCAAACATGGCGGATGGTGAACACGTACTGGTTTGTGTTGCCTGGCCGTATGCAAATGGACCTCTTCATCTTGGTCACGTTGCTGGATGCTATCTCCCTCCTGACATTTATGCTCGTTTCGAAAGAGCACGAGGCAACCGAGTGTTGATGGTGTCTGGATCGGATGAACATGGAACACCAATCACCGTAACAGCAGAGCAAAATGGCGTNTCATCGCAAGACATCGTCGATGAATATCACAATGTTAACTCGAAAGCATTGCTTGATTTAGGATGTACATGGATGCCAAACATCGATTCACGTGGCTCTGCTTATGGGGGTGCTTTGTTTAATCGAACAACAGATATTCGACATAAAAAGAAAGTTCAATCAAATTTCAAGTTGCTTTATGATGCAGGTTTTTTTGAAAAGAGGACAATGCAGCAGTATTTCGAGGTTCATCCTGACGGTGGTGGCCGGTTTCTCCCAGATCGTTACATCGAAGGTGTCTGTCCTTCCTGTGGTGCAGACGGTGCACGTGGTGATCAATGTGATTCATGTGGAGCGACGTACGAATCGTATGAACTAAAAAATCCGATTTCCAAAATGAATCCAGAACTACCTGTCGAAATCCGAGATANGGAACATCTNTTCTATCGCCTTGACTTGTTTCAAAAAGCACTCGAGCAGCATGCAGCAAACAACCATTCTGTCTGGAAGCCGAATGTGCGAGCAATGACAAAGCAGTGGTTGGATATGGGACTGCGACCGCGGGCGGTTACCCGGGATCTCGAGTGGGGTATTGAGGTTCCTCTCGATGGAGACGATTGGAATGGAAAGTGCATTTACGTGTGGTTTGAAGCAGTCCAAGGTTATCTAACGTGTTCACAAATATGGTCAGAAGAGTACGATGATGGCTCATCATGGGAAAACTGGTGGATTGAAAATGACAGTTTGTCTCAACGCCATTATTATTTTCTGGGCAAGGACAACGTACCGTTCCACACCGTTATTTGGCCAGCAATTCTGATGGGACTCAATCATGCGCGTAGTGGAAAGAATGCAAATCATCCTGTTGAATTACCAGCGACAGGAGACCTCCGCTTGGAGGACAACGTACCTGCAATGGAATATCTAATGTTAGGTGGAGGCCAATTCTCAAAATCCAGGAAACATGCAATCTGGCTTCCATCATTTTTGGATCGATTTGACCCCGATACACTGCGTTACTATCTTAGCATNAACATGCCTGAATCCCACGATACAGATTTTACTTGGAAGGAATTTGTCGATCGTATTAACAATGAACTCATTGCGACGTATGGGAACTTTGCCAACAGNGTACTNTCTCTTGCAAACCGTCTCCCAGAAACACCAGGCGGTGAGTCTTTACCGTCCTTTGATACAATTGATACCTACAGCTCTATGTGCTCAACGCTTGAACAATTGCATGCGGACATGACTNCCTCGCTCGAGAAGCATCGATACAAAGAGGCCTTGCGAACGGCAATGACCGCTGCACAACATGGGAACCAATTGTTGCAAGCATCAACCCCTTGGAAACATCTTAAATCCGAAGTTGATGCTAAAGGTAGAACTGAATCTCTCTCATCACTCGCATTCGGTTGGAGAATTTGTCGATACCTTGCCATCGTTACCAACCCTTTCTTGCCATTCAGCGCCCAAAGATTATGGAACATGCTTGGTATTGAGGAGGAGCTAAATGACACGAATTGGAATCAAGCCATTGATTGGTCTGTCCCTGTATGCAATCCATCCTCCTCCTATGAACCCCTCTTCAAAAGGTTGGATGTTGATGAAATCATAAAAGAAGAACAATCTCTTGTTGAGGATGCACCACAAGCAAACACAGTTACTCACGACGTCAAAGGCGGTAAAAAGGAGAAAAAGAACATGAACAAACAAGCACCTGAAGGAATCGAATATCTTGATTTTGACACCTTCATGAAAGTAGAACTACGNACCGGGAAAATTGTATCTGTNGAAGACCATCCAAACGCAGATCGNCTTTTCGTAATTACACTGGACGATGGAAGCAACGATNNGCGAACAATATGTGCTGGAATTAAGGAGTATTATTCAGCAAATGAGCTTCTCGACAAGACCGTTGTATTTGTCGCCAATCTGCAACCGCGACCACTTCGGGGTGTCCTAAGTCAAGGTATGATGCTCGCTGCTGACGATGAATCTGGCAACGTNAAGTTGGTTACCATCGACGGAGAAATAAAAACCGGCTCATTGGTTCGATAATTGAATTCTGACAGCATCCATGCATTTTCTCGAATAAATACGTCCNTCTTCAATCAAGGTAGGCAACGATGTTCGCATCTCGACTCCATACGACTCTGGTAGCGATTCAAGATTGATTTGGACATTGAAAATGGCACCCTTTAGGGCAGCCGATGCNAGAAGTCCTGCAACACCTGCATCCGAAGCAGCATTCGGGTTTCCTTTTTCTGTCAATTCTGGCAATAATTTTAGCAGGCTCATTGCCGCCTCTGCGGTACGGTAAGGCACAACTGCAGCACCTAAGGTCGCTGTTCGAATGGAATCTCTTCGCTCATTTTTCTCCTGTTCAGTGGTTTTAGGCAATCGGAACGATGCAACAACAGCATCGAAGGAATCGCTGTCTTCTGTTGCCAATTGTAATCCTTCATCAAGTAGGGGTATCGCAACCGCTTTCACCTGGTTAGCTATTTTCCANCCGGATTCATGCGCTTTTTTTGACAGCGTAAGGTCACTCACCATTATTGCGAGCGCTGCCGCTTGTCCGAGTGCTACGCCTACAGCAGATCCACCTCCGGGTGTTGGTGCATCACTGGCTAAAGCATCCTGAAATTCTCGTACTGTTTTGTTTGCCCACGTCATGATTCTCTCTCCATTATCGCCCACTCAATGATTCGCTCTTTTGGGTTGAAGTTACTTATGGAATTCAAGCCTAGTTTCTCAACAGCAACATCGATGTATTCTGATTCCGTTAAGCCATCGCCTCCGTACCATCGGCCAGCCTCAAGCATTGCATCGAGTGGAACCAATCCAACCAGTTCACTCCCTTTTGTAGCACTGTTCATATTTTTGCAGAGACTGTCGATCGTATCAAACGCATGATGGAGATTGATCGTTTTGTAATCTTGCAAATTCATTGAAACCTGGCTAATGCCGTGGGATTCTAACGGAACCCCCATCCCTTGTACCCCCAACAACAGACCTCCNGTTCGAAATTTCTGAGAGCCATCTGGGGATTTCAACAACCGACCCGAACTTCGNACAATTGAACCGATTTGTTGTGCAACATACGGGTCTGGGTCGTCAATGTTGACGTTGTAGGCGAGCAATATGTCTCGTGCGCCTATTGTAATGCCACCACTTTTCTGTGATTCTTCGTTCCATTCCTTGGACCCAAGGTCTGGCATCCGTGTGTCATCTGTGTGAATGTTCGTTGAATTTGAAAAACGGTCTTCAAGNCCCTCATACTCACCTTTACGGAGTGCTGATAGAGATTTTCGCATGTCGGACGTAGATGCAAAACCATACAGGAATACAGGCACGTTTTGTTCAGCGACTTGCCGAGCAACACGCTGAGCCATCGCAACACAATCGCGCATGGTAATATTTCGAATAGGGATGAATGGACATACGTCAACACAGCCCATGCGTGGATGTTCACCTGTGTGCGTCCGCATATCAATTTCTTCAATTGCCTTCCTGATCAATCCTAGAGCTGCACGTTCAACTGAATCCTNTGATCCTGCGAACGTTATGACAGTCCGGTTGTAATCCGGATCAGGTTCAACACCGAGTATTTTGACGCCTTCTGCACGGGCAGCGTCGACAATCCTCTCTATTTTGTCAGTATCTCTCCCCTCAGAAATATTGGGGACACACTCAACGATGGCATTTGACATGAAGTATGGTTCGCAGGTCGGACTTTGAACATTCACCTGTCAACCATAGAGACCTTCAGGAGATGATTGGGTACCTGATTGCGATTTCTTTCTGTTTAATCGTTCGATTGCTTTGGTAACATCAGCGTGTACGACAGTGTCACGATCCGATCGTATAGCAATCATTCCTGCTTCGACACAGGTGGCCTTCAATTCTGCTCCGCTGTAGCCTACAGTCGCTTGTGCAATTGATTTGAGTCGAACGCCTTTGGTGTTCATCTTCGAAAGATGAAGCTCCAATATCGCTCTTCGTGACTCTTCTTCTGGAATCGGAATTTCTATGATTCGGTCGAATCGGCCGGGACGAAGAAGAGCATCGTCTAAAATATCTGGGCGGTTTGTGGCTGCAATAATTTTAACATGCTCCAATTCATCAAACCCATCCAACTCAGCCAGTANTTGCATCAGGGTTCGTTGAACTTCTCGATCTCCGCTCGTAGAGCCATCAAGGCGTTTAGCGCCGATTGCGTCAATTTCGTCTAAGAAAATAATTGAGGGTGATTTATCCTTCGCCAATGAAAATAATTCCCTAACAAGACGTCCCCCCTCGCCAATGTATTTTTGAGCCAACTCAGAGCCCACCATTCGAATGAATGTGGCATTTGTATGATGCGCAACGGCTTTTGCAAGAAGCGTTTTTCCGCACCCTGGAGGTCCAACGAGTAGAACACCCTTAGGTGGTTGAATCCCTACCTTCACAAACAACTCTGGTTTTGTTAATGGAAGTTCAATTGCCTCCCTGACTGAGAGTATTTCGTCATCCAATCCTGCAACCATATCGTAGGTAATGTCTGGTTTTTCGACCATCTCTGAACCACTCACAATTGGATCCCATGCGTCATGAAGAACCTCTACAAGGGATAATGAATCTTGATTGAGAGCAACCCTCGTACCTGGTTTTAGTAATTCAGGNTCAATTCGTTGGTTCAATGATACTTGGAACACAGTACCATTGGAGGACCGCACAATGGCGCGTTCAGGGTCCAGCACATCTTGCAATGTNCCNACAATCAGGGGTGGTGCGCGAAGGTGTCGAACTTCTTCTTCAAGACGGCCAGCCTGCTTCTTCACGCTACGTAATTCAGACTCGATGTGTGTTCTTTCACTGATTAATTCCTGTGTTTGCTCTTGGAGTCTACGGAAATCTTGCTCAAGATTTTGGAAATCATCATCACGATGATTTTTNACTGAATCAGAATTACGGTCAACTTCAGTTCCCATCGCAACCGTTTGACCCTTGAGTCCACAGTTCATCAATACATCGTTGAATTGCAAATTCAAAAGCGAAGGGTTCATGATATGTCAGCGAGAGGGGATAACGGGGATAAAATGGGTGATTGTGAATTATGTGGTNCCACCAATGTATCAATCAGAGAACATCGCGTTAACAAGGCAATGTTGGCGATTTGCCAAAAATGCGTAAATCAACTGAATCTCGCACCCAAGGAAGAGGCACCTGGCCTAACGCAAGCCCGTAGACAAACCTCAGCAAAACCCAAACAACGTTCATTTCGCAAGTCAGACATCATGAATAAACAACAAAAGGAACTCACTGAGGACTTTTCTCGAAGAATCATCAACGGCCGACAGTCCAAAGGTTGGTCACAAGCACAACTAGGTCAGCGAATGGCAGAGACTGTCAATGTCATTAAATCAGCGGAATCTGGAAAACCTCCAACCGATTCTGTCATTAAGAAATTTGAGATGATTCTTGGAATAGAATTGATGGTTGAACCAACTGGTGAACATCAATCAATGATTGGGCAGAAATCAAACAGTCGTGGAATGACGATTGGAGATTTTCTAAAAGATCTAAGGTGAGTGNATGGAGATACCTGTTCATGCAATATGGCTTGCACAGGACGACCCAAAAAAGAACACTGCAGTACGCGCCTCGAGAGATAATTTGCTACGATTGCACAAAGATCTCCGACGACTACCCAAGCGGGGCATTATCCTTGAGCCTCTTTGTGGAAAGGTCCTTGGGCCAGAAGATCGAGAAATATTTGATCAGAACGGTGCACTTGTTGGCCTTGATTGCTCGTGGTCGCAGATTGAAGATTCTGTAAAACATGTCATGCGACGAACACGATTACAGCCTCGTACGCTCCCTTTGTTGCTTGCTGCGAACCCAGTTAATTGGGGTAAGCCAGGAAAACTCACCACCGTTGAAGCATTAGCAGCAGCGCTTTACCTCATGGGGCAAAANCACCAAGCGACGGAATTGTTGAGTAAATTCCGATGGGGTGAGCAATTTATGAACTTGAACAAGGAACCACTCANNGCCTATACAGAAGCGAAAAGTTCCGCTGAACTCGTATCCCTGCAATTCGAGTTTTTTGATATCGAGGTTGAAGATGATGCGCAGTGACATACATCATATTCCCCTTCAAAGAATAACCGAAAGCGGTTCATCGATTGAAAAAGAATCCGTTGTCGTTGAGACCGCAATTCAACTAAACGCTCTCGATNAGAACGGCCATCCTATTACCCACGCAACACTCCTNGCAACNCCNACGGATCTCATAGAATTGCATGCAGGTCACATTTTGTCCGAAGGCTATACCTTCGATACGTTGACNAAAGAATCCTTTGTTCACATCGATACACCGCATCATACCATTCAATATGAAGGGAGATTGACTGTCACCCCGCGAAATCGTCCCGTAACAAGTTCCTGTGGTGCATGCAATCACCCTGATTTGCTTGTTTCGAACGTTCATGNTATGATTGATTCCTCGGCATTTATTGANCTTGAATTGCAATACATCCATGATGCACTCGACAAATTAACCAGCAACATGCCCCTCTTCCATGAAAGTGGCGCATGCCACGGGGCCGGTCTTCTTTTCTTGGATGATGGTTTACGGTTCGTTTCAGAAGACATTGGAAGACACAATGCAGTTGACAAAACCATCGGAAAAGCTACACTCGCTGGCATAAACGATTTCCATAACGCAATGCTCCTACTTTCTGGAAGATGTGGTTGGGACATTGTCGCAAAAGCTGTTCGTAGCGGCATCCCTGCTATCGCATCCATTGGTGCATTTTCATCCGCAGCAGTAGAATTAGCCCGTGAACACGGGGTAACATTGTTTGGTTTTGTGAAGAACGATGGTGCTTGGAAAGCAGGATATTAGCCTGATATACCTCCAAGCATTGATGAGTCAGATGGAGTTGCGAGTAGCATGAAGGAGAGAATTGATGGGGTCACACCCCCTGATAATCATGGTTTGAGGCTCTCCAAAACCAAAAAAACGGCTGCAGGCATACCGGCCGCTGTATCTTCGTTGAACCATGGAATACGTAAAATGGGCATAACAAAAACGGTTCGAACACTCCTTATGATCAATCAAAAAGATGGATTTGACTGCCCCGGATGTGCTTGGCCCGACCCCGAACACAGAACCTCCTTTGAATTCTGTGAGAATGGTGCGAAGGCAGTTGCAGATGAAGCTATGAGCGCGAANGTCACTCCAGCTTTTTTCAAGAAGTATTCAGTCCNTGATTTGCTCAAAAAGTCGGATTATTGGCTCAATAAACAAGGTCGACTGGAAAGGCCAATGCTTTTGAAACCAGGTTCTACGCACTACGAATCCATCGATTGGTCTGATGCATTAGATTTGATATCCGATTCAATCAAGTCAATGAAAGCCCCTGAATATGGAGTCTATTATACATCAGGCCGTACATCAAATGAGGCTGCATTTCTCTACCAAGCACTTGTGCGCGCACTGGGCACGAACAACCTCCCCGATTGNTCCAATATGTGCCATGAATCTAGTGGAAAAGCCCTCGACGAAGTAATAGGGATTGGTAAAGGGACTGTGCATTTGGACGATTTCAATCACTCCGATTTGATTCTTGTCATCGGTCAGAATCCTGGAACCAACCACCCGAGGATGCTAACTGCATTGCGTGATGCAAAGAAAAACGGATCGAAAATCATCAGCATCAATCCACTCCCTGAGACAGGTTTGCAGCGGTTTAAACATCCGCAGGATTACATGCANGGAGANTTCCAATCAACTCAANTAGCAGATTTATTTGTCCCTGTTCGCATAGGCGGTGATGCAGCGCTCCTGAAAGGAATAATGAAATTATTAATTGATTCAAATTCAATCGACGAATCCTTCATTGCGTCGAAAACCAGCAATTTTGAGGCGTTTAAGTCATCGTTTGATACGGTCTCTTGGGATCAAATCGTAAAAGATTCAGGCATCTCACGAAGTATGATAGAAACCGTTGCAGACTATTGTAGGGATTCCAAGGCTACAATCGCTTGTTGGGCAATGGGATTAACGCAACATCGTAATGGAGTACCCGTGATACAAGAAGTGGTTAATTTGCTTTTGATGGGAGGGCATATTGGCAGACCAGGTGCTGGAGTTTGTCCGGTTCGTGGNCATTCGAACGTTCAGGGTGATCGGACCGTTGGCGTCTGGGAAGCACCAACGGAAGCGTTCTTGTCCAAATTAGAAGATGGATTGAAATTTGAAATGCCGCGTAAACACGGCTACGATGTTGTGAATTCAATAAGAGCAATGGAAAACGGTAATGTCGATGTTTTTATTTCCATGGGAGGTAACTTCTTGTCCGCAACACCTGATACTCGCCGTACAGCAGATGCATTGCAAAAGGTAGGCTTGACTGTACAGATCTCAACCAAACTCAATCGAAGCCACTTAGTTACGGGGAAGACTGCATTGATTTTACCAGTATTAGGGCGAACCGAAGTGGACATCCAAGAATCTGGTGAACAGTTCGTTACGATCGAGAATTCAATGAGCGTTGTCCATCGCTCGAAAGGGAATCTAAAACCGGCATCGGCCATGTTAATGAGTGAGACCTCGTTGGTTGCAGAACTTGGTCTTCGTTTGTGTCCAGATGTGTTGGAATGGAAAGAATTCTCTCGTAATTATGATGTAATACGCGATTTAATGGCAGAATCTTTGGATGGTTTTGAAGAATTCAATCGCAGAGTTCGACAAGAAAACGGATTCCTGTTGCCTAACCCGCCTCGGGACAGTTGCGATTTCGATACTGAGTCGGGGAAAGCTATGTTCACTGTTCATGAATTACCTGATGTAACGATTCAGAAGAATCGCTTTGTACTCATGACAATACGTAGCCATGATCAATACAATACCACGATATATGGACTACATGATCGTTATCGAGGGGTCCATGGGAATCGTCGAATTGTGTTCATGAACGCTCTCGATATGTCGGAACATGGTCTCAAAACCAGGGACGTTGTTGATATCACCAGTCACTTCAATAATGAATTGAGAACATCAAAAACTTGGCATGTTGTTCCCTATGACATTCCAAAAGGGAATTTAGCTGCTTACTTCCCGGAAGCGAATGAACTCGTACCACTTGATTCTACTGCAACCATTTCCAACACGCCTACATCAAAATGGATAGAGGTCTCTCTCTCCACTTCAGAAGTCATCGTGTCTGAAGAGGAATGAGTGAGAATATGNGAGAGAATGCCTATTATCGTTTAGTGCGGGAAAACAGAACATACCGAAGATTCTGGATTGCCGCATTTATATCGAAGTTCGGTGAGTGGTTCAACACAATTGCACTCTTCCTCATCATATTGGAATACACGGATTCCGAACTGTTGTTGGGAATTCTCATGGCTGTCCGAATGGGCTGTTTTGCGCTCATGCAACCNTTTTTCGGNTTGCTAGCAGATCGGGCCAACCGTAAAACATTGATGATAGCCACAAATGTTCTACAAATCTTCCTCGCTTTAGCATTCATCGCAGTGGATGGTCCTGAGGATATCTGGTGGATGTTCCTCTGCTCAGGTGCAATGATGGCNTTGCATGGGCTGTATGTTACTGCAGAACGCGCAGCAATACCCAACATCGTGAACGATGAAGATTTGACAACAGCCAACGCATTGGACAGTGCAACATGGTCAACAGCGCTCTGTCTGGGCGCCTTTGTAGGTGGTCTTGTCGTATCCGAATACGGCGTAACGGTGGCATTCATCATTGATTCCATTACGTTCCTCATAGGAACCATTATCCTTCTACCACTTACTGTACCNCAGACGTACGACAAGGCATCATCTGGTTCGATTATAACATCAAGTTTGAAAGATATGTGGATTGGTCAAAAAAGGATTCAATCCGAACCGAGATTGTTTCGAATTATTTTTGCTAAAACGTCATGGAACATTGCAGGCGGTGGATTAGCCGGCGTTTTCCTTGTCCTGGCGGGAAATGACATTGACTTCGTAGGTGCAGCACTCGGTTTTGGTATCTTTTTCTTTGCGCGTGGAGTAGGTACTGGTATTGGACCTATTCTCGCACGACGACTGTTCAAGGATTCAGAAAAATGGCCTCGTTTGGTTGGTATATTGATCGTCGTGAGTGGATTGTTCTATGTGTTGGTAGGATTGAGTTTAGGCGGTCCTATACTATTGACGCTTATGCTCGTAACATTAGCACACACCGCAAGCGGTGGGAATTGGGTCTTGTCAACCGTTCTTACGCAACAATGGGTGGAAGATGAGATGCGAGGCCGTGTTTTCTCAACAGATATGTTGTTCCTATCCATCGGCCAAGTCATTTCAACGATATCTGCTGGTTATCTGGTTGAAAATGGGTTCGTTAATCTCCAACAGGGCATCTTAGCTTACGCCTGTTTGATGGTTCTTTCTGGATGTGTCTTCACCGTTTGGAACCCTAAGCACACAACTCATGCTCACAAATTGGTGGANTGAAGTATTGTCGCTCATTGGAATTCATGTCGATAATGTCGAGTTGTAGTGTCGAGGTTTCCCCTTCCTGAACGGTGACGATCGTCGACGTGCTTGCAGGAAGATAATCTTCTCCTGTCGATGCCAATGAGATACGAATCGTGTGGCCTTCCTCTATGACAGCATCAAGAGGCATGAATTCCATCTTTGCATTAATCGTTTCAATGATTGGAGCCCAAGTTTGAATGTCATCTCCACCTGCATGATAGCGCAGATCCATGATGGCATGACCAACATGTATGCATGAACCTTCAAAGCAATCTTCGAACAAAGCGTANAGTTGCCCACCAACGCTCGCCGTTGTAACATCAACATGTAATCGAGGTGTCCCCGCAACGCGTAATGTTTCCGTCAACGGTTCTGTTTCCCATACGGGTCCGGATGATGCATCGGGTAAAATCGTGAGGGAACCTCCAACGTTTGACAACTCGCCGCCCAAACTCGCCGTCCATTCCACTGTATCTGCAGGAGGGTAACGAGTTTCTGTCCTCCACTCACCATAGTTGTCTTGCACTTCAATCCATTGTCCTGGTTGCGGGCCTCTTTCTTGAAGGTAATACTCAAACCACTCCAAGAGATCCTGCATCCAATCGAACCGNATCATTTCGGGGAATGCCTCACCACCGCGTCCGCCGAGATCACTTCGTTCATACAATTGCTGTGGCCGATCCGGATAATCATGGTCCCATTGTCCAAAGAGACCTTTCGCTTCAATTCCAGCATCAATTAATGCATTCATTGTTGGAACTGCCATGTGAGGATCGACGTTCCAATCATGCATGCCNTGAATCAAATATACTGACCCGTTGTAATTCTGGAGAACCCGGTCAAGGAAATAACGCTCTGCCCAATAATCTCCAAATTGTTCAGATCCTAAGAGGTAGGCGGATACACCTGTTCCAGGGCCTATGAGGTAATCGGGACAGATGTTTTGGTAATCTTCCTCATCACCGTCGATTCCATAGGACCCATANACGCCGTTGTGCATGATTGGCGCTCGNGCTTCGGAGCTCCCATTCCTCCACATCAGTTCTTTCACACCGATGAGGCCTGAAATCGGTACGATGGTTTTGAGATAATCGTGCTCATCTCCGAACATTGCTGCTTGCCAAGGAGTCGATCCGTCATAGGATTTACCGATTAGGCCCACATTTCCATTGCTCCAATTTTGTTCTGCAAGCCAACGAACTGCTGCATCGTTGCCCAGTTGTTCTGCATTACCCATNAGATCCATGCAGTGGTTCGAACGGCCAGTACCTGAAACCGAAATTTGGGCAAATGCGTATCCGTGGGGTAGTATTTGGTCAATTATCATGGTGCCAAGCCATGAACCAGGTACCTCAATTGTGGGCGTTTGGACCGAAGGTTCTTGGAAGTATGGTCCAATTTCCGCAATGATAGGTACCTTGACACCATCTTCCACATCCGGTCTCCAAACAGCCAGACTAATGAGGCCATTTGGTGCTGCTCCTCCCTCTTCTAGAGGGAGNTCATANTCGACAAAGTGATGTGTGGAATTCCATTCGTTTGCCGTCTCGAGGATTGTATATGTTCCGTTCTCGAGAACATAGCCGTGCTCTCCATCTGTAACGTAGTCCTCCAAGTAGCGATCGTAAAGTGAAACGTAGGTGTCTGATGAATCGTTTTCATTGTCTACAACGGCTGAAACGGTGTTGTTAATGGTGGCGGAGATAATCAAAAAGCCGATGCAGAAAGCAATTGTTGCTCCAAGGACTGCGTTAAATGATTTTGAGGTGTCTTTCTCAACGTCCAAGAGAATGGCATCAGCATCCATATCTTGGCTCATGGTGGTGACACGCTGCCTCTCTTCTTCAATCCGTCGCTATGGCGCCATGAATAATCCTCAAGTCCTTCGGTCGTCTCGAGGAAGTGTCGGGGGGTATGTATGGACGAGAAATTCGAATTCGGTCTTCCTCAGGACCTGCCTCCGCACCCTGGCCTTGAAGAGGACATTGACCATGCGCCTCTTCGAAAGCAAATACTANCGANAAAAGAAGAGCGGTTAGCTCTNCGTAATGCCCTGCGATATTTCGATTCNAAGCATCATCCNATATTGGCTGCTGAATTTTTGGACGAATTACGCAAATTTGGGCGCATATACATGCACCGATACCGACCACAGAGAAATATATCTGCTCTACCAATAGATCAATACCCTTCACGCTCTCTACAAGCAGCCAGTATAATGCTCATGATCGACAACAATCTCGATCCTCTTGTAGCACAATTCCCGAATGAATTGATTACATACGGTGGCAATGGTGCAGTCTTTCAAAATTGGGCTCAATACAGACTCGTGATGAAATATCTTTCAGAAATGAACGATGAACAGACACTTGTCATGTATTCAGGCCATCCGCTTGGGCTTTTTCCGTCGCACAAAGATGCTCCACGTGTTGTCGTTACCAACGGTATGATGATACCGAATTATTCCACAACNGAGGAGTATGAACGNCTNAATGCAATGGGTGTAACTTCCTATGGCCAAATGACCGCTGGCTCGTACATGTACATCGGACCTCAAGGGATTGTCCATGGAACTACAATTACACTGATGAACGCTGCCAGAATGAAGTTTGGAATTTCGTCCGAGAGTAACCTGGGTGGATTACGATTCATTACGTCAGGTTTGGGTGGTATGTCAGGAGCACAAGCCAAAGCAGCAGTTATTGCTGGTGCAGCATGCATTGTGGCTGAAGCGAACCCAATCGCTGCAGAAAAACGGCATTCTCAAGGTTGGGTTGAACATCTGGCGTACGATGTNGATGAGGCNATCAACAAAATGATATCGGCATCCGACAAAAAAATTGGAACATCGATTGGTTTCGTGGGAAACATCGTNGATTTGTGGGAACGAATCGTTGAGCGAGAGATATTTGTTCATCTCGGCAGCGATCAAACCTCATTGCATAATCCATTCCAAGGCGGGTATTTCCCTGCAGGATTGTCGTTCGATGAGTCACAGTCCNTGATGCACGAAAACCCAGAAAACTTCAAACAGCAGGTTCAAGATACCTTGAGAAGGCATGTGAGAGCGATAAATCAACTGACATCTCAGGGCATGTTCTTTTGGGACTACGGTAACGCGTTTCTACTTGAATCAGGTCGTGCCGGTGCGGATATATTCAACGAAAACGGTGAATACAGATATCCTTCTTACGTCGAAGACATCATGGGACCTTTGTGCTTTGACCGAGGTTTTGGACCGTTTCGATGGGTTTGTTCCTCTGGTTTGGATTCCGATCTNTTGGAAACCGACAAAATTGCAGAGGATGTTTTATCGAAGATGCTCGAAGGTGAAAAAGACGTCAATGTACGACAACAAATTCAAGACAATCTCAAGTGGATTCGAGAAGCAGATGGCCATTCTCTCGTCGTCGGCTCTAAAGCTCGAATCCTCTATGCAGATGAACAAGGACGTTCGCGCATTGCATCAGAAATGAACCGTGCAATTGCGNATGGGCGAATCACCGCNCCGATCATTCTTGGAAGAGATCATCATGATGTAAGTGGAACGGATTCACCCTATCGAGAGACGGCAAATATTCGTGATGGTTCAAAATGGACTGCCGATATGTCAGTACAAAATTTCGTTGGTGATGCAATGCGAGGTGCAACCTGGGTTAGTCTCCACAACGGCGGAGGCGTCGGATGGGGTGAAGTCTCCAACGGTGGATTCGGGTTGATGATCGATGGTTCGAGTGACTCAGAGCGTCGTCTGAAATCGATGCTTCACTGGGATGTTACGAATGGGGTTGCTCGACGCGCATGGGCGAGAAACGAAGGTGCAATTGNATCAATTAAACGAGCAATGGATATGAATTCCCAATTAACAGTCACAGTTCCAGAACTTGTTGATGATGCTATACTTGATAGCCTAATTGGAGATGAATGACGTGAGCAAACGCGTGGTCACATTGGATGGCACTACCTTGAACACACTCGATGTTCACGATGTTGCACATGAATTGGCTATCGTCCAAGTCGCAGAAGAGGCTATGTTGAGAGTGGCGTCTTCAAGAAAAGTTGTTGACAGAATTGTTGATGGCGATGAAANTGTTTACGGNATTAATACTGGATTTGGCTCTCTTGTTCACACACGAGTCAATCATGATGAGGCAGAACAATTGCAACTCAATCTCATTCGCTCACATGCAACAGGTCTTGGACCAACNCTCTCCAAGGAAGTCGTTCGTGCCATGATGTGCGTTCGATTGAATTCACTNGCGAAGGGTCATTCTGGCGTTCATCCCGATGTTATTCAACAACTAACCCAATTCCTCAACAACTCTATTCACCCAATTGTTCCTCGAATAGGAAGTCTCGGTGCGAGTGGAGATCTTGCACCGTTGTCCCATCTCGCATGTGCTCTTGTTGGCGAAGGGCGCGTTGAATTGGACGGTGAGATAATGACTGCAATGGAAGCTATTCAGACGTGCGAGATGGTTCCGCTCACCCTTCGAGCGAAAGATGGACTCTCGCTTATCAANGGAACGAGCTTGATTGCAGGAATGTTGTCCCTTGCTGTTGANAAACTTCGTCAGTTATTGACCTATGCGGACATCGTTGCTGGCATGTCAATCGATGCAACAGAGTCTACATTGACACCCTTTGGTGAACAAATACACAAAGTCCGACCTCACCTGGGACAACTCTTTGTTGCTTCTCGCATGGAAATGATTCTATCTGATTCTACCATACTCATGGACCATGAAGACTGCAACAGGGTCCAAGACCCTTACTCGTTCCGATGCATCCCTCAAGTTCATGGACCCGTGCAAGAAACTCTGCAGAAACTCATGGATACCGTTGCAATTGAGTTGAATTCTTCAACCGATAACCCTCTGATTTTCCCGGATGCAGAAAATCCAGGTCCGCANGAGGTTGTCTCNCAGGGCAACTTCCATGCAGAGGTATTGGCGATTGTTTCTGATACAATGAGTCTTGCTCTGTTTGAATTATCATCCATAAGCGAGCGACGTATCGATCAGATGCTCGATCCAAGCAGGCTTGCTATCCGGCCATTTTTAGCAGAAAATCCCGGTTTAGAATCAGGGTTGATGATTGTGCAATACGCTGCGGCGGCAGCACTGGGTGAGTTGCGAGGTCATGCATCACCAAGAACTGCATTTTCAACAACGACCTCAGCGGGTCAAGAGGATCATGTGAGTATGGGTGCAACGGCAAGTTGGAATCTCTTAGAGGCAGTACAACGATGCTCGGAAGTCATTGCATGCGAGGCGTTCGTTGCACATAGAGCACTAAAAATAATTGACAAAAAATCCTCAACATGCATCGAGTCATTCATGCGTTGTATGAACAATGTAATCGATGAAGGAATGTCTGATAGAAGTACGAGTGATGAAATCATTTCGCTTGCTTCAAATCTCACTCAATCAACGTGGTTATCAATTGTACAATCTGCAATGACAAAGCCTCTACGCAAATCAATCTGAAAAATACAACGATTCCANCTCATCGAGTCCCGTCAACTGACGTATTCTGAAGAGCGCAATTGTACGCTCCTGGCTATCCAAAACATGCTCGACTACATACCGCTCCAATTCCGTCGCTCTTCGAACGTTTTCTTCCAATTGAATGTATTTCGAATACATCTCATCGATGTTTGTGTTGAAGAGAGATGCTTCGATATCCACGGTATCCAAGCCCATCCGCCTCCATTGAAGNACACGACGTTGCAATATTTGTTTGGAAAATCCGATGCGGGGTAATTTCGTCAAGAAAACAAGTTTCGGCGTTCCATCATCGTTGAGATCCATCTCCAACTTTGCATTGTTCACATCCTGGTAAGGTACATCATCTTCTGAACTATCATGAACATTTTGTTGGTCTTCAATAATTTCAAACAGGGGTACTTCGCGATAAAATCGCGACATTTCCCTTTCCTCGAGACTGTTTGCAGATATTGAAAAATAAACAGACGATTCGCTCATCGATACCCGCTCGGACAATGTGCGTAGCATGGAATGTACAGCATCAAATCCATGGAGTGATATGAGCCATTCCATCCCTTCGAAGAAGATGTTACCAGCGTTGTTCCTGATACTTGATTCTAGGAAGTGATTGATTTTCTCTAAACTTGGTTCAATCGTTCCTTTGCTCTGGTTTAGCGTCAACCAATAACATTTCATTTCCGAAATATCAAGTAGGTTAATGAGTCTTGANTGGGGATAACGTGAGATGAAGATTTGATCACGTTCTGCNTCGTTTTCAATACGATCAAATGTTTCAATAAAGGACTCCGTACTTGTCGCTAGGATTGATTGAATCTTACCAGCCATAGATGCCCCTCTAGCGTATGCCTGTTCATGGANATAAATAGGTTTCATCGTGTAAATGACCATCAATGATTATATCCACTCATGTATTGGTAGTCACTGGTGACAAATCATGTCGGATGAAAATCAAGAAGTAGCAATGGCCGAATGTGGCTCCTGCCGAGCCATTGTTCCTGTCGACTCAACAGAATGCCCAGAATGTGGAGTTTCATTTTCAGGCATTTCTGATGAAGCATTGGGCGAATGTGGTAATTGCAATTCGCTTGTACCACTTGACTCGACCAAATGCCCAGAATGTGGCGTGGTATTTGTTGCTGATGACGTGGTTGATATTCTACGGTCATGGATGGCTGACAATAAAATGAACGTGAAAAACTTGTTTGGTCGGTTTGACACGAATAACGACAACATGATCGACTCTGATGAACTGAAACAAGGTCTCCTGTCCCTTAATTTGGCTGATTTACCTCCATCTCAAGTGGAACGACTTGTCGAAGCAATTGACGAAGATGGAGACAGTTTAATCGATTTGGAAGAACTTCAAACCATCATTGGTGGCGAAGATCTCGATGAAGATGATTCCACAGACGAAATCCAGGCCGATGAAGAGAACAAGCTCGATTACAACGAAAATGTACTTTCCAAGGTTATGGAAAATAGCGGAATTGACCCGTCGGAAAANGAAGCATTTTTGGTTTTCGCTAATGAATACAACGATGATGACAATCAATACTTGAAGAAAGAAGAGCTTCAAGCAGCTGCAGAAGGTTGGATTGCTCAACAAGCACAGGACAATGAAGTGCAAGNTGATGAANAAGNAGCCGNTGATTCTGCAATAGAAGATGAGATAGTNGAAGATGAAGATGTAGAAGANACNGAAAACCANGAACCGGAAGAAGTGGAAGCAGAAGACGAAGAGTCAACAGTTGTAGAAACGGATGATGTTGAATCTGACGATGTAGAAACAGAGGTCGAGGAAACTTCGGATGAAGTAATCGATGTTGAAGAATCCGAAAATGAGGTCGTGGATTCCGAGGATGCAACCGATGAACACGAAGATGATCAGGAAGACGATGATGAAAACTATGATCGAACCACATCTGANATTATGGAACAACTCCTTGATGTCATTGATGAACAGGATAAATCACTTNCAAATGCATTTGGAGATCTTGATGACGACGGAAACCGACTCATTACCGGTCAAGAATTGGTCTCGAAATTAAACGAGATATTGCCCGATGGTCTCAGTCAAACCGAGGCAGATTCGCTTTTGGATTCAATGGATACAGATGGCGATGGTAACATCGATATGGTTGAATTCGTGACGGCAATTGAACAACACGAAGATGAAATCGTGACAATCGAAGATGAAGAAGCTGAGACGATCAAGACATTCCCTAGTGAATGGCAATCGANATTCATGTCGAAAAAGTGGCACGATGTTTTCTGGCCTCTCATCCATGCTTCATTTGCATTCTTAATTGTGGGATTGCTGGTCAACGGCCTTTTCCCGCTGGTTGATGGGACGGGCGGCCCCGTCGAATTGGAAATGCGTTCTGATTCACTAACCACCGAAATAGAACTTAGCGATGGCAGTATTGTTGCAGAAGGAGATGTCTATCCTTGCGATCCTGAATTCCAAGAAGGCGGATGTAAAAATTCCTTAACNCCACTGGCTGGAAAAGCATCGTCGATGCCTGGAGGATTTTATTGGGATGCTATTGCCCTCATGGTCCTAGCTGGCGCAGGTCTGATATGGAGTCTATACACGCATCTCATACGNGCACCCGGCTGGCGAGCGCGTGTAAAAGCGATGAAGGAAGTGGATGACGAGCGTGCCGAAGTACAAGAATCACTCGAGAGTGAAGAAGACACCGAAGAAGCCGAACAAGCAGAAGCGGATGAAGATGATTCAACGGATCATGAATTGGAAGACACCGCCGATGAAGAATCAGATGAAGTCGATGATGAGGATTTGGAAGAGGACGAGTTTGACATTGGATCATACGTCGGACTTGAAATTGATGGTGATGATTACTATGGGACCATCATTGAGTTTGACGATGACGAAGGAACGGTCGTTATCGAGGAAGATGAAACCGGTGATGAAATCGTAGGATATCAAGATGAAATGTTCATCCCTGAGGAATGAATTTGAGTGCAGATCCATTGTTCTCACTGTTGACATCTGTCCGATGTCCCTCATGCGGAACACTCGAAACAAAGGGTACATTCAAGTGCCCAGAGTGTGGTTTATTCCATTCCCCATTACCAATGGAAGAGAGGAAAGCACCCGATCCCTCAGAACGTTCACCTATGAGAGAAATTGACCCTTCTGCATATTCGTTGTCATCGAGTTCGAAACTTCTGGATGAATCATTTGACGAAACCAATGAAATAAAATCATGGACTGGTGGAAACACGGATTTCTCTGATTTAGATGATGAGTCTGAACCCATTGCCAAAATTNAAACAGACTCGACCGATGTAGAATTGATACATGAGGATTAATTAATCAAAAAAAGAATANTGNATTCTTTAATTGGTGTGCAATTCTGCTTANTTCATTGGTGGGCTCGGAGAGAATCGAACTCTCGATCTTTGCCATGTCAAGGCAACGTCATAACCCCTAGACCACGAGCCCTAGGTAATCTTCCCACCATAGACGCGTATTTATTCACATCGGTAGGTACAATGTGGGGTTATGATATGATCTTCGATATTTTGCCGGTGCATCCTTTCTGGGAGCAGGAACCAGCAAATCGTGTTCGGCCATTTGCCATTTTTATTTTCTCGCCGTTAAGGATCGGGCCATATGTCTTACACTTCAGGCAAAAACCCTCGATTGAGGTCATGGTTTGTGGGTGATGCAGAAACTGTATGAACTCTTTGGCCAACTTTGGCAAAAAATACCCCTTTTACCCNCTACTTTGCGTNCCGAAATCGTTATTTCTTGATATCGCACTTCATCCATGGACTCATTGAATGGTGGACTGAGCCCCATCTCTGTAAATTTATTGAGAGAGCTATGTTTCCTGATAGTAGGCAAATGTCGTATAACTACCATTATACGACGTTATGGGGGTTTAATCTGGGCTCGATTTGAATTGATTAAGGAATTGAACCTCATCGACCTCAAAAATTCCAACCAATGGTGGGCCGCTCATGAAAGATTCAAGTGGTCCGTGTTCAGAATCAAGTTTGTCTGTGACCAATTTCGATATCGATCGCAAATGTTTTCTCGACTGGTATAATGTTTGAACAAGAAAGAGCGGTTGGCCGTCGACAGATTTCGCCGCCCATGACANTAAGCATCCATCTTGTCTCCTTTTNAGCTCCTGNTGTGCATTTAGTACTCTCAGAAAGCGAGCATCTACTTTCTTGTGCGACGAACAGACAACCGTTTCCAACCAAGCCATGATTACCACNTAATAATTTNTNNAAACNGAATTATATTTTGNANTTCCNTTTAACAAACCAATCAAAATTCAATATGAACTCCNTCAAGACACACAGATTCAACTGGAGATGCTGATGGTGNCATGCACCAACTCTCCCAATGCTTGCTTTTCAGNATATTGAAATTCGCAACAGCTCCTCTTTCGAGCCGACCATGGACCAGTCCATCCGCACGTGGAGTTGATTTGGCTGCTTGTCGTGTTACACAGTGAAGTGCGTCGAATGGTGTCATGCCGTTTCTTTGAACTGCCAATGATCCAATGAACGGGATGCTGTTAATGTAGCAATTTGGATTAAAATCCGTAGCCATCGAAAATGGGATTTCGTTTCGANGCANATTTGCAAAGTCAGGCCAATCATGCCCGTTGGAGTATGGTGTGCCTGGCAAAAAACCGGTCATAACGCCTGATTCTTTCATCTTATGACGAGTTTCCATTGGCGTGTGATGAGCGTGATCTGCCGTTCGGACCCTCATCTCTGCTGCTAATTCTCCCCCACCACCATCGCTGAATTCATCTATGTGCATGCGTAAATCCAATCCCCCAAGGCGTGCTGCTCGTAGAATGTCCTCTGATTGTTCAACAGAAAACCATCCAGGCTCACANAACACATCCGCTGACTCAGCAAGATCGGATTCCAATACATTTGGTAATTGATCAGAGAGAATTTCTTCAGTGTAGGACTGATATGTATGTTCAGGTGTCTTTGCATGTGCACCCATCCATGTCGAGTGTATCGAAGGAATGTCCTGCTCCTGTTTGAGTTGATCTACAATTGTTAACAATCTTAATTCGTGTTCTGTGGACAAGCCGTATCCGGATTTTGCCTCTACATGAGTCGTTCCGTTTTGCAACGACTCCTTCAGGCGATGCAAACCAATAAGGTACAATGATTTCGAAGTTACGCCACGTGTCTGTCGAACGGTTTCCATGATACCACCTCCCATATTCGCAATTTCTGAGTATGTTTTGCCCTCAAGTCGTAAGTTGTGCTCATTGAATCTGTCCCCAGCCCACAACAAATGATTGTGCGCGTCAATAAATCCAGGAATGATTGCTTTTCCACCAACATCNACAAAACTACAATCAGAGGATTCAAATTCTTCTACTGAATCTTTAATATCCTCAATAATGTTATCTTTTACAATAATACTTTTTCCTTCTATTAAAGGTGAGGTATCAGACATTGTTTGAATCGAACCAATGTTATGATAGATGGTTCGCATGGGTGGTGCTGAAGGTGAGAGTTGAAGAACAATCGCATGTTGGAGTGTCCATGGACGAAGGCAAGTGGACCATTGGAATCGAGTCTACAGCACACACTTTTTCGTTTGGTCTCGTCGATTCAAATGGAATTCCATACCCGTCCGTTGGCGATACCATCAAACCCGCTCAAGGAGGTATCCATCCGAGAGAAGCTGCTGATCATCACAGAGATTATGCGGCGGATCTCTTTCATCGTGTCCTCGATTCCCAGAATTTACGGCCATCCGATATCGGTGCAATTGCATACTCACAAGGACCGGGATTAGGCCCTTGTCTACGCATTGGTGCTTCCGTTGCTCGAACTTTGTCAAGTAAACTGGGTGTTCCACTTATCGGAGTTAATCACTGCGTGGCTCACATTGAGATTGGTCGTCAGCAATGCGAATGTGATGATCCAGTATTGCTNTATGTCAGTGGAGGAAATACGCAAGTCATTGCGAAATTGCAAGGTAAATACAGGGTCTTGGGTGAAACGTTGGACATCGGTATAGGGAACATGCTTGACAAATTTGCTCGCCAACAAGGTTTCCCGTTCCCTGGAGGTCCAGTTATTGAAAAGCTTGCGAAAGAGTATATTGAGAATCATCCTGATGCGACACTAGATCAACTCGAACTTCCGTATCCAGTGCGAGGCATGGATTTGGCCTTTTCTGGAATCCTGACTGCAGCACAGCGCCTCATCGAGAAAGGGCACCCACTTGGAGCGGTATGTTGGTCCTTGCAAGAGCATGCATTCGCGGCTTGCATCGAAGTAGCAGAACGTGCGCTTGCACACAGTGGAAAAAGTGAGATTTTACTTGGTGGCGGTGTTGCATGCAACAATCGGTTGCGAGAAATGTCGACACTTATGGCAACGGAAAGNGATTCGACATCGCATGCTCCACCTCGAATGTACTGCATTGATAATGGTACAATGATTGGTTTGCTTGGTTACATTGAATTAGCTACNGGGAGAAAGACGCCGTATGAATCCAGTGGAATCGATCAATACATGCGGACTGATGACACAGCAGTCACGTGGAGCTAGAAAGCAGCGGATTGTTTTTAACAAGTCGGCAGCGACATTTAACCAACGGGGGATTCACAATTCGAGATAGGCGCAGGAAACCGGATGAACCTTTCAATCCATTTGCTGCGAATGCAAATCAAATTCGCCAAAAAAAACGTAGTGAACGNAGTGCTGCCAATGCAACAACTCACTCCAATCAGACTCGTTCTGATTCACGTCAGAACACTGACACAAGTGATTTTCGAAAGAAACAACAAGAGGCACGTGCGAGGTTGGGCGGTCANGCAGCATCACAACCTGTTGTTCAGAAACCTGCAATTGACTCAAAAACTTTGAACCAACCTNCTGCGAATGAGCCAAGTCACCAAGTTTCAAGAGCAGACAGGCTCGCTGAATTACGTAAGCAAAGTCAAGAATCTGTCAAGAAAACGGAATCCATTCTTGAACCGTCTCCNCAACAAGCCGTGGTCGCTGATTCCGTTGCTGACAACTCGCCTAGTATGCAAACGACGACTGTCGTTGAAAGTGTAGAATCTGGAAAGGTTGTTGAACGTGTACCATCAGAGCCTGTATCATCCAAAAATGTGTTTAAACAAATTGTCACAACGACGCCCAAAAAACGAGAACATCGCAGACGTAGATCGCGTCATGATGATGCAGGTGGTGGCCGCCAACCAAAAGTCAAGAAGTTGAATCGTCAAAGATACAACGATTACAAATATGCAGCCCGAGACATCCTTGAGGACGAGTCCATTGCAGATGAACATCGATCAAATCTGCTTGGTCAAATTTGGGCTAAGGGTGAACGAATTGGGGTTTCAGCCACACTCGAATTTATCGATGAAAAAGAAGAGCAACTCATCATCAACAACGAAGTTGCTAATAAGCTAAGAGATCTCGTCAAAGCACTTACAACCAGAAGGTGAAATCATGACAGTTATAGAAAAAGACACAGTTGCACGCGTTCATTACACCGGTACATTGCCTGAAAGTGGGGAAGTATTCGATAGCAGTGAGGGTCGTGACCCATTGGCTTTTCTGGTTGGTCACAAACAAATGATTCCTGGATTTGAAGAGGAACTTATGGGCGCTAAAACTGGTGAACGCAGAACATTCATTTTGGAGCCAGAGCGTGCATACGGGCCAAAAATACCTGAGGCAATCCAACAAATTCCGGTCAGCATGTTTGGCGATATTACTCCAGAAATTGGCATGACGTTAATGTCGGATGTAGGACCATTTCGTATCGCCTCAGTCGATGGCGAACTCATCACTGCTGATTTTAATCACAAGCTTGCAGGAGAAACATTGCAATTTAGTGTCGAGGTTATTGAAGTCCGTGAGGCAACCAAAGAAGAAGTGGCACATGGTCATGCCCATGGACCTGGCGGCGTTGAGCATTGATGGATGCGAGGCTTGATGAATCGCCTTCACATGGGTAATCCATGGTCGAATTGAGAAAGCCGAGTTGGGAAACGCTTGGCGGATTGCCAATTCCGGCGTACCATATTCCAAATGACTCCGTTGAGCGCCCAGGCAGTCCACCGTACACTCGTGGAATTCACGAGAATATGTATCGTTCTCGGTTATGGACCATGCGTCAATATGCAGGTTTTTCATCTGCGAAGGAAACCAACGAGCGTTTTCGATTGCTCCTCGATCGTGGCCAGAAAGGCCTTTCAGTAGCATTTGACTTGCCAACTCAACTTGGCCTGGATGCTGATGATCCACTNAGTGAAGGTGAAGTTGGAAAAGTTGGCGTGTCAATCTCATGCCTTCAGGATATGAGGGATTTGTTTGATCAAATTCCACTCGACAAGGTATCGACTTCCATGACGATCAATGCTCCCGCCATGATTTTGCTCGCCATGTACTGCGTTGTCGCAGAGGAACAAGGCGTTTCGAGTGACAAAATTTCAGGAACCATCCAAAATGACATTCTCAAAGAATACATCGCCCGTGGAACGTATGTATTTCCACCGAATCATTCGATGCGACTAATCACAGACATCTTTGACTACTGCTCACAATCTATTCCAAAATGGAACACAATATCAATTTCAGGATACCATATTCGAGAGGCTGGATCAACAGCAGTGCAGGAACTGGCCTTTACCCTCTCAAATGCACTTGCTTACGTTGACTCTGCGTGCGCAAAAGGCCTTGAAGTAGATACATTCGCTCCGCGACTATCGTTTTTCTTCAATTGCCATAATGATTTTCTGGAAGAGATCTCAAAATTCAGAGCTGCNCGTCGANTGTGGCATGACCTNATGGTCTCACGATACAATCCNACCAATCCTAGATCAACACAGCTACGCTTCCATACACAAGTTGCTGGTGTATCACTCACTGCACAGCAACCATTGAACAACATAAGCCGTGTCACGATTCAAGCCCTTGCTGCAGTATGCGGCGGAACGCAGAGCCTCCATACGAACAGTTACGATGAAGCATTGGGTCTTCCGACCGAAGAAAGTGCGACGATTGCATTGAGGACACAACAAATAATTGCAGAGGAGTCTGGTGTAGCGGATGTTGTGGATCCATTTGCCGGTTCTTTTCATATCGAAAAGCTGACCGATGAAATATATTCGAAAACGAAAAGTGAAATCGATAAAATTGAATCGATGGGAGGAGCATTAAAAGCGATTGAACAAGGATATCAACAACAAGAAATCCATACGACCGCTTACCGATATTTCAACGAAATTGAAAAAGGCTCACGACGCATTGTCGGCGTTAACCATGGCACAATGGACGAATACATTCAGATAAAGCCAATGAAATTAAATCCAGAGGTTGCACAACACCAATCGAATCGATTGTTGAAGTTACGAAACGATCGGGACTCAGAGAAAGTTGATGTCATTCTCAAGCGTATTACNCAGGCTTCAGCNGATGGCTCNAACCTATTCCCGCTGGTCCTTGAGGCCGTCCGATCGAATGCAACCCTTGGAGAGATAATGAATGCCATGAAGAAGGTGTTTGGTACATACTCCGCTCCAAGTGGATTTTAGGTGATACAATGAANCAACGAATTACAATTGATCATGTAGGTATTGCTGCCATCAATCTTGATGAAGGGAGTAGGTTTTGGGAATTGATTGGCTTAGTAAGGCAAGGTGATGATGACATCGTCGANGATCANGGTGTAATAACTCGATTTTTCCCACTTTCAAGCATTACNGGCGATGTCACAAATGTCGAAATTCTTGAAGCAACAGGNCCGAATACTCCAATTGGAAAGTTTCTTGANAAGCGTGGTCCGGGAATTCAGCAATTATGTCTTGCNGTGGATGATTTGGAGGAAATGATAAGCCACCTCATCGCACATGAAATTCAGATGATTGACACNGTCCCGAGNTTGGGTGCACATCGCTCCTTGATTGCATTTGTTCACCCAAAAAGCACCGGTGGAATTCTGATTGAATTGAAGCAACGTTGAGAGATTCTACGGGCAGAATGCTCATAATCGTCTTTGCGCTCAGATGTCTAATGAGAAGTTGCATTGACCTCCTTATGGCCTTACCGCACATCGCAGGACCTCGAATTCGTCGGGAATCCGAATACCTTGCTCAACAACTCGAAATGCTGCGAATCAATGGAACGATTACCAATGAAGCGTTCTTGGATGCTGGTGCTGTCCAAGGCGCGTTTGAGTTGATTGCAACGTTGGTAGAAATGGGTGTAACACAAAAAGAAATCCAACAAGAATTGAGAAATACCCTGGACCGAGCGAAGCGTCTTGAAGAAAAGCATCCAGGTCTCGATAACGCTGTCGAAAGTGGCCGTGCTTCTTGAGAGTGTTCCACATGGAACCGTTGTTACGACTGGCTGATGTGAAAAAATCATTCGGGGATATTCAAGCAATTGAGCATGTAAGCCTCGACATTTACAAAAATTCCGTTGTGGGTTTGGTTGGCGGAAACGGTGCAGGGAAAACCACACTGTTGCGAATCATGTCGGGTGTTTATCGACCTACTGAGGGNAAGGTAACATTAGCAAACAATCGTCCAGTCGCTGAAATGCGTTCAGTTCTCGGTGTCGTACCTGAATCAACAGGCCTCTATTCGAAATTGACCGCTTGGGAAAATATACGATACCATAGTCGCCTACATGGAATTGATGATCAACTTGCTTGGAACCGTACGTACCGGTTTGCAAGATTACTGAACATCGAAGATTCATTGCATCGATACACAGAAGGCTTTTCCAGAGGGATGAAACAGAAAACCGCATTGCTACGTTCGCTTGCTCATGGACCTCAAATCCTTCTGCTCGATGAACCTACAGGTGGTTTGGATGTCACATCAGCTAGAACCGTACGATCCTTGGTACGAAAACTGAAAGATGAAGGTGGAACCGTTATTTATTCAACACATCATCTTGCTGAAGCACAACAGGTCTGTGACCGTATCATTATCGTCCACAATGGGGTAATACAAGCAGATGGAACACCTGAAGAACTGATGACCCTCACTGAAACTCGAACCTTGGAAGAAGCATATGTATCATTGACAAGTGAAACAGCCCGCCCAAGAATGGAAGAATCCGAAACACCGTCCAAATTCTCAACCATGTGGAGACGACTCTTCACACCCTCCGAAAAATTGGAGGTGGTTGAAGATGAGTAGTCGAAAGAGAATTGTGATCGTTGCAAAGAAAGAAATTATTGAATTCATAAGGGATTGGAGGACCATTGTCGCATTGGTTCTCATTCCATTGTTGTTGTTTCCTTTGTTGTTCATCGCGTTCCCGATTGTTATGCAAAATGAAGCGGCTGAAATGGATGAGAAGATAGTTGATGTATTGGTACAATCCGATGATATTGAAACACACTTGGTCGATGAAATTGAGAACCAATCGGCACGCATATTTATCGAACCGATGCCATTGAATTTATCAACACTCTCAGATTCTGGAAACAATACAGAACAATTGCGTGACTTGCAATACGATGCTATTTTACGAATAGAACTCCGTAATGATACTTGGTATTATGCAATATTACATCTGTCTACTTCAGAACAATCGATTGAAGCCCGTGGTCGTATTCTTGAGGTATTGGTTCAATGGGAAGAAGACCTTACATCCCAACGAATTGAGTCAGCTGGCTTGGATGTTGAATCAACACTCAATCCACTTCAATGGGATGGTCCAATATTGAGCGCTGATGTCGCTACAAAGGGTGAACAGGCTGGAATGCTACTCTCACTTTTCATTCCATTTGTACTCGCAATCTGGACNGCNAGTGCTGCTGTTCAACCGGCAATTGATATGACCGTTGGTGAGCGTGAACGAGGAACACTCGAATCCTTGCTAAGTTTACCGTTGTCTAGAACAGAACTCTTGCTCGGAAAATGGCTCGCAGTGGTTTCCATAACAGGCGTTGGTGTTACATTACAGATTGGCGGTTTGTTGTTTGGAATAGCATATCTCGCCAGCGATTTTATTGATGTTCCATCGTTGAGTATTGGAGCAGTCTTGCTCTTAGCACTCGCAATCGGCTTTTATGGGACGATGATTGTAGCACTGTATCTGGCCCTAGCTATGCGTTCAAAATCAGTGAAAGAAGCAGGATCTGTCCTTACTCCGATAACCCTTGCAATGATTATGCCAATCCTCTTGACTCAATTTATCAATCTTGATGATGTTGAAATGTTCTGGTTTGGCGTACCGTTTGTGAATGTTCTCCTTGGATTACGCGAATTATTGCTAAATCGGATTATCGTTGAACACGTTGTAGTATGGGTCCTCGTGTCGTCCTTGATGTGTATTTTGACGGTTCGTTATGCNGCNAAGCAATTTCATCGCGAGGACATCGTTACAACAAAATCATAGTATTCTTNAAATATTACTANACTATGGCTNGAGTATGCCTAAGGTAAGTTTGGACATGCCGAATGAACTTTTGTCCGANATCAAACTGCATGTTGGTGACGACAAGAAATTCATCAGTGTAGCAGACGCAATACGTTCTGCATGTCGGAAATTGTTGGACCAACTCGATACGATCGACATGCGCCAAGGGCGAATAGGAGGAGATAAATCGTGACATCAAGAGAAGAAGCAGAAAAAGCAGTATTCAAATTGCTGAAGTATTTGGAACCAGACCCGACACGTGAAGGCTTGCTGAATACGCCACGTCGGGTTGTTGATTCTTGGGATGAAATCTTTTCAGGGTACAATTCTGATCCCGCTACCATATTGGAAGCCACATTCAATGCTGAAGGTTATGACGGAATCGTACTTTTGAGCAACATTGAATTTCACTCAACATGCGAGCATCATTTNCAACCATTCAGTGGAAAAGCCCATGTCGCTTACATCCCAGTCGATCGAATTGTAGGTATATCGAAACTCGCCCGTATTGTTGATCATCATGCTCTGCGACTGCAAAACCANGAGNGAATTACCAACGACATCGCCAATGATCTTGTCGAGCATCTCAATCCGCTTGGTGCAGCTGTAATTATCCAAGCTGCCCATGGTTGCATGCGATGCCGTGGTGTTCGCAAACAAAATGCAATAATGACAACAAGTTCAATGCGTGGTGTTTTCTTTGATAACCAAGAAGCCCGGAACGAGCTAATGCAGTTAATAGAAAATTCGAGTTGAATAGGCATGGATTGCGAACGCGCTGGAGATGCAGTGGGTGANAACGCTACGGACCTTTCAACTGTTTATCCTGTTGTAGAAATTTTTTATTCCGTTCAAGGCGAAGGATATCATGCAGGAATTCCGCATGTTTTCGTCCGATTTGGTACTTGCAACCTTCGTTGTTCTTGGTGTGACACAGATTTTGATACCTTTGAAGAAATGAATGCAGTGGATATACTTGGGGAAATACTGCAATACAATTGCAATCGTGTAATCTTCACAGGNGGTGAGCCAATGTTGCATGATTTGTGGCCCCTTCATCGCTTGCTGAAGCGACGGGGATTCACCCTCTCTGTGGAAACCAATGGCACTATTTCAATACCTGAAGGGCTCATCGATTGGATTTGTGTATCACCAAAAGACCAAGTCTACCCAAATTCGATTATTCGACAGAACACGGGCAATGAACTCAAAGTGGTGTATTGTGGNCAGGATTTGTCAATGTACGATGACATAAAATCCGGTTTTGATCATCACTTCATGCAACCCTGCTACATCGATACGGCTTCAATCGAGGAAAATGGCAAAATGTTTCAGCAAACCGAACAAATCGTCAAAGAGCACCACGGATGGAGATTATCATTGCAGACACACAAATGGATGGGTATTCTATGAACACAGTTGTTATTGCATTAAGTGGAGGCATGGATTCAACGTGTTTGCTTATGCATTATCTTGATCAAGGATATCGAGTTATTTGTATCTCGTACAATTATGGGCAAAAACACGCAATAGAGCTTCAGAGAGCGAAAGAAACAATTCAACTCTGCCTTTCAAAGAACTACGANGTCGAACATCACGTTGTTGACCTATCTCCTGCAATGTCATTGTTTGATTCTGCACTGACCTCAAAAGACCAAAATGTGCCGCTCGGACATTATGAAGAATCACAAATGAAACAGACCGTTGTTCCAAACAGAAACGCTATCTTTGCTTCAATATTGTACGGATTCGCAATCTCGGAGGCGAAAAGAAATCAAAACAAGGTCATACTTGCACTTGGCGTACACAGCGGNGATCATGCGATTTATCCTGACTGTCGCCCAGAATTCTACCAATCGTTGCAAGCCGCATTTGAAATTGGNAATTGGGAAAGCGAGATGGTAGAGTTTGATTTACCTTATTTGCACGGCGATAAGACCACAATTTTGCAAGACGCGCTGAAAACAACAGAGAGACTTGGATTTGAATTTGATGATGTCCTGAGAAATACAATTACATCTTACAATCCGGATGAACATGGAAGAAGTTCAGGTCAAAGTGGCTCTGACGTGGAACGCATCNTAGCATTTCACTCAATTGGTCGGANAGACCCGATCGCCTATCAAGATGACTGGGACAACGTTCTACGTCAAGCACTCGAAATTGAAGCTAATCATAAGGAGGGATCGAATTGAAATTTGAGNAACGCATNGCANCATTNTCNGATNTATCGTTTTATGTAACNCAACAAAACGGTACGGAACGCCCATTTACGGGCGCATTGAACAAAGAATATCGCAAAGGTGATTATTTTTGCATTGTATGCGAAACNAANCTGTTCACAGATGAGATGAAGTTTGATTCAGGATGTGGTTGGCCTGCATTCCACAGCGAACATGACAATGCAAACATCAAGCGCATCATCGATACATCGCATGGAATGACACGCGTGGAAGTTCGTTGCGGAACCTGTGATGCTCATCTGGGTCATGTGTTCAATGACGGTCCNCGCAGGCATGGTGGTGAACGCTACTGCATCAACAGTGCAGCAATGAGATTTGAGGTGAATGAATGACGACAAGAATTCGTAGATATGTAGAGACCGATACGGGTCATCGAGTACCAAATCACAAAAGCAAGTGCCGTCATTTTCACGGTCATCGTTACAGATTTGAAGCTGAAATTGAAGGAGATGTCGTCGAAACCTCTGGTGTTAGCGAAGAGGGTATGCTGATGGATTTCAGTGATGTGAGCAAAATTCTAACAATCCATATTCACGATGTCGTTGACCATGCGTTTGTGGTATACGAGGGAGATGAAGAAGCCAGGAAAGTCCTAGATGGGTTGTCATCAGATCATCGAACGGTTGTGGTTTCGTTTATTCCAACAGCTGAGAATTTTGCAAAATGGGCATTCGAACAGGTTGAGCCACATATTCGTACAGCCTATGGAAATCGACTACGCCTAGTTGCTATGCATGTACGTGAAACTCCCAAAAGTTGGGCTTCTTGGTANGCTTAGTCACTCTTCCTCAAGGATGACTCGTCGACGGCGACTCGATTGCCATTCCTTCTTTGTTGTAGCATATTCAAGTGCGGTTGAGGCATCGACAAATCCACCTATCAAACGGTTTGTCTGGTCTGGCTCTAAACCGGATCGTTGCAGTGCTCTGGTCAATGAGTGTGTAAAAGAAATTCGTCGCTCATCACCGCCCGGGAGGAATTTTGCAATGTCTTCGATTGATTTCCTCAAAACATTCCTTTGCTCAGGAGAAATACCCCGTTGTATAGGTACAATGTCTGGGAGGGCTTTCTCATCTCCCTGNCGTTTCAGAACTCTATGCCTGTGAAGTTCGTATGTGAGTGTGTGAACTGCGTGACTGAGATTCGTGATAGGGTAACCTTCCCACGTTGGGAGCGTTACAAGATAATCACAACGCAGAAGATCATCAATGCTGAGCCCTTTTCCTTCCTCACCGAAAACCAAGGCTATCGATTGATCAACATCGTAGATGCGATCTGAAAATTCCCAAGGATAAATGAAATGCCTTTTTTGGGTTTTATCACCAATTTCACGTTTTCCCGATGTTCCAACGACAAGGGAACAATCTTGAACTGCTTCTTCAAATGAATCATAGATTTGACATGAATCGAGAATTTTTCCTGCGTGCTTAGCGCGATTACGCGCTTCGATGTCATCGGGATGGCAAACTGGCAGGACAAGGCGTAGTGAATCAAAGCCATGGTTCAGAAGNGAACGACATACAGCCCCTAGGTTNCCCGGATGTTGAGTACCAACCATTACTACGTGCAATGTGTAGGCAGAAGTAGGTAAAGGCAAGTCACTACGTTCACCCATCATTCTTCCTCCATACGTTCAGTAAATTCTGCAATCCACATTGGGTTGCATGCCTGATAAATAAAAAACAGAAATCCTCCGGTTTCTCGGTCAGGCATTACCAGTGACCGTCGACGTACGTTATGGNNATTNCTCAGGTGGAGAATCAGTCGTTCGAGTGATTCTTGATCAGGCGCATGAACAGACACAGGTGTTCTGTTCCAATCAACCCATATGGGCACGACGATGACCCCATCAATCGGTTCGACGTTGACGGTAACGAGTAACGTAGCCTGCAATCCAGTTGCGTAGCTTCTTCGTACTTACATCGGTCAATTGCTCAACCATTTTTTTGTTGTGATCGAAGTCATCAGTGAATTTCTCACCGTGCTCTTCAACAAGTCGGATAGCACGGATTTTGATAAAACTCGGTCGGATATTTCCCATTTTCAGGCCTCCTCAAACAACTTGACTTCGATAGGAATGTCCGGTTCATCGTGTCGTATTACGGTAAGTCGAATCTTTCTTGGCGGGTTCTCTATACCACGTTCCCAAATTTTTTCATTGACGGAAGGGTCGATGTAAATTTCTTCTTCNGGTAGGACTTTCAGGTGACGGATTACCTCATCACGGATGATTTGAATTGCACGTGGTGCACGCTTGAATCGTGTGATGTTCCAGGCTTTTCGTAGTGGTACGACCAATTCAGATGTTGCTGCTCTTGCCATGCCACTTCACCTCATCGTTGCAACTTGCTGCGTCGCCAGTGGTGTCGCTTTGGGTGCGACACTGTGTTTCTGTTCGTTTTCAACATGACCCATACTGGGACACGGCGGTTCTGCTTTCCTGCCTTCATAAGGCGAATTTTCTTTGCTGCTGGTTTATTTTTTGACATGTTCGAGCACCCCTCTCAGATTCGACGGATAGACGCATCTCTGCGGCTCTTGGATAGGCTTGTTAGGATTCTTTTCAACTGTTCATCGTTGACTGGAATGGATATTTTCTGTTGCTCATGCAGCGTGACCAATTGGCGTTTGAGTAAGTTCGCCTTATCGGTATCGACCAACGATATGTTGGTAAGGCGACTTCTGGCATCGGATGTGAGGATGGTTTTCATTGCTTGATCCAATGCTTGTTGCTCTTGAGCTTGTGAGTGAGATTCAATCTCTGCTGCTGCTTGTTGCTTCGCTTGTTGCTCAAGTTGCTGTTGGAGTTCGAGTTGTCGGCGCTGTCGGAAAGCTTCGAGTTCCATCGAATCGTCCGTTGCGCTGCTCATGAAGTCACTTCCAATCAATACTTGTCAAGTCCGGGGTAGGCTGCTTCAACTTCGGGTCGAACGCTGTGAGCGACTTCGTTGAGGAGTTTCTGTCCTGCAGGAGTGATTTCTCGGCCGTTGTAAAGTTGAGTGGATTCGCGCCCCTCTGGTTCGACCAATCTACCGATTTGAGTTGATATGAGTCCAGCGTCTTCGAGTTGTTGAACGAGTACTCGTATGACTTTNCGAGAGCCGNCTCCNGGAGTGTTCGGTTTGGATCCGTTGTTCTTTCTGCCACCGTATTCTTGCGACAATGCGGTGACGCCGATAGGGCCTTGACGAGCAATCTTGCGCAGAAGAGCAGCCCCTCGTGTGTGCCACCAGTCGGTTTGACTCGGGGGGCGCTCACGGGAGGAACCGGTCTTAACGACATCAGCCCATTCTGGCATCTTAATCGCATCATTGCTCTTCAATTGCTCAGCCAAAGCTGGGATAAGAAAATTGGCAGGTACATCGTAAAACGTCGTCATAACTACACCAAGCAACCTTGCGACTTATCTCCCCTATTTGAATAAAGCGGGCGATTACGGCTTAGAAATGAAGAGCATTCTTGTGATTTTGGCCTCGTGCAAGTATTCTTGAATGGCTGGGTTTTCGGTTGTACAATGAAGAAGGCCTTGGCTCAGAATCCGAACCTCCTAAGAACGCTTATTGGCTTGTCTCTGACTCTGATCGTGTTGCTTTCTTATGCCGTCTATGGTGCAACCATTTCACCAAATTATTACATCTATGAAACGGAGGCCACAGATAGTTCCTACGAGGACATTGAACTCTCGAAAATCTATCAAAACAACGAAACGACTTGGCTTGCTTCTATTCCTGCAGACGGTCAGAACCTAACTTGGATCAACATGACCGTCGACAACCTAGCAACCGGGGCGATTGTTAAAATGACCAACGAGGGCAAGCTGTATTCGCATCCGTTCCTCGGTGTTCCCGATGCAGAGGTCGAAGTGGACGGGAAAACGGTGGATTTTCGCTGCTCAGAGCATTGCATTTATGATGAAACCATTGAGGTCGAAGCAGATTCTAGCGCTGTAACAATCCAGGCATTGACATCGACCGACCCTGCAAGACGATCCAATGGAACCGTGTATGCAGACAATGCAGCAGAGGCAGAAGAACTTGCTCGGGATGAAATCGACTACGAACACAGACCATCGGTGGTAACAATTCAGATTATTGAGCCTGGAAACAAAACGGTTCAACCGCAAGTGAACGTTTACACTGTGAATGAAGGGTTCGAGAGTGTCGAAATCTTTGAAATTGATGCTGCTACTGAGTTTTTGTGGGCACTTGCAGCTGTTGTAGGCTGCTTCTCCATGGTTCTGATACCGTCGTTTACGGTCTATTTTGCCGCCCGCGCTCGAGAGCGTCGAAATGAAGAAAAACTCAAGCTCGCAGTCGTAGAAGATTCAGACGAATAAGTCAAATAGATAGAAAGAAGGTTGAGAACCATGCCAAGAATTGGTGTGGTAGGATTGCTCATCGCACTTCTGCTCGTTCAACCAATTGCAAGCACCGATCTACCCATGGTTGATGATGTCCAACACAGCAAAAAAAACAGCGGTGTCGACCTTCGAACAACCGACGTTTCAATCCGATATTCCAATCCGAGTGACGAGTCACAATTCAAGATGTTCTCCTCAAATCACCCTATTTTGGGCTTTGAACGTCCAGAGGATTTGTACGTCGTAGATAGCGTAAATTCAACACCCATGGACATCGAAGTTACTGTGAGAAACGATGGCACTGCAGCATCGGGGATTATCACGGTCCAAATGCTGGTGCTGCACAATGAATACGATCGATTTGAGCTTGCAAACCGGAGCATAACCATGAACAGCCTTTCTGCAAATGGACAAGCAACTGCCACCTTCTTCAACGTGTATGTCAATTACTCAGGAAATCACACGCTGCTTGTGACGCCCTCATTTCAGGGAGTTGACGATAATCCAAACAACGACATTTTGAACCGTCACTACACCGTTGCGAATTTCTATTTTACTTGCACCTCACTTGTTGGCTGGAATGCTGGGCAGTATTGGGGCACAAGCACCGATACAGCACTTAGCATGGGCCAATCATGTCACATCGGTCAAGGGCAATCAGGCTCCTATGTCGATAACTTGCAAACCGATCTAATGACACCCATATGGGATATGAGTGACATTGTTTCCAATCCAACAAGAACAAACGGACTTACCTTCTTTTATTCCGGTAGCGCTCAACCAAACGATTCGATGAAAGTATATGCCATGAACAACCAAGGCAATTGGGACGAATTGGCGACCATTGCGGGAACGGTTGGTGCTACGTTGTCCAATTGGAAAACCATATCAAACAACCACATGGGCCATACTACTCCGTTAATTCCTGCTGACACTGCGTCGCATTTCCATTCAAATTCAAGATTCAAGTTTAGCTTTACGAGCGACTCATCAGGAACAGATGTGGGGTATTGGTTTGATGATTTCGTTGTGGTTTATGATCAATCTGCACGCATGGAAGAGTACAATCTCGATGTATCTGGGGTGTTCACAGATGGTTCAATACCGGGCTCATGGGGAAAGATTCGATTGGAACTGACAAATACGGGAAACATTAGTGATTCACTGGTTCCGTCAGTGACCAATCTTCCAAACGACTGGAATGTCGCATTTTCGTTCCCCAGTGGAGCGGGTGTCAATCCTAACTCTGGTGTGCGCTTGCTTCCAGGAGAATCACGACAAATCGATGTCAAATTACAGCCAAGTCCGAATGCAACCGTTGGTTTTGTGCCGCTCACATTCATGGCAACAAGTTTGCAGAATCCGGTATTCTCTGTTCTGGAACCGATGCAATTTCAAGTCTCAGCAGATCGAATTCCGTACATCCATGTACCAGAAACTAAGCCAAAATGCGCCCCAGGGTCTTCTTGTGCATTTTTCGTAGATGTAGAGAACATCGGTCAAGCCACAGACGTCTTTGATTTGCAGGTCACTCCAAAATCGTTGGACGATGGATGGAATGTTAATCTCGCCTTCGATCAATCCGGGTCTGTGAGGTTGGTTCCTAATCAGATTCAATCCGTTAAATTTGTAATGACTGTACCGTCAGGAGAGGCGCCAGACAAGACAGGTGAATTTTGGTTCACCATGGTCGCACAAAATGATACGGCGAGAACCATAACCGAATCAATTGTGGTCCAAGCTTCCATGATATCCGATGCCCAAATCGAATTCCAATCGGAATCAAATCAGCCGACAATGCTTACTGCTGGTGATCGAGTGGAAATAAAATACACATTAACCAATCTTGCAAGTCGCCAGGATAGTTTCGATTTATCTGTTGATTTTATAGGAAAGATTGGTTGGACTGTGGAAGCCGAACAGCGTCCACCTATTGTCATCAATCCTGGCGCATCGACAACGTTCTACATTGCCGTAACTGCGCCAACCAACGCACAAGCGAATGACATTGCCCCAGAATTCAAACCGATACTGACCTCTACGCGTAGTGATATGCAGTACGAAGGTCCAACATACAGCAACATCATCATTGAGACACTTTACGATGTTCGCATCGCAATAGTGGACTCGGAATCCGAACTCAAACCAGGTGGAACAACAACAATCGATTTGTTGATTCAGAATGATGGGAATGGTCCAACATCTGTGCTTGTAAGTTTGATTGATGCCCCAACATCTTGGTCCTATTCCCTGAGGCTGGACGGTGTGGTTCTAGATGAGCCCAGGCTTGACTTAGGTGTCGCATACACTGGCGATCACATGAATGAACTTGAGCTACTTCTGTTTGTTCCAATGACTGAAGCCGGTGGTGAATTCCACACAGTTAGCATTGCTGTGGAACCCGAAGGTGTTGACCTGAATCCAGAGAACAATGCTGCATCACTTGACATGATTACCGGTCGAATTAATTTCCCCAATCTGAACGGATCAATGTTCGATTCCCATGCCATGGTAGGTTCAACAGTAGCGCTCAATGCCACGGTCATGAATGTCGGGAATGCTTTGGAATCAAGCATGGATGTTGGTTTTACCGTGTCAAGTTCTCCACCAACAACCGATGTGGTCGCTTTTCTGACTGCGGGTATAGGTGGGCCAACATCAGAGTCGGGTGAAGTCTTAACATTCCCTATGGGTGCAGGCACCAGTAAGTTGTTGTTCATCGACGTGGTGATTGGTGAAAATGTCCCACTAAATACTCGGATTGTCGTCACAATCTTCGTTGAAGGGGGGTTTGATGATGAAGGAGATATTGTTCGAGAAGAGCATCAAAATCTCATCATTGTTGATCAACAACGTAAGGTTGAGATGCGTCTTTCAAATCAAGATAATTTGACATTGGATGAACGAGGGGAGCTGTGGTTCAACATTACCAGTCAATCCACCCAAACAGAGGATGTTGTCTACGCATTCGCTTATCCTGAAGATTGGCAAATGATGTGCGATAGTGCGTTGATCGCCAACAATGCACCCGTCAATGTCTCGCTTGCATTTTCAAGGAATTCGGATTCAATTCAAGATATACGTTGTGAAGTACGACGATTGAGTGGTTCTTACACCGGAGATGTTGTTCTCACAGCGTCAACCGTTGATGAAACGATACAATTTACAGATACTCGGACGTACACCTTTGAGAAACCAGTAGAATCTGGAGGGTTCTTTTCAGAAACCTTGAATGGGCCAACAATGATTGCTCTAGGCTTCGGATTGGTGATTCTTGTTGCGATTCTGCTTGTTGCTCGAAAACAACGCTCGGCTCCAGCCGAAGAAGAGGCTTTTCTTTCCGGGCCCCCAATAACCCAGTCAACCGTTGTCGAAACACAACCTGCTGAAACTCATAACGAATTCGTTTCTGAAACAGGAGGCACCTCAAGTACACCCGCTATTCCAGATGGTGGGTTGCCGGATGGCTGGAGCATGGAGCAATGGGTTCACTACGGGCAACAATATCTTGACCGATTGGGGAAACAGCCTTGATGTGCGCCGAGATGGGAGAACATGGTCCAAGAGAATCCTATCTGGTATTTCCTTTGGGTTGCCGTGGCGTTTTTTGGGGTACTCACTTGGTATCTTGACAAATTCAGTCACCGTGAGGAACTTGTTCGTATTTCTGCCATAAGCGGCATTGTTTCCATGCTTAGCTTGGTCTTGTGGACGTGGACAGATCTATGAGGGATTTTATGGAACTAAGTGACCTTGAACATCATCCACTCGCACACAAATATCCTGTTCGCCTTCCGGTTTGGTGGTGCAGGACAGGAGAATCAGGTCCGCATCCTGACGTCGATGGGGCAACTGGGAAAACCATTGTTCTACGTTTTGAAAAAAAATTTGGCCGGATTGAACGGATATTTGCTCGGTTGATGAGGGCTCCGCACGAATTACGTCGACCGCTGCTCGATAAAAACAGTGTATTGTGGGAATTATGCAATGGAAAAAGAACATTTTCTGAGATCTGCATGCTAATGAATTCAACATTCCATGAAGAGGTCTCTCCAGTCGTGCATCGAACACAAGCGGGAATTCAGGTATTCATAGGTCTGAATGTCATGCGATACGTCGACAAACCGGAGCAGGTTGATTGGAGCACGGTGCCAGGAGAGGTTCCGGTCGGACAAAATCTTGTCGAACAAACCGCAATTGATGCTGATGTTGAACCGCGTGACGGCGATTAATCAACGGGTTCAACAGGCTCCCAAACAAGTCGTAGTCCAATGCCATCCTTTCGATCATCAAATCGTAATTTTCGCCTTGATGAGGATCGAGTGGAATCGGACTCTGTAAACCAAGAACCACCTTTGGCCACGAGGAATTCACTATTCTCCTCTGATAGGTATGTTTGCATCCCAGTATGATTCTTGTGCGATGCTGTCCATTTGGTGCAGGTCATTTCGTAAATCAATCCATGCATGTCAAAATAGCCCCAAGGGTTTGCCTTTTTTGACCCGACTTCTCTCGTTGTGGCGCCACTGTTTCCTCCGTGCCATCCGTGTGCGTCCAATTCAGAATCCTTGTCACCGAAAGACCATCTGGTCGTCGTTCCTGCTTTAGCGACGTACTCCCATTCTGCTTCTGTAGGTAAACGCCATATACCCTTGAGGCCAATGTACTCGCTCCCGTTTCCATTCAAGCGTTTCAGAAACCTATCAACATCTTTCATAGAGATTGTTTCAACTGGACGAAGGCCTGCACTCCAACCATCTTGAAATTTTGAGGGATTGTCGCCCATTATACTGCTCCAGTGCATTTGTGTAACTGGACGGACCCCCAGAAAGAAGGGTTCTGTAATTTTTACCAAGCTCACAGGAGATTCGTTCGGATGACCAGAACCAACCTGATCACCAATGAGGAATTCACCTGGTTCGACCAAGAGGTACGTGCCACCAAAAGCATCTTCAAAAGAGGGGCGATTTGCGTTCATGACATCACATGTTGCGATACATTGTGGCAGTTTTGAGAACAGACGCAACCAGCGAATCCAAACGGGCAGTCATGCCGTCATCCGCAAGGTTACCATCATCATCAAACGCCTCCTTAACATGGCCGACAGCGAGTTGTTGGGAAACAGGGTTTGCATGAAGCCAGCGAAGCATAATTCGCATGTGATTGAGTGTATTCGAATTTGATATGCCACCGAGCGTCGACATGAGTCCGAACACTTTTCCACCGACATGTTGGTCGTAGACCCAATCAAATGTGTTCTTCATGACACCAGACATTGTGCCGTGATACTCAGGGGATGAAACCAAGAATGCATCGCACGAAGAGGCCATCTCTTGGAATTCTTTCACAATCGGATTGGACCAGCAGCCTTTTTCACCCACAAGAGGCAGAGGTTTTTCCTCAAGGTCCCAAAAGTGAACCTCTGCACCGTTTTCTTGTGCCTTTCTGAGAGCAAGGTCAACCAACATGCCGTTCTTTGATTGTCGTCCAATTGAACCGGAAAGGCCCATTACTTTCAGTGGAGTATCCGCCATGTTCTTGCTACGAACAAGGGATAGATGAATCCATTGTTATCACCTAACCAAGAAGCAACTATGCTTATACAATAACAGTATTGCCAAAGAACGGGACAAGCGTATGCGTGCAGAGGACGAAGACATGTCGAATGCATTGATGAACGACATGGCGGATGCGTTGAGGTCAGCAGGATTGGGGTCGATGATCGAACCCGAAGAACAAGAAGTTGCAACTGAACCCGAATCAGATTCTTTTGAAGAAGACGAAGAAAGCATAGAAACAGTCACCTCACAAGTATCTGATAANGAGGAATCGAGCATCGAAGAACAGGTTCAGGCTCTGATTCAAGAGGGTGAATACAAATCTCGATCAAGTTCTCCTCAAGAGGCTCTGGTAGCATTCAACAAAGCGATAGCACTGGATCCTTCAAGCGATATGGCGTGGTTTAATCGTGGGGTTCTTCTTGAAGCCCAACAGGATGCACGTGGGGCACGACAAGCCTTTCAAATCTGTCTCGATCTTAACCCAGACCACGCACCTGCGACCGCAAATCTTGCAATACTTCTCGACCGAATAGGCGACGAAGCTGGTGCTGCTGCGATGGCACGAAGAGGGTTGGAATTTTTCCCAGGACACCCAAGTCTAACGGATGTATTGAATCGCACAATGCATGCACCGGTCGATGAAGTGCCCGATGCTATTGAATCGACCGTAACCAAAGCNACTCATCAGGAATCAACACTCAACGTTGTCATGGAAGAAACCGGTGTTGAAGATTCGGAAGCGATTCTAGCCGAAGCTGCTCACCATGATATGGACGGGGATGGACACCTTGACAAAGAGGAATTGAAAAGTGCTGCCAGCATTGTCGCTGCGACACAAATCGTCGAAGAGAAAATAGAGGAATCGATTGAAATCGAAATCGAAGAGCGATCATCTGTTGATGAGGTAAACCTCGACCGTTTAACCGATGAAGCAACCGAACTCATTCGTCAAGGTGAGGCAAAGAAGGCGCTCGCTGTGTTGAAGCCGCATCTGAAAACAATCGGAGCACAGCATGCTGGTGCTTGGAGAATCGCTGGTGGTGCAATGGCACGGATGGAACTTGATGAACATGCGATAGCCGCACTCGAACATGCTACAAAACTCGATGAAACCGTCGCATCCGGATGGTACAATCTTGGAAGCTTGTATGCACGTAACAACAATGATTCAGGAGCAAAAACTGCATTCGAAACGACTGTTGAACTCGACAAGCGACATGCGAAGGCACGGCGAAAGTTGGTCGAGATTGCGAAAGCAGAAAGCGATGTTGGCGCCCTNTTGTCGCATGGTATAATCCTTCTCGAGAATCAAGATGACCAAGATTTACGGGATGAAATTGTCCAAACGCTTTTGCAATGTGCAGAAACCGAAGTTGAAGTCCTCGAATACATTACAGGCATCCCACCAACAATGCCAGAAGCACCGCAATTAGCACAGTATGCACTGGACTTGCTAAGTCCAGGTTCATCGATTGAGCGTGCTCGTGCCTTGACACTCAAAGGCGAAAACGTCGAAGCCGTAACTGTTTGGAGAGAACTTATACAAGGTGATAAACAGAATNCAGTCCTTTGGAGGGGTCTTGCCAAGTCCCTGGANGCTGCCGGTGATTTTGATACTGCCCAACGCTGTCACAGCAAAGCCAGCGACTTGGAATCTCCAGTGGTTTCAGAAGAACAATTCGAAACGCCTCCGCCACCTCCCACATCCACACCGCCACCCTTTGCTCCCGAACCGCCAGCAATGGATGATTCATCACCAATGACCCCGCAACCCACTCAGTCTTTGGAACCAGCANATGAACCAATTCAACAAGCCACAGCCTCAGCGAACAACTTGTTGTTAACGCCAATTGAACCTGCAAGCAAACCANCTACTGAGGCCAATGTCGAAGTCGATTTAGCAAAAGCCGCACTGGATGCAACAGCAATGGTTCAANTGAATCCGATCGTTTCCTCTGATTCGAGTTCCGTCGCTAATCAAGATATCTCGTGGTACAACCAAGGCATTCAATTGATCGAGGATGGAAAATACAGAGAAGCGCTGTCATCATTTGACAGGGCCTTGCCTTCGTTTGCCAATGATAACCAAATGGTCATTCGAATTTTGAATGGCCGAGGCAATGCATTCTACTTCATGGAAGATTATCCGGCATGTGTTGAATCCTACCACAAAGCAATGATGATCGATCCTTCGAATGTNAGGGGNCAGACGTTGTACAACATGGGAACCGCATANGCCGANATGGANCGATTCCCGGATGCAATTAAATGCTACGANCAGTCCATTCCACGTGGCNTATCCGAGGAAGAAGCGAAAAGAGCCAAAGAGCAAATTCGCCGTTGCACAATTCTCGAAAAAGAGNGGAAAAAGAAACTTGCTCGTCGTTGAGTATAAGTCAGATTCATAATGGGCGAGCTGGTGGCTTAACCATGGACTGCGGAACTTGTGAAACTGCACCGGCTGTTGAAGTCATCCAACCGAAGATTGTTAACGTCTCACTCACAATGACCGAAAAGGCCATTGATATGCTGACTGATGCTTTCGGTGACGATCGAAGTCAAGCATTGTTGGTTGGTGTCCTGTCGGGTGGCTGCTCGGGCTACATGTACGATCTTCAAATCGTTGAAAACACCGACATTGACTGCCAAGAACTAGAAATTTCGGGATTTCGAGTTCTCGTACCAAAAGCATCGTCGCATTTGCTCAATGGAATAGAAGTTGATTACGTCGACCGCCTCATGGGTGGCGGGTTTCGAATAAACAACCCAAATGCTTCGAGCTCATGCGGATGCGGCGAATCGTTTGCCTGAGGCACGAACATGGGCATCATTGAACTTGATGCATACGTCCTTTTCCTTTCCGGAAACGACCGCTACACGTTTCTTGATGGTCTATCAACCAACAAGGTTGAACAATCATGCAGCACGGTTCTAACCACAACGTCCGCCAAAATTATCGATGTCGTTGACGTAATCGAGGTCGGAGACAACCTAGCGATTGTTGGTTATGGACCGTACAAGACCAACGTCCTGAACCACCTCCAACCACGCATCCTTCAGCAAGACGTTACCCTTCGTGATATTTCGACGATCAACAGAGTATATCTCAGCACTGATCCTGTCGACCAAGCCGATGGCTTGACGATTAGTAAGTCGTTTCTTGGATGGATTGTTGTCACTTCAATCAAAAACCAACTCGATGAAACGATGACAGAACAGGAGTTTGTCGATTATCGAACAAAAAATATCATCCCCTATCAGGGACACGAAATTACACCAAATGTTCATCCGTTTAATTGCGGACTTGCTCATCTGGTTCATGACGCAAAAGGCTGTTACATCGGTCAAGAGGTCCTGACTCGGATGCGCAGTCGAGGAAAAATGGGCAAACAACTTATGCAAGTTCCAATTGATTCAGATGATGCACTCAGCATTGGAACTGAGTTTGCCCTTGCAATACGTCGTCCAAATACCTGAACATTGAACGTATCTATTCTCAATCGTAATTCAAAACATCCGCTAGTTGCGATTTGTAAAAATTACCCGAAGTTTGCAAGGACTCGAGTTCATCATCGGTTAGTTCCAGTTCGAATACATTCTCAACACCGTTGGCACCGATGATGCAAGGAACACCGATGTAGACATCATCGAGACCGTATTGACCGGTGAGTAGGCATGATGCAGGCAAAAGTCGGCGGCGATTGTTGAGAACCGACTCCGCCATGACAGCTGCCGCAGAGCCGGGTGCGTAGAAAGCGGATCCACGTTCAAGCAATTTGACAATCTCTCCACCACCACTTGCGGTTCTTGCGGAAATAGCCTCAATGCGTTCTTGACTCATGAGTTGTGTGATGGGGATTCCCCCCACGGTTGTGTATCTTGGCAAGGGAACCATTGTGTCACCGTGACCACCGAGGACCATTGGACTTACGTCTTCTTCAGCACAATCCAACTCAAGGGCGATGAAGTGTGCCATTCGCGCGCTGTCCAAGACGCCCGCCTGACCAATGACTCTGTTGGCTGGAAAACCGGTGACTTTCTGCATATGATAGGTCATCAAATCCAGAGGATTCGTGACGACAATTACGACTGAATCCGGAGCATGTTCTCGGATTCCAGTGCCCACTTGAGCTACGATTTCTGCATTCTTGCCGATTAAATCTTCTCGAGTCATGCCTGGTTGCCGAGGAAATCCGCTTGTAACAACAACAACATCGGCACCAGCGATGTCTTCATACGAGGATGTTCCTGTAATTCTGCCATCGTAATTCAGGACGTTGGCATTTTGGCTCATATCGAGCGCCTTTCCTTTGGCAAAACCCTCGTAAATATCCAGCAGGACTATATCTGCAATTTTCATATTCGCAAGAACAAAAGCGCATGTTGCACCAACATTCCCTGCACCGATTACAGCAATCTTTCTGCTCCCTCTTGTCATGGTATCTCACCAGTTGTCTGTCAAGGTCGGATGCTTTTAATCAAGATGGTATGTTAATTTCCTGTTCCATGGGGTCCAAGGGTGGTATTGAAGAACCTCCTAACAGTCGGGAAAAACAACGGTGTTCAAATGAAGTTAGGCGTGCTCAAAGAACCACAAGGAGAGACGCGAGTTGCGATCGTTCCTGCCAGCCTCAAAAAGTTGCTAAAAGCTGGATTTGAAGTTGTTGTTGAGTCCGGTGCAGGAACTGCAGCAAACTACCACGATTCAGACTACGAAGCAGCAGGCGCTACAGTCGGTACCCGTGATGAGGCGCTCGCATGTGACAACATTATCACCATACGATTTCCTGGGGTCCAGGGCATCAATGAGGGCACGAATCTCGCTTGCGTATCCGACCCATTTCGCAATCCACAATACGTCAAGGACTGCCTCGCAGCAAACATCACATTACTATCCATGGACATGATTCCTCGTCGATTGAGTCGGGCACAATCCATGGATGTCAATTCAAGTCAGGACAATCTCGCAGGATACAAAGCTGTACTGCTAGGAGCTGCGCACGTTCCCAAAGGGATCCCCATGATGACCACGTCAGCGGGTACCGTCCGACCCGCAAAGGTCGTGATCATGGGTTCCGGTGTCGCAGGGTTGCAAGCCATTGCCACTGCGAAGCGACTCGGTGCAGTCGTCTATGCTTCGGATGTTCGTAAATCAGCAGCGGAACAAATCGAATCCGTCGGTGGACGATTCATTGAAGTTGATGGCATGGACGACTTCGAAGACGAAGCGGGATATGCCAAGCCGTTAACACCTGAATTTATTCAGAAAGTCAATGATACGGTGTGTGGTGTAGCCTCCGATGCTGACATTGTTGTGACGACAGCTCGAATCTTTGGTCGACCTGCTCCTATCACGGTTCCCTCAAGCGCCGTGAAGGAATTCAAATCTGGAGCAGTTGTTGTCGACATGAATGCAGATGTTGGAGGCAACTGCGAGGATACTGTTGCTGGAGAAGTAATTACAACTGATAACGGAGTCATTGTCGTAGGTACATCGAACCTTCCAGGTACCATCGCTACCACTGCTAGTATGCTCTATTCAAACAATCTTACCACGTTCATTACATCATTGGTGCAAGAGGGAGAAATTGTCATTTCAGATGATGATGATATTCTCGTAGGTGCCCCTGAAGGTAGTGATTTTTATGTGAATGGGATGGGAGGCGTTCTCATCTGTAAAAATGGGGAAATGCATCCAAAGCAAACACGATTGGGAGGTGCCCTCGAATGAACACTGAATTGTTAACGCCTGAATTGTTTTTAATCGGGAATTTCACCTTGTTCATGCTAGCTATCTTCCTCGGTTTTGAGCTCATTACAAAAGTTCCCGCAACACTGCATACGCCCCTAATGAGCGGTGCGAATGCAATTTCTGGAATTTCGATTATCGGAGCTCTTATTGGTGCAAATGTCGCATACGATGGTGGTGCTACTGCGGTTTCGGGCATCCTTGCATTTGTTGCGGTTGTTTTGGCAATGATCAATGTGGTTGGAGGATTCGCTGTCACAAATCGAATGCTGAACATGATTGCTGGTAAGAAACGAGGAGGTGCTTGAGATGGAGGAGTGGATATCACTTGGTTATCTGTTATCAGCAGCTCTGTTCATCTTCGGTTTGAAGAAACTTGGACATCCACGAACAGCGCCATTTGGAAATCAACTTGGTGCTCTCGGGATGCTTGTTGCTGTTGTAACAACAATTCTCCAAATGGGGCTTGGCGATGGTATCGAATGGGTCCTCATCGGATCAGGTCTCTTCATTGGTTCTCTTATCGGACTTTGGTTGGCAATTCGAGTTGAGATGACAGGAATGCCAGAACTTGTGGCCTTGTTCAATGGTTTTGGTGGAGCAGCATCGGCTCTCGTTGCACTCTCTGAAATTTGGAGATTCATCGAAGGAACCACAGATCACACTCAGATTGAACGACTTGAGTTGACCGTCATTATGGTTGCAGCAGGTTTGTCTGCTCTCGTAGGATGGATGACACTGACAGGATCCATTCTCGCTATGTACAAGCTTAAGGGAGGTGTCAGTGTTTTCGGAAAATGGATTAAAACCCCAACATGGGGTCCTGTTTGGCTTAATCCACTTAAGGTCCTAATGGTCATTGGAGTCGCTGTCTTAATTTACTTGAGCATCGATGCTCCAACAGACCAAAATTATCTATGGGGAATTATCGGAATTTCCTCGGTTCTTGGTATCGTTTTGGTCCTACCGATCGGTGGTGCTGATATGCCTGTCGTCGTTTCTCTGCTCAATTCCTTGTCGGGCATTGCGGCAGCGTTTACAGGATTTATTATCGGAAATTCGGTCCTCATCGTGGCAGGGTCGTTGGTCGGAGCATCCGGCCTCATCCTTACATTCATCATGTGCAAAGCGATGAACAGAACCTTACCAGATGTTTTGTTCAAGTCGTTTGGAGGTGCCGGGGAGAAAGAATCCCTCACACGAACCAAGATAGGCTCAGACCCTGACGAGGTTGCCATGATGATTGACGGCGCTCAGAAAGTCATCATCGTTCCAGGTTACGGAATGGCTGTTTCTCAATGCCAGCATCAAGTCAAGGAATTCGCTGACCTAATTGCTGAGAAATACGATACAGAGGTAAAGTACGCTATTCATCCGGTTGCTGGTCGTATGCCCGGACACATGAACGTCTTGCTCGCAGAAGCAAACGTACCGTACGAACAACTCATCGAAATGGATGAAATCAATCCGGAATTCCCTGATTGCGATGTCGCTTTGGTCATTGGTGCGAATGATACAACCAACCCGGCTGCTCGAAGCGGTGAAGGACCTCTAGCAGGCATGCCGATCATCGATGCTGATGCCGCAAGAACCGTGGTTATCATCAAGCGCTCGCTATCCGTAGGTTATGCTGGTGTTGACAACGATCTCTTCTACATGGACAAAACGATGATGCTTTTCGGTGATGGAAAGGCAATGATGACGGGCCTCAACAACGCCATCAAAGAGTCGTAAATGCGTGGGCCTGAAGCAACGTTGAAATTAGGAGCCGAAGTGCACAAAACAGAGGGGACATGATGAAATCAAGAACGCTTCTCATTCTGTTGCTCTCTATCTGCCTTCTTGCACCCGTTGTAGCCAATCCAAACGGTCCACCTTGGGTCAACCCCGTCAATGGAGGGCTCACAGTTGAAACCGGTTGTACATGCCACGGCGATGGTGCTCCATCAAATGATGTCGTCGTCTCAATCTCTGGCGTCCCACGAGCGTATTCCGTCGGAGAATCCTACGAGTTCACAGTGAATCTTCAACACGCTTCCTACGCCAACGGAGGATTCCTCCTTACCGATTACGGTGTTGGTGCTTTCACAGCAGGTGAAGGTTCACAGATTGTTCAAGATACCGATGGTTCAGAACCTGGAGCCGTATCACAATCCGCCCCAGGCAATGATTGGGTCGTGACCTGGACTGCCCCTGCATCTGACGTCGGCGACATTTCCTTCTCTCTTGCAGGGAATGCTGTCGATGGATTAAACGGTGCAAATGAAGGCGACAACTGGAATCTATTGTCGTTCTTCATTTCCTCACCGGAAACAATGACCAACGATGACGAGGAGAATTTGGTTCTCCGTACAATAAGCGTCGGTGATTTCGATTCATTGTTCGTTGCTGTGGAAGATCCCGAAGCTCTCGAAGCACAACGACAAGAAGAAATTGCCCATAATTTCTTCTCAAACGGGAACCTCTTCTACTGGGTAACGCTATCTATCATCCTTGTTGGCGCTGTGGTACAAGGAGAGTTCTACGAACGTCGGTTTGGTGGTGGGCCAAAACACCTCGACATGCGTCTCGCTGTCCCTCAGGGCATTCGTCGTGGCCTGCTCACACTTAGCGTATTTCTCGTGTTTGGATGGGCCGTCGACGATGGACAACCATGGGGGTATGCGCTCGTTCTTGGAATGCTTACCCTCTGGGGTATGTTTGGTGTTTACCGGACCATCGTACAAGCCCGTGCAGAACCTGAACACCATGATTTGGTGTGAGGGAGACTCTTGTCGACAGGAAAAGGCTTGCACCTTGAACATGATTCGCCACTGCCAGTACAAACCCATTTTGATTTGTTGACTCAGAAGGCAACACTCGGATTTTTCCTCATCGGTATTCTCACATTTGCATTTATTTTGAAGATTGATTTTGTTTTGGAATCAATCATGCATCATCTGAATCCTTGCGAGGACTCGTCGTGCTTAGCATTGTATGAGCCGGCATCTTGGAGCGTCGTGCGATGGCTTACTGCTGTGTTTTTGTCGGTGATGTTAATCCTTCCATTTGCTCTCCACTCAATGTACTCTTTTGCTCGCCCTGGTTTAACCCAAAGCGAGAATATGATGCTGAGGCGTTGGATGTTGGTCTCGTCGATTACTGGCTACGCTACACTGTTTGTTCTGTTTTATTTTCTTATTCCATCGCTCTATGAATTTGGCGATGGCATTCACCAAACAACTGGTTTAACCTCTCAATACGATGCTGTTTCTTTGTTTACATTTGCACTCTCAATCTTTTGGGCAATCCTCATCACATACATCATTGCCTTTGGAACAATTACTGCCGGTTCACTCGGCTTGATAACAGACAGCAATCAGGATTGGTGGAGAGTCAGAATTCTCGGAATTGGTGGTGTCATTCTCTTGTTGTCGTTACCCGGACGATGGAACGGCACAAACATTCTGCTCCTCAGCCTAATGATCCTTTTTCTTGAAATGTCGATCCGAAAGAGCATACGAACATCCAAGGAAATCGTTAGCCCGCAGGCGATGTTTGATCGAGAGGGCCGAAGGAGATATGTCGCGTACGTCGATTGTTCATGTCAAGGTGTCGCATTTCCGATCAATACTTCCCCAGAAAACACAGGACTGTTGCGTTATCAGGCATTGTGCGATAACATTGACGAGCGAGAGCACCTGATCGATGTAGTTTCACGTTACAGATTAACGGATATCATCATTGGAGGATGCGATTCGTCTCCACTACCACAGAGCTTTCAGAAAACAGCGGAATCAGCAAATTGTCAATTGCGAGGGCTAAATCTTCTCGATTTGCAGGGTGCCACGCCACAAAAGAATCCGCTATTGCACAGTGAAGTCGGAATCCAACTGGAAAATCTTGTTGACCCGTGGACATCCACACAGCGAATTAATGCTTGCCAGAATCGATTCTCCGAATCGAGTGCTGACAACTATACGCCTGTATCGTCCTCAAATTGGCCAGAGATTAAGCAAGGTTCGGTACGAATATCAACCGTGAATTGGAGCGATGATGAATTACGGTCGTTTCAAAACGTGGATTCCAATCTCTAGCATTCGACCCAACAATTGAAACGAATCAGGGTTGTGAGGTAACTATGGGCAAAAGGGGGCATGCAATTGGAATGGTCCTTTGTATCCTCTTAGCGATAACATCTCAGTTCTATTCGGAGGAGATCAACAGCCTCTTCGAAATTGAAATTTCGGGTCCTGACAGTACTGCGGCACCACTTGTTGGTCTTCAGAAAAACGAGTCTTGGTTGGTCGTTTTGGTGGATTTTGAATCAAACCCGCTTACAGAAAGTGCAAAAGATAGCACGGCAAACGAACTAAACCAATACACTGAAGATTACTTATCCCAAGCGGTAGGTAGTCAAATTGATTTATCGATTGTTGTGCATTCAGAGATTCTAAGAGCACCTAAACCACTCTCTGCTTACGGTGCAGATGGAGAAAATGGACGTGATTATGGCGATGGAACGGTGTTTTTGCCTTCGCAGCTCGCTGAATTTGTGGTATCCTCTCTGAATGTAGAATCATTTGTGGATTATGATTTGAATGATGACGGTGTCGTAGATCGTTTTTTAATTCTCCATTCCACACTCGCACAAGAACAAGGATCGGGCTCATCGAATCGAATATGGTCGCATTTCACTTCTTTTTCCGAACCTCTGAACAAGGGTGATTCCAAATTTGAACATTACACGATGTCCTCAATGCGGCATGGCGAAAGTGGCTTTGGTACAATAGTGCATGAAATGATGCATCAATTCGGAGCTTTCGATCTTTATCCAGTTCATGATTCTGGTTATTCGGGCTCATGGAAAGGCATAGGCGTATGGGACCTCATGGCCAGTGGGAATTGGAATGGAGGTGGTGATTCACCCTCTCTACCAACGGGGCCAACAATGGCTGCCATTGGCCATGATGCTACACGAGAAGTAGTTCTCGCCTGGCCAGAAAATGCAGCCAGTCCATGCATTGGTCCGACGATAAGCATCGACTCCCGAGCCCAAGGTGGCGATCGTATCCGAATACAAGTTTCACCGACCGAAAATGTCTGGATTGAAAAGCGGACACAAGCCGGGTACGATGAATCCCTGCCAGGTGAAGGAGTCCTCGTACTTCTCGAAGATTGGGCTGCGGGTGATTCTGCACACAACGCTATGAACATCGATCAACGCAGACCCTATCTTCAAACAATCGAGGCTGATGGGAATCAAGAACAACTCAAAGGCATCAATGATGGTGTTGCCAGCGATTTGTTTCAACCCGGTGATGAATTCGGAGAACAAGGCATCCTGATTCGTGATCATGACGGTGTTCTTGTGCCATGGCACGCACGTGTTGTCGAGAATCAAGGCCAGTGGGAAATTGAATTTCATTCCTTGAATTGTTCTCCGACCCTTGACATCGAATTGGATAATTTTGGCTACACGATGTTGCAAGGAGACAACTTTGAATTGGAGGTCCTAGAGAACTTGAACGGAGACACGTGTTGGGGCACACTCAATGGTACAGATGGTCGAAGCATTTCATTTGCCAACAACACGAATTCAACATCAAAACAAATCGGTACATTCTCATCGATTGGAATGATTGATTCAACAGCCACATTCTCTGGTCACATTCAATGCGCAAACGATGTGTTTGATATCAAAACCACGGTCACAACCGTTGGTACGATTCCACTTGGCGGAGAGATGCAACTACGTGCGGATATTAATGTTGATGAACCAACGTATTTGCAGATTCCTTACGTTGGTGAGGGACAGGGATCAGGAGAATTTTCTCTTGATATAGATGGACCATTGTCCAGGGTTGCGACAACCGATCCGAGTGTAGAGGTTGATGATGGCAACGGTACAATCCTCATACAGATCGAACCTCGGGGGTTGTTGCAAGAAAACATGTATGTTCTGGGCACAATCCATCTCGAGTCGTTCAATGGTGAACATTGGGTTATCGATGTTGAATTGAAAGCAACCAGCAACGATCGCCCAGCATTCATTGGAAATCAGTCACTTGTTTTCACTGTCTTCTTCTTGCTCTTTGCTGGATGGTTTGCTTCCTCTCTGTTTGGAAAGAAGAGGGTTGCTCATGTTAATCAATTTGATTATTCCGAGGATGAGTTTTTGCCGGGTAACCATCTTTGAATTCGAAGGTAATTCCATCCCAAATCATCAGAGATCGCACAGACCCATTGTTTGTGAACACCCTCAGCAAGACGTACACTGAGGCACACGCCCTCCCATGTTACAGCAGCCTCATCCTTGGGCTGAATCAACCATGGTGCATGAGAATCGTTCAAATCGCCGTCATAGACTCTCCACCGACATCCATACTTGAAGCCGGGGCGCAACAGCAACCCCCGACCCAGTAAATCATGCATCAGAAGAGAGTCAGATGTTGGCTCTGATTCTTTCACAATCATGTGCTGAATGTATGTATCTTCTTCTTTTCGAAGAATTCTTCCAGACATGTGTTCGATGCCGATTTGCTCCCAATCCCAAGGCGTCGTTTGGCGTACGTAACTCCCGGATTCTGTCGGCGTCTTGCTCTCCCAATTGCTAACGAAAAGTTGCTTTTGCTTGGTTGAGAGATCCTCCCATGGGGAGAGATTCCCTGTAGGTTCAATCAAGTCGATCCTGTACATCGTAACATCGAGTTCATCATCGATGACAAATAATTCAGCATCGACACCAAGCTTGTTGGCCTTTCTGCACCAGTCGAGCAAATTCCTCCAATCCAAATGGTCATGCGTTGTTGCTATTGCAACAGATGACTGGTAGGCTTCTTTCAAGTGATTGCGATCACGATGCCAACGCACCCCCCAAGCCAGCTGCTCATCATCAGGCCGATGGATGGTTGGAACGATCATTTCTCCTCCATTCCTCCCAACATCCATGATGATGGCCTCATAGACCAATCGAGGATTTTTCATAAGTTCAGACTCTAGCCACTCAACGTTTGGAAGAGGAACGTGTCGATGCCAATGACAAAACAACACCTCAGATGCCGTAAGCGAAATCGATCCATCAGCATGACGACGCCCTAGAGCGCTTTTTTCATAGAGACGTGTTGATAGTGGTGGATGGATTTTCCAAAACGCTCCATCTTCAGAGGGAGGTTGAATCTTACCTTCTTCCTGTTTTCCTACAGATTCAAAATCCAGCTCTCGCGATGTTCTTGCCCTCGGCTTGAACTTTCGCTGTTGCCGGACCATGTTAAGTCCTAAGATTCCCCCCATATTGTTGCGTCGATGACCGATTGTCCTAAGGACTACCACCCCGACATAGAAAACGGGGAGAAACATGGTTAGCGGGTTCTTAGGAACACTTACCACAGAGGAACGAACCCTTCTTCATCTGCTCGATCACCAACTTCCAGAAAACAATTGGGAAGCACCTATGGAACTTACGCAAGCTGGTATATCCGCTGCTGTACACGTGCAGAGAAAGCATGTTCCGAGGACTCTAAAACGTCTTGAGGAGCAAGCTTTTCTCAACACCACCAGCCGGCATGTACCAGGTGCTCGTCAGCGACGTAGAGTCTATTCACTGACAAGCGAAGGTCGAGAACGGGCTCAATCAATCCTCAAGCGTGTCCAATCCACGGCTGTGCAAAACAATGGTCAAACAGTCATGTTGGATTCTCTTCTTTCTGGATCACAGAACACATTGGAGACACTTGCCCATATCGACGAACACTTGGTTGTCCACTCGGAGCCTGTTCTGTCCCCAGTTTCGCATCCCGAGGGTTCAGCATCGCTCGATGCACAGGCCGGTGAAGCACTGGTTCGTCGTTTGTTTGCTCGAGCATGGCAAGATGGTCGAATAACCAAAGACGAGCAACTTCTGCTGAACGAGGTCGTCGATTTTCTCGGAATGCATCCCGATCGAGTCCGACGTCTTTCAAACGAAGCACGCCGTGAGATCGATGTACCACCACCCGAAGAGATTTATTTGGATATGCTGCGTCAAGCCTTGGTTGACGGGGTTATTCATGAAGAAGAGGAGGTTCTTCTCCGTACTGTGCAAATTGCCTTCGATATTGATACGAAAACACATCAACGAATCCTTCAGCAGGCACTACAACAACCGTATAGGACGCCTGAACTCGAAGCATATCGCTCAGTCTTACGGACAGCACTCATTGACGGCGTGATAACGGATGATGAATCCGCTATGCTTGAAACCTTGCGAAAAGAAACTAAGATCACGGATCAAGAGCATGCGATGTTAATTGCAGAATTACAAGACGGAATTGAGGGATAGTTATGGGTATGAGTGATGATGACGCGAAAGTTCACGACGCTTTGAAAAAATTGGAACGTGGTTTGAAAAACATGAAGCCGTCAAATGTGCTTCTCGTAGGCGACATCATGATGGATTGTTACATCCATGGGTTTGCCAACAATTTGAATTCTCGAGCACCAGTGCCTGTCCTGAAAGAAATTTCCCGAGATGTTGATGTTGGTGCTGCCGCTCATGTTGCCCGTGGACTCGACTCTTTGGGGTTAAAGAGTCAGTTGCATGGTGTTGTTGGAGATGATGATTCAGGGCTAGCAATTCTCGAAATGCTCGAACAAGAAGGTGTTGACACGTCTGGGATAGCGGTTCTTGAGGATAGGACAACCACCGTGAAAACACGTCTGCTGGGTGCACGTGAAGGGTTGGTGAAAGGCGAGCAACTTCTCCTCCGATGGGACATTGAGGATGATGAGCCGATTCCGTCCTCAGCATTGACAAACCTCATCGCTCGGACGATTGAGTCAATTCCGAATTCATCGTGTCTTATACTCTCGGACTATGGACTCGGAGTCCTTGACGATAAAGGCGCAGAGCTGCTCATTGCAGCAGCTAAGAAACACAATGTGCCAATTATTGCCGATCCGAAGTTAACCGGACTGCATAGAACACAAGGTGTTGACTGGGTTTTGTTCCAGTCCAAGGGGTTGGAATTGATGCGCCGAAGACTGGGTGCTGCAACCGGTTCCGAAGCAGCATCAATTCTGCTTGAAACAAATGGATGGAAGCATTTATTGATCCTTGAAGGCCAAGACGGTGTAACAATCCACTCCAGGGAAGAACCTGCCGTGCACGTAGAATGCTTGCTTGAAGAAATTAAACAAATGATTGGTTTAATTGATGCCGCTGCTGTAGCAGTGGCAACTGCAATTACGCTCAATCTATCGGTGGAAGAAACCGCCCAATTGGCAAATGCGGCGAGTGAATGCATTCTGATAGCAGATCGAACCGACCGGTTCGTTCTACGCTTGGACGACATGATTGACCGTATAGGGGAAATAGCTTGGTCTCTGCAGGTTTCGAAGCGTTAGGGTGAGTCAATTGAGTTCGTGGCCGAGGCCGACTACAGCCGATGTTGGTTTGCGTTCCTTTGCGTTGACTCGAGCAAGATTGTTTGAAGAGACGGCTCTCGGTATGCAATCGTATTTGTTAGCATCTCCAATACCTAAAGATGCAATCCATCATGCGGCGGTTTGGACGGTTCGTGTACCTGCTCATGATGATTCAAGCGGTTTGTTGCTTGTAAAGTGGCTAGAAGAGGTGCTGTTCATGGATGAAGTTGAGGAGAAGTGGCTCGTCGATAGTGCGATTAAAATTCAGGAACATGAAAAAGCACTGCATCTGGAAGCACAAGTTCGGTGGGTCAGATCAGATTGCATAGAAAAAGAGGTGGAAATAAAAGCAATCACTCGACAAGACCTCGTTGTATCAGAAATTGATCATGGGGAAACACTCTACTCACCGTGGAAAGAAGTGCCAACCTTCGAAGGACCAGGGTGGTACAGCGATGTTGTTTTCGACATTTAGGTGGGAATCCTTGGGTGGACGCTCGTGCCCATAGGCCGTATCTGCACACTTCCTCCGTCCCGGATCCCCACAGCACCCATGGCCCCAGGTAGGGATGCTCCGTTCCCGGCCTGACCTGTTCCCCCGGTTATTTGATTCCCGTTTCCCTCCGGAAACGGTTCACGACACCCGGATCATGTGGGGGCGAGACATCTACGTCCGCATGCAGGAACCTACGAGCCGCTTTCGCCGCCCCAAGGCATTCAGCCCACCATGAAGACGATTTGTGGTGAAGGGTACGCCTAGCTCCCCGCCTATCCCGCTACGTCCTGCAACATGCTCTATTTCAAGCAAACGATGTTGATTTCAGACCTCTTCCTCATATTTTGATGGGCAAGAGGTCTTGATTACGTCTGCTTCAACGACGTATAGTCCGTCAGAAGTCTTGAACAAACCTTCTGCATAGACCGTACGATTATCTCCAAGACCGTTTGAAATCGAACCAGCATTTGAATAATCCACAACCAGGGTAAATTCAGCACCTTCAAGGACAAATGTCATTGTTGACTCATTGATGCTTCCGTCGCGTATTTCTCCACGGACTGCAACTTCTTCATCGATGTGATCTGTTTTGTTTTCGATCAATTGATCGACGGTGAGGGTAGGTGCAGGCGCTTGTAGGAAAACCGTGCCTAACACTGCGACAGTAACCACTGTTCCTATGAGGAGCAGGCGGTTACGATAGGAGAGCATAGTATCACCCCAACCCACGAGACTTCCATATTTGAACATCTGCTCAGAAGAATTAACGATGATAGGCTCCTATGGCTTCATCAATGGATTCAAATTCGGAATCTCTTAGTTTCTTATGCAAACCGTGAACTATTGATTTGGTCAAACTTGGACCTTCAAAAACAAACCCTGCATAAGCCTGCAGCAACGAAGCACCTGCTGTTATTTTCTCCCATGCATCATCGGCATTCATGATACCTCCAACCCCAACAATTGGAAGTTGACCTTCTGTGTAAGCATAGATATGACGTATCATGTCGGTACTCCTGTCCTTAAGTGGCAAACCTGAGCATCCTCCTTGTTCGATGTAGACAGGGTGTTCTTTGTTCGGTCGCGATAGGGTTGTATTCGTCGCAACGATTCCATCGATTTGGCTTTGAATTGCAGCATCGACAATGGCTTCAAGTTCCTCATCGGATAAGTCGGGTGCGACTTTAATCAAGATTGGTTTCCTCGTTTTCCCATAAAGGTCGGCACATTGCTGATTGACCTCGATGCATGAATCAAGAATGCCAGTCAAATGATCACCGTGCTGTAAGTCTCTCAAACCCGGTGTATTTGGTGACGATACATTGACGACAAAAACATCCACAAATGGCCACATGCGTTTGAGACTGGTCGAGTAATCGAATCTTGCCTCTTCAAGTGGTGTAATTTTTGATTTCCCCAAATTGGCCCAGACTGGAATGTTTTGCTTACCAGCTTTTTCCAGAGTTGTGACAATCTTTTCGCTACCGGGATTGTTGAATCCCATACGGTTAACAAGAGCCCGATCGGCCCCGTGTCTGAACATTCGTGGTTTTGGATTACCGCCTTGCTCATGCATCGTGACACCACCGATTTCAGAAAAAGCCAGACCAATGGACTCCCACCCACGAAGGGCTTCTGCTTTCTTGTCCATACCAGCAGCGAGGCCAAATGGGTGGTCATAGTCCAAACCAAAGCAATGGATTTTCAAGGATTTCTTTGGTTTGTAAAGAAGACGGAGAACCCAACGGAACATTGGGTTGGATGAGGCAAGTCGCAACATCAGCAACGATCGTGAATGAGCTTTCTCAGAATCTTGAACAGCAATGATGGGCCTAGAAAACCATCGAAAGAGTCTGCCCATGGCATCTCGTCGAACCGATATCCTTCAATCCTTGCGCTTCCTCCGTATCACATGGAGGAGAATTCCCGACGTTGGTTGGCACTCCGCGAAGCAGGTCGTAGGATTCTTGTCGAAGACAATCTCGATGTATTTGTGCCCCAATCGGAGTTAGCGCAGTGGAATCGTCTGGTGTTGAATATGGCCGATTCAATGCCGCAAAGGTTGGAATTTCCGATGATTAAGGTAGGGAACTTTTCCGCATCGATACGAGAAAAGGCCATCTTCCACATTGGAGTGACACCTCCAATGGAATTGGAATGTCTATGGTTGCCCTATGAAGCGAGTAAGATACCTCAGGATCTCATACAAATGTGTTCTGAATTGTTGCTTGCGGGTTATCCTGGGTGTAGTGGGTGTGGATATCGTAGCGAAGAACAAGAATGGGATGAAACAGAACATCGAAAACAGTTGCAAAATATTGATGATGAATCGCAGATAACATAAGTTATCTGTTTAATTTCAACTCTGGCGAGCCTTCAAGTACAGTCGACAAACGCATTGAAAACATGAGCATCGTCGTCCTCGCTGAGAAACCAAGTGTCGCCGAAGATATCGCAAAGGTGCTCAACATCAACAAAAAAGAGGCAACACACTGGTACGGAGAAGACGTAATTGTGACATGGGCAGTTGGGCACATGTTGGAGCTAAAGTACATGGATGATTACAATCCTGAATTCAAAAATTGGAGAAAAACTGCAGACGATTTGCCGTTTATTCCTGAAGAGTTTGAATTCAAGCCAAAATCGGGTTCAACGCGAAAGCAACTTACCGCAATAAAGAAACTCATGGCTGATAAAAACGTCACCGAAATTGTCAATGCATGTGACGCTGCACGGGAAGGTGAGCTGATTTTTCAAACAATTTACCGCTACTCCAAGTCCAAATCCCCTGTATCCCGCATGTGGTTGCAGTCGATGACCAAAGATGCAATTCAACGAGCATGGGACGAGCGAAAATCCTCAGAGGATTATCAAAATCTTTCCGACGCTGCGTACAGTAGAAGCTACGCTGATTGGCTTATTGGCATGAACGGATCACGAGTTGCCGAAGTCTTTCTTCCGAAGAAACGAACAGAACGAATATCGTTGGGTCGAGTACAAACAGCAACACTCGCAATTATCGTCGACCACGAAATCGATATCCTCCAGCATACAGCAACACCATTTTGGGTATTGTCTGCGGAATTTGAAGGTAAAAACAGCAAATGGACAGGTCGTTGGGAAGGCGGAAAATCCGGTGAAGAGACCAAAGCTCACTGGATTTTAACATTGGAAGACAAAGAGCGGATTCAGGCGCTTATTGATTCTGGTGAGAAAGCAATTATTACGCAGAAAATCACAACAAGCAAGGAACGACCTCCACTCAATTATGACTTAACCACTCTTCAACGCCAAGCAAATTCGATGTTTTCCTGGCCTGCGAAGCGAACTCTGAATGTTGCTCAGTCACTGTATGAACGTCACAAACTTACGACATATCCACGAACAGACTCACGATTTCTTCCTACAGACATGAAAGAGAGCATTAACGAAACCCTTGCTAATTTGAGCAGCGTTGAAGAAGTGAAAGGGTTCATAGAATCGTTGACAACAAACGGGCTGCAAAACGTATCTCGAAACTTCAATGACGCAAAGGTTAGCGATCACTTTGCGATTATCCCAACTGGGAAATTACCGAGTGGGGCGCTTACCAAGGATGAACAACGGTTGTACAACATGATTTTGCGTAATTTCATTGCTTCATGGTACGGAGAGGCTACAATCGAAAAACAAAAACGTACTGCTGATTTGAAGGGTGAGATTTTCAATAAAGAAGCCCAGCAATACAAATCTCTTGGTTGGAGAGAAGTCGTTCCTAAGGCCTTGAACTTGCCAGATGGATGGGGAACAATCTCCGTTGACGATCCAGAAGCAAACATTATATCACACGATTGGAAAGAAGAAAAATCAAAGCCTCCTGCTCGAATCAAAGAAGCTCGCCTTCTTTCTCTGATGGAAAAAGCTGGTAAAGACATCGAGGATGAAGATTTAGCAGAAGCTATGGCAGGCAAGGGGCTTGGAACCCCAGCCACTCGAGCAGACACAATCGAAAAATTGCTCTCAAGAGGATACATTTCAAGACAGCAATCAGGTGCGCTCAATGCGACACCTCACGGTATTCGAATCATCGAACTTCTTCGCAGAATTCCAGTCGAATGGATTGCGTCGCCGGCGCTTACTGGAGAAATGGAGGCATCGCTTACTGCAGTACAACATGGCGAACTTGACGCGAGTGAATACATGGACAAAATTATTCAACAGACAAGGGACCTTGTCGAACGAATACGTGATCATGATCGTAGCAAATTGTTCGAAAACGATGCTTCCATTGGCTCCTGTCCTTTGTGTGGGTCAAAAGTGATTGAAACTGCATTGTCCTACCCATGCGAAAACAATGAAGGAAAGGACAAGGGCTGTTCCTTTGTTTTGTGGAAGGATACGAGCGGTCGATGGTTCGATCGCAAAACGGCAACAAGACTGATGGAGAAGCGTGAACTCAACGACCTGCACGGTTTCTTTAACAGGAATGGAGAAGCCTATGAAACATCGATTGTCCTTACTGATGAAGGTAAAGTCAACTCTGCAAAGTCGACAGGAAACAAATCAAATGCAACGGATGAGGAATTGTGTCCATGCCCATCGTGCGATGGAACGATTCGTGAAACTGATACCCATTTTGCTTGTGATCAAGAGAAATGCAAGTTTGCTGGTGTAGGAAAGGTGATTTGTAAGCGAACAA
>NZVG01000028.1 GCA_002698145.1 Methanobacteriota archaeon | reverse complement strand
GAAAGAACTCGTCGCCCTTTTCTCGATTTATCCAACAAAACACGAGGGTTCCAACGAACACAAACGGCATCAACTCACGCATCATGAACAAAACAAATAGCGGTCCTACCAATTCTGCAACATCGCCCCATATCTGAAATCTGAAAAAGAAATTCAACATCTCAACGAATCCAATTCCACCCTCGAATGAAAATTCGCTGTGCATAGANATTAATCCCAAAGATTGTAGTAATAAGTGTCTTCATAGATATTCCCCGTATCATTAGGGTTCCAAAAGATCGTCCACTCAAGCCAATACTGATAACCCCAATGAAAGAACATTGAAACCAAAACAACGATTGAGGCTACCTTTATTCTCCTGTCTCGTTCAGATTGAATGGGGAAAGCTTGGTGAAGACCTTGCGCAGCGTTTTGAGTAGGCTGTGTTTCAACAGCAAGCTTCTCCTCGGTTTGTAAGGGAGGATTAATGACAACCGATGCAGGCTTCATCTTACCTTCACCCCGATTCTCCTCACCCGCATCCATGGATTTTGCATTCAAATCTACATCATAAACTCATACCCTGCACAAATCCGTTGCTTTGAATTTCAGCGGGCTGGTTTGAAAGTTAGGTTCATATACCACCCCACACTGGGAACTATGTAACCTCAGGTTAAGTAGTGGTGAATTGAATGGCTGGCGATGACTGGGAAGAAAAGATGCTGGACCAACTCGAACGTCTTCTTTCGAACATGGGCATGAACATGTCAAGAGAGCAGCTCCGAGCCCTACTCCAACAATTTCGCTCGCAGTTTGAGAAGATGGGAATCGATGAAGAACGAATTGCAAAAGGCGATGTAAACTTCAATTTCGACCTCAGCAATCTGAAGAATTTCTTCCAACCAGGTATGGATTTCAATGAGCTGTTCAAGAACATGGGTGTCGACGTTCGTGTCGACGCCTCGCCTGTAGAGATCAAAACGCCTGATGGCGACGAGAAAGACGACATGGTGCTACCGGCAGACGATGTTTATTTGGAAGGCTGGAACATGACCATCACCGTTGACTTTGCAAAGAAAGAGTTGGAGCAAGANCAAGTTGAGTTGAATCTCATCGATGGNGGAATGCTCGTCGAGGTTCATCGAACCACGCAACTCGCACCCATTGCACGAATCGAACTCCCACATGCTTGCGAGGACGTTGTTGACTTCACACTCAACAACGGCATCCTCGATATTACGCTGCGATTAATTCCACCTGAGGATGCCTTCGCAGCACTACCACCATCGGAAGATGGTGACGATACCATTCCCCTGAGCGGCGACATCGCCATCGACTTAGCAGACGATGATGATGACGATGACGACGATGACGGAGGAATACCAATTCTATGAAGAGGAGATGAATAAAATGAGCAAAGTAATCGGAATTGACCTAGGAACAACCAACAGCTGTGTCGCCACCATTGAGAACGGTGAACCAATTGTAATTGCAAACGCGGAGGGTGCACGTACAACGCCTTCCGTCGTTGCTTTCAACAAAGATGGAGANCGATTGATCGGCATTACAGCGAAGCGNCAAGCAGTCACAAACCCAGAACGTACCATGATTTCTGTCAAGCGACACATGGGGACTGATTGGAAAACGGACATCGATGGAACTGAATACACACCTCAAGAGATCTCCGCATTCATCCTCCAGAAGTTGAAGGCTGATGCAGAGGCGTATCTTGGTCATGAAATCAAGCAAGCGGTCATTACATGTCCTGCTTACTTTACTGATGCCCAACGAAAGGCAACGAAAGATGCTGGTCGAATCGCAGGCATGGACGTCTTGCGAATCATCAACGAACCTACCGCTGCGGCTCTCGCTTACGGAGCAGACAAGGGCGAAGATCAAACAATTCTCGTCTACGATCTCGGGGGCGGAACATTCGACGTATCCATCCTAGAAATTTACAATGTCGATGGCCAACCGCAGATCGAAGTCAAGGCAACCGCAGGTAACAACAAACTCGGTGGAGACGATTTTGATGAGCGCATCATCGAATGGCTTGTCAGCGAATTTAAGCGAGAAACAGGTATCGATTTGTCGAAAGACAATCAAGCCATGAGTCGACTCAAGGAAGCTGCCGAAAAAGCCAAGATCGAGCTNTCAGGAACACAATCCTCACAGATTAATCTCCCCTTCATCACCATGAAGGACGGCAATCCTGAACACCTGGATATTACCATGTCAAGAGCTCGTTTTGAAGATCTCATTGCAAAGCACATCGAGGACACGATGGCACCCACCCGGCAAGCCATGAAGGATGCTGGTGTCAAGAAGGGCGACGTCGACAAGGTCATTCTTGTTGGTGGTTCAACCCGTGTTCCTGCAGTTCAAAACGCAATCGAAAAAGAAACTGGAAAAGCCCCTTACAAAGGAATCAACCCTGATGAAGCCGTNGCGATGGGTGCTGCACTGCAAGCAGGAATTATCGCAGGCGATGACGAGGTTTCNGATATNCTTCTTCTCGATGTAACACCACTCACGCTCGGAATCGAGACGCTTGGTGGTGTTACAACAACCATGATCGAGCGAAACACAACCATTCCCGCTCGACGTAGTGAAATCTTCTCGACGGCAAGCGACAACCAACCTGCTGTTGAAATTCACGTCTTGCAAGGAGAGCGAGAGTTTGCAAAAGACAATGTCACTCTTGGACAGTTTCATTTGACGGACATTCCACCTGCTCCACGTGGCGTTCCGCAGGTTGAGGTCACCTTCGACATCGATGCCAACGGAATCGTCAACGTTAGTGCAAAAGACATGGGTACTGGCAAGGAACAGTCGATTAAGATTGAATCACAAACATCGCTCTCAGAAGATGAAATCCAAGCAAAGATTGCTGAGGCTGAATCCTTTGCGGAGGAAGACAAGCGACGCAAGGCCAAGATTGAACTTCGAAACATGGCCGACCAAATCGTCTACCAAACGCGAAGAACACTCGATGAGAACGAGGACAAACTCGATGCTTCAGATCTCGAGCCTGTTCGTGAGAAGTTGACTGAACTCGAGGCTCTCGTCCAAGATGATGAAGGAAAGCCAATCGACGACGAGGCAATGGATGAAGCAGCTATTCAAGCCAAAGTCAAGGAAGTGGAAGAATCCATGCACGCCATCTCATCCAAGTTGTACGAGGCTGCTGCTGCTGAAATGGCAGAGGCCGAAAACAGCGAAGGCGACGGTTCAATCAACGTTGAGGGCGATGATGTCGTCGACGCTGACTTNGAAGTCGTCGATGAAGAAGACTGAAACATCGCACTTATGTGCAAGCCACCGTTGGTTCAACCATGAGCGATGTGCGAATTCTCGAAGAGACGGACCGTACAACGGGACGTGATGCTCTTCGAAAGAACATACAGGCTGCTGTAGCACTTGCGGGTGCAGTTCGCTCTACGCTTGGGCCGAAAGGTCTCGACAAGTTGCTCGTCGATGATGAAGGTCGAAGCATGGTCACAAACGACGGAATCACTGTCCTCGAGTCAGCCAAAGTNGAACACCCAATCGCCCACATGCTGATTGCAGCGAGTGCTACACAAGACCAGACCGTGCGAGACGGGACGACAACAACGGTGCTTTTGGCTTCAGAATGGTTGCAAAACGCTTGGCATTTGGTTGTGCAGGGCGTCCACCCTGCTACCATTGCGCGTGGTTTCCGTATGGCTGAATCCTATTGCAAGGATCACATCGAGTCATTGACATTTGAAGCAACAAAAGAGCATATTTACGCTGCAGCCATGACGTCCCTTGCGGGAAAACTTCACACCAAGATGCAATCAACGATTTCTGAATGCGCAGTTGAGGCCGCAGAAGCAATCACAATGACGTCCAATGGCAGCATTGTCGCCGATCCGACCCGCGTTAAGGTCATTGCGCGCAGTGGTCCTTCCCTTGAACAATCCAAACTCATCACGGGGCTGGCGTTGCCAAAGAAACGAGCGCACGTTGAGATGCCTTCAACCCTTGGAGCAGGATCCATTCTGCTGGTGGACGGGGGACTCGAACTTCGGTCTTTGTCAACGGATGTTCAGCTGAGTGTTACATCAACAAGTGTCCTTCAATCTTTTCGAGATGCAGAACAACAGCGTCTCCTTGAACAAGTTAAGATGCTGAAAAAACTTGACATTACCCTCCTGGCCTGTCGAGAAGGTATTGATGACAGCATGCATGCGCACTTGGCTGAAGCAGGAATCAAAGCGTTCCGTCGGGTTGCAAAAAGCGACCTAGAACTACTCGCCAGAGGATGTGGGGCGCGTCTGGTTCCCACCATTCACCAGGCTAAGGATGCAGATGTTGGCGTTTTCATCTCCAGCAGGTGCGAGCGTTGGGGAGATGTCGATCACTGGATTCTTGAGACCGATGAAGGTGGTGCAACCTTTGTTGCCTCAGGAAGCACTGAAACGGTTGTAGGAGAAGTCGAACGATGTTTTGCAGATGCGCTTGGTGTCGCTTGCCGATTAAAAGAAGATCCAAGATTGATTCCTGGAGGAGGAGCCACCTACATTGCACTCGCTCGACGATTGCGAAGGTATGCCGAAACCGTACCTGGTCGAGAGCAACTCGCCATTGAGGCGTTCGCCGATGGACTTGAGACAATTCCTCGCGTCCTTGCGGAAAATGCTGGAATGGATTCAATAGACACGCTTTTGCAAATCGTCTCGATTCAGAGCACAGAAAACGACGACACAATTGGATTGAATGTTCTCACACGACAGCCAGAGAACATGCGGGAGGCAAACATTGTCGAACCTTCGCGTGTTCTTGAACAAGCTATATCCGGAGCAAGTGAGGCCACAATCGCAGTCCTTCGAATCGATGATGTCCTCTGGGCAAAGCAAGAAATCAGTGTACCAGATGATGTACAAGCAACGCTCGATGGTACTGCTGCAGACCGTCGCTAGATGCAACGATGCGTGNTTTGTTCAGAACCACCATATAAATATATAGAAATCGCGGGAGTGTTATGGTCAACGTTGGTATCGACGATGTGGCGATTCACTTTCCACGCTTGTACATGGACATGCGAGATTTTGCAGAAATGCGAGGCGCTGACTATGGAAAACTGAACAAAGGACTCGGTCTGAAAGCTATGGCTATCCCCGATGTTCACGAAGATACTGCAACGATGGGCGCCATGGCGGTTATGCGACTTATCGACCGAAACGGTATCGATCCACGACACATTGGACGGATGTATCTTGGCACAGAGTCAGCCCTTGACGGTGCAAAGCCAACAGCAACCTACATTCTCGACATGCTGACCCAGCGATACCAAGATCGATTTGGTGAAGATTGCTTCCGTAACTGCGACGTTGTCGACATGACGTTTGCGTGCATTGGCGCCGTTGATGCATTGCATACAACGCTCGACTGGGCAGCACGTACAACCGAAGACGATGACCGAATAGGAATCGTTATTTTCTCAGACAATGCAAAATACGACCTTGAATCAAGTGGCGAATACACCCAAGGAGCGGGTGGAGGAGCGCTGTTAATCCGACAGAATCCTCGTCTCCTCGAAATTCCTGATTGCTGGGGCGTTTCAACAACGCCTGTCCATGATTTTTTCAAACCAAGACGAAACGTCAGCATACGCTCGGTCATTACCAACGTTATGACATTGGCTCAAGAAACCGGTCAATCGCTCAAGAAAGGCATTGTTGAGCGTATGGTCAAACACCTTCCTGAGTCGACTGTTCGAAGACTCGGAATCTTCGCTCACGGAGAAGAATCTGTAAGTGTTCATCGTGACGAGCCTGTCTTCGACGGGCAGTTTTCTAACCGCTGTTATCAGCAAGCTGTACGTCAGGCTTTCTACAACTTCAGCCAACGTGCAATCAAACAAAAGCGCTGGGACCCTGAACTTGATACGCAATTTACTGAGCAGTGGTCTCGAATCATCATGCACCTTCCCTATGCATTCCAAGCAAAGCGAATGTTTCCGGATGTCTTCCGACACGACCGTATGAACACCGACATGTGGCCCAACGTCGTAAACCAGATTGGTGAACCGCCGGCAAAACCTGAAACCGATGATCCTGAAGCACTCATTGCTTGGGAAAAAGAGATGGACGGTTATCGAAGAGCAATCTCCAAAACCCAGGAATATCTCGAATTCCACAAAGAACGAATTGAAAAAGGACAACGAGCCTCCAGTTTGATCGGAAATCAGTACACTGGCTCGATTTTCCTTGCATTGATGTCGACGTTTGAATCCGATCTAGAAGACAATTCCAACCTCGAAGGTGAGTTGTTCGGACTTTGCGGCTACGGCTCCGGCGCCAAAGCAAAAGTGTTCGAAGGAAAAGTCGCCCCACGATGGCGTGAAGTCGTTGCTGGATGGCAATTGTTTGAGCGTCTTGCTGGACGAGTTGCTATTGATCAGATCACCTACGAGAACCTCCACAAGGGGACACAAGAAGAGAGCGTCGTATCACCACGAGGAGAATTCGCACTCGTCGAAATCGGAGAAGACGGTGCCAACGAAGGTGCTCGTACCTACAAGTGGATTTCCCAATAAAGACGACCTGCCCTTTGNTGGGGGGTCAGGATTCTATTGAAAGTCCATTCAGCATTTCTCTTACAAGATTGTCCAAATCAAAGCGAGGAGACCAAGTCCATTCTTGCTTCGCCACAGAACCATCGATTGAATCGGGCCAGGAATCAGCATACTTCTGTCGCACATCCGGTGAGAAATCACACCTAAATCCATCAACCTCGTTTGAGATGGCATCTGCAAGTTCTTGGGCAGTGAAGGAGAGACAATCGATGTTGTAACCCGCCCTTGATGGGCCGAGCGAGTCGCTCTCGGCGTCCATCAGCATTAATGTGGCTCGTATTGCATCGTCCATGTACAGCATCGGCAAGCGAGTATCAGATCGAACAAAGCATTCGTAGTATCCATCCTGCAACGCTGCCTCAAAAATTTCAACTGCATAATCGGTCGTCCCACCACCTGCAGGTGCCTTGTAAGAAATTAGACCAGGATATCGGATGCCTCTAACGTCGATTCCGTGCTTGTTCCAATATTCCTTTGCGAGTAATTCGCCTTTGACTTTGGTCTCGCCGTACACCGTCGTTGGATGAAGGGCTGTGATTTGAGGTGCGTGTTTCGGAGCATCGGGACCGAACACTGCAATAGAAGATGGTGAAAAGACATCAAACGAACACTGTCTTGCTGCTTCAAGAACCGAAATGGTGCCTCCAACGTTGACACGACGACAGAGTTCTGGATTCTTTTCACCGGTAGCTGAAAGCAATGCAGCGAGGTGATACACGGTGCCAACACCTTCATCATTGCACAATTGAACGATTGAATCAGTATCAAGTACATCGAGGCTAACATATGGGCCATCAGCCAATCGTTCTTCTTTCAAATCGGTTCGAATGTCGGAAGCAATCACTGTAGAAGTTCCGTGGTTTTGTCTTAATGCTTCGACAAGTTCGGTGCCTATCTGGCCCATTGCTCCAGTGACCAGAATCTTATCTCCTTCCGGCCCCGACATAAACTGCCCTCCATCTGACGATACTTGAAATTAGAGATGAGACATAGTCAACCTTCATGGCCAATATTGATATGGTATGCGCGACGGCTAGAAATCCCGTTGATGGGATTGAAGTACGTAATTGTCAGCGGGGGAGTGCTCAGCGGATTGGGCAAAGGTGTTACTGCAAGTAGCATCGGTGTTCTCTTGAAGAGTGCAGGACTGCGTGTCACTTCCATCAAAATTGACCCGTATCTCAACAGTGACGCAGGTACGATGAGTCCCTTCGAACATGGCGAAGTATTCGTTCTCGATGACGGTGGCGAAGTCGATTTGGATCTTGGAAATTATGAACGATTTCTCGATCTTAACCTCGCACGAGACAACAATCTCACCACCGGGAAGATTTACTCGAAAGTACTCGAAGCTGAGAGGCGAGGAGACTACCTCGGAAAGACCGTTCAGGTCATCCCGCACATCACCGACGCAGTGCAAGATTGGATTGTTGATGTAGCAGAGCGACCTGCGGACGGAAGTGAAACGTCTCCCGATGTCTGCATCATCGAACTTGGTGGGACCGTTGGCGACATTGAAAGTGCACCTTATCTTGAAGCACTCCGACAATTTCAATTCCGTGTCGGCCGGGAAAACGTCACTTTCGTCCACGTATCGCTGGTACCTGTCTTGGGCCCCGTTGGTGAACAAAAAACAAAGCCAACACAACATACTGTCAAAGAACTCATGGGGCTTGGGATAACTCCAGATGTTCTTGTCTGCCGCTCAAGTAAACCTTTGAACAACGAAACTCGACAGAAACTTTCCGCATTCTGCCATGTTCATCCTGATGCGGTTTTCTCAACGCATGATGTACCGAACATCTACCACGTCCCATTGATGCTTGAAGAGCAAGGGTTTTGCAACATTCTCAACATTGATTGCAACAAGACTGGGCTTCTCGCTGATTGGCGTGCAATGGCATACCGCCTCGATGAGTTGACTGAAGATGTCCGTATTGCAATGGTTGGGAAATACACAGACCTTTCTGATGCCTACCTTTCGGTCATCAAATCCTTGCAACACGCTGCGATTGCAGTCGAACGGAAATTGACCATCGATTGGATTGAAGCCAGCGATTTAGAGAACGCGAAAAACTCCGAATCGTGGGACCTACTGCGAAATGCGAACGGGATTCTGGTTCCTGGAGGATTTGGAGATCGTGGTATTGAAGGGAAAATTCTCGCTGCCCAGTATGCTCGAGAAAACAACGTACCCTACCTCGGCATATGCCTTGGACTGCAAGTCGCAACGATTGAGTTCTGTCGAAATGTTCTCGGAATCACCGATGCAACATCCACCGAATTTGATTCAGATGCTGCAAACCCTGCCGTTATTTTCATGCCCGAAATTTCGAAAACCCATCTCGGTGGAACGATGCGCCTCGGATCCCGTCCAACAATCTTCCAAGTGGATGATTGTGTGATGAAGCGCCTCTACGGTGGTCAAGACTCTGTCGACGAGCGACATCGCCATCGATACGAAATCAATCCAGACCTCGTTGCTCAAATCGAGTCTGCTGGACTGAAATTTGTTGGGAAAGATGAGAGCGGTCAACGTTGTGAAATCTTTGAACTCGATGGTCATCCATACTATGTAGGGGTTCAGTACCACCCTGAATTCAAGTCTCGACCGGGTCGTCCAAGCCCACCGTTCCTTGGTTTGCTCCTCGCTGCAAGCGGCCAAGAGTTGCCTTAAGATTCNAGCACTCGAATGACTCGTGTCGTACGNTAGCCTTGAAGCAATTTTACAAATCGGCGTTGCTGGAATTCTTCATCAAGTGACACATCTCCTGTATCNATTCGTACATTTGAGAGNCCCAGCAGTTTCGATGGTGTTGCAACACCGAGAATNGAATCCAGTCCAATCGCTCGNAAGACATCAGGTGANAACTGAAGATTGCCTCTTCCNATGAGGAAACCTTGTCCGCCCATCGGTGANAGCAAAAGCAATCGACGGCCTTCNTAATTGACCAGNTGCTCAAGAAGTGCTGCCTCGTTCAAATCAGCATGGATTTTTCCTTTGTGTTGAATATCGATTCCGAGCAGAGTTAACTCAACACCGAGATGCTCACCCATGCGGCGNAGCGTTCCTCCACTCCCCCATATGATCATCANTTCAGGATCTTCNTCGATCAANTTTCCAACATGGTTNGCGAGCCCTTCAATGGTTTCAGCTTCACTCGCTCGCTCTACCTGTTCNTTTGCGCCCTGCATAAATCGAGGACTTGATGGAGTCCATGCTTCNCCATACATTCGNACNTTCCATTCACCTTTCTGATAGATTTCCTCATCAAGATCCATGACCTCAGTAATTGCNACCATCAGATCTCCTTGAAGAAAGGCAAGGAGTACNTCGGCGGCNGCATTGGGAGTTGTAGCGAAACAACCTGAATGCATTTTNACACCAGCTGGAACNCCAATCANCGGTGTTTCATGACCGTCGAGCGCATTGACAATGTCACGAGTTGTTCCGTCACCGCCTGCATAGAGAATGACNTCAACGTTTGCGGAAACNAGATCGAGGACAAGTGCTGCNGTATCGGTTGCTGTGGATTCTGACGGCGATGGTTGGCGTTGTTCATACTCAACGCCTGNAAGCCAATCGCCACCCATTCTTCCAGACCATGAAACAAANGTTGGATTGACTCCGATGCGATTGAGACTGGATTGTTGCAAATCNATGAATTTCGTGATGCATTGTTGCATNCGTGGGCCTGAACGATCAACGGCTCCCGCTTCACGTGCTTCCTTGGCTCGACCATCGCTTCCCTTGAAGCCCAAGCGACCGCCAAGACCAGCATCGGGATTGACNACNACACCGATTCGCATATCGCAACCTATTTTCAGTTCGTTTTCAATCATTGCTCTTGACCTTATCGAATCAATTGACCGATGTTTTGATGTTGGTCCTTGCAATGGNGAATCATGGTCAAACGCTCAGAGCCTGACGAAATTGCTCTTGACAAGNTCATGCAAGAAAGCATGAAAGAAATGGGAAAGGGCGAGNTGAANAAAGAAGAAATCGAGGTCAAGCCTCCGNTTGAGACATCTCAAAATGAACAGGTAAAGCCNCAATTCGGNTTCAAGCTAACCGAAGTAAAAACGCCTGAATCATTCGTCGTCCCACCGAAGAAAAAAGCAGANAAACAAGNGGTGAAGGAACAAATCATTCTTGANAAGCCGAGCCANAGTTTGGATGACGACATCGTCGTTGAATGGTAANTTCAAGCGTCGCATTCATGAAGAAGACCGTCGAGGGTCGNTCAAGAGGCGTCCCCATGTCGATGGTCAACGTTACACTTCCTGATGGAACAGTCAACGANTATGCAGCGGGTGTAACCGCTGGTGAAGTTGTCGTTGANGCNCTNGGCAAGAAGCACGGATGCCTCGCAGNNCGCATCAACGATGTTGGGNACGATTTCTCAACCGTCTTNACCNATGATTGCAACATTGANGGNATTCTNGCNGAGAGTGATGAGGGAATTCACATTCTTCGACACAGTGCAGCACANCTTCTNGCACANGCNGTCATGGANCTTTATCCGGATGCAAAACCAACCATTGGNCCCGCCATCGACCGAGGCTTCTACTACGATTTCGCCATGGAGCCCATCGGTGAAGGNGACCTAAANCCCATCGAGAANAAGATGCATGAGATTGCACGACGGAACCTCAAGGTTGAGCGCATCGAACTTGATGACCAAGAACTGCGTGAGCACTTTACATCCAACCCATACAAAATCGAGATCATTGAAGATAAGCTGGAAGCCGGTGACGGTTCNACAATCTACAAGCAAGGCGAATGGTACGATCTCTGNCTTGGCCCACACGTTCCAAGCACTGCGAAATTGATGTTCAGTCGATTGACATCGGTATCATCTGCGTACTGGCGTGGCGATCAATCCCGAGAACAATTGGTGCGAATTTATGGAATTGTTGAACCAACAAAGGAAGCCCTGAAAGCCACCTTGAACCGAATGGAACAAGCAAAATTACGGGATCATCGAAANCTCGGCAAAGACTTGCAACTGTTCCATGTTGACGAAGAAGTCGGACAAGGCCTGATTCTNTGGACACCACGTGGTGCCATCGTTCGNCANCAGNTGCAGGATTTTATCTCGCATCATNTGCNCCGTCAGGGNTACCANCANGTCTTNACNCCNCACATAGGGAAACTCGACTTGTACCGGACTTCAGGGCACTTCCCTTACTACCAAGATAGTCAATATCCACCNCTTGTTGAACGGGATTTGATGAAGAAACTTGCNGACGANGGNTGNTCATGTTCGGAATTATCCAACATGATGAGCACCGGTGACATTGANGGGTACATGCTCAAACCAATGAATTGCCCACACCACGTCAAAATCTATGCTTCNCAAGCACGTTCTTATCGTGACCTTCCCCTGCGTTTAGCAGAATTTGGNACNGTCTATCGGTGGGAACAATCCGGTGAAATCTCAGGACTGACCAGAGTCCGTGGATTCACGCAAGATGATGCCCATTTGTTCGTCACCGAGGACCAAATCGCAGACGAAGTCATGGGATGCATCGAGTTGGTTCAAACCATCTTNGACGTTCTTGGCATGCACGATTATCGTGTTCGTGTTGGACTNAGAGATCCAAACGGAGACAAATACGTCGGGGAATCCGAACGCTGGGATCAAGCGGAAGAGGCATGTCGNTCTGCTGCTGCAAAACTTGGTGTCAACTGGTCCGAAGAAGAGGGAGANGCAGCATTCTATGGGCCGAAAATTGATTTCGTTGTCAAAGACGTNATCGGACGNGAGTGGCAACTTGGAACCGTTCAAGTCGATTACAATCTCCCGGAACGATTTGATTTGTGGTACAAGGGAAGCGATGGAGAGAATCATCGGCCGGTGATGATTCATCGAGCCCCATTTGGCTCAATGGAACGCTTCTGTGGTGTCCTAATCGAGCACTTTGCTGGTAAGTTCCCAACGTGGCTATCGCCAACGCAGGTCCACATCCTGACCATTTCAGAAAAGCACAAACAGTACGCATCTGAGGTCGCCCAACNATTNATNGATCAAGGTGTTCGNGTCCAAATCGATGATGGAGACGACACGATTGGNAAGAAGATTCGNACCCANCGAAAGATGCGCCCTGCTTATTTGATGATTTTAGGCGACGGTGAGATGAACAACAACTGTGTCTCTCTCCGCTCTCGTACCGGCGANCANGTCGCTGATGTCCCNCTTNNCCAATTCATTGAANANATCAAGCANGAGATTGAGAACAAAGTTACCGAACCNAGCTTGGTNCCTGTTCGNAAGGAAAACTAAGTCCGTACANTCCATTGTTTCGTACTGCATAAAAAGAAGCACGGCTAGGGTAAAGTATGAGTGGGCCGGTGATTGTTGAAGGCTTTGCTTCAATCGCAGTCATACCNCTCATTTTTGCAGGCCTCATAGCGCTGTTGTTCTGGCGNACTGTTGTTCCACGCCAATTACGTGGACTGCAAGTCGCATTTGAAACAGGACCGATGCGATACGAAGTGCACACTGTCACAGAGTCGTTTAGTGAGGCGCGAGATCTCCTCCGCAGTCGAGGNATGCGATTTGGTGTCGCAACCTATCTTTTCGCCCTGACNGGAGCTTTGNTGTTGTTCTTTGAGTACATCATCTATGCACAAGGGTGGAGCGATGGTTTNCATGCTCCAAACATCTCCCTNGCTTTGATTCTCATCATTCTCCCAGCCGTNATTTCATCGGGCTCATCACTCGGNGCTCAAATCATAAAACCGATTGGTCANGGGAAAGCGAAGATGCAAGAATCGAGTCGTGCAAGAAATACGGCTTACTTCGCACTTACGTTCATTTGGTTCCTCGGTGTTGGTTTGTTNTATTCCATTCTGGGNNCGTGGNACGTTGCCTTTACCCACCGATTGAGCGCTTCTTTGCTGCTTGCNTTTTCTCCTTCGATTGTAGCGTANGGCAGAGTCATGGGTACGTCTTGGCAAGCACTNCGCCAATCGTCTTCTCAAATNGCGCGAGGNAATCCCTCTCCGTTTCACAACCATGCACCAAATGCNCGACAGCAACTTATCGCTCGAATTGTACACCTCAANACGCTCGCAATGCCTNTCGTNGCCATCAANACGTTGTTATCGCTCATCGCAATCATCGTCTCACCTGAATTGTTCACCCATTCNGACCAAGTCATCNATNTNCCNGAATACCGTGAACAAGCAACCATCATGGAGGAGGGNGGCATGCTTGGATTCTTTTTGATTGAATTGTTCTCAAACATTCCAGACCCTGGCTTACGCGTNCCNCTGGTTACCTCNATTCTGCTNTTTTTGCTGCTCAACGTCGCATTGGTNGGCTTCCTCTTTGTTTACGAAGTGGCNCGCATTTTGTTCCTNGATGTTCAGGATGTCTCNGGNCGAGGAGGNATTCGACTCGCTGATAGTCGTTTACTGCGAGCNGAGCGAAGTCAACAAGCAAGAGTTCTGAATTTCTGTTTTACTGGTTTTGCGGGACAATCGATGCTCCTTTTGGCGCTCGCAATGATNACNTTNTGGGATTCAAGTTTCCTCCCACAAGGNGCTGAATGCGGNAATTGGCAAGGAACGCTCTGCACTTATGTGGAAAAAGACGCAATGGAAGAATTGACTTGGATGCTTGCTTCAGGAGGTCAAATNTGCTTCCTCCTGATTTGGTTAACNTCCTTGCAAGTTGGTTCCAAACTTGACGATATTTCCTTTGACGCAAGCATNAGCGANCAGCGCCAGATGCTCACAAAAATGGAAGACATGATCTATCTGAAGCAACGACCGTTCACCGAACTCATCGCNCAAGATCGATGGACGAGAGCNNTCGANTTCTATGATGAAATTTTGAATCCAACCGAAATCTCAACNCAAGGATTGGACCTGCTTCGTCAAACNGGTGCGAAAATGCANCTCTTTGCTGGTTTNAATCGGTGGGAAGANGCTGAAGAAAATGCAGTCTCNTTGCTCGCCTTACANGCTGGAAGAGATGCACAAGTNGCCCGANTAATTCTCGCTGCTGCGAGTTTATGTCAGCGNGATTTACCAGAGGCCGCNCCGAGACTNGCACTTCTCAACAAGAGTGATGTNGAAGCAGCNCGATTGCAATGGTTTGCTNCTGTTCTNGATACGAAACGNAAGGTTCCGAGCGTNTCTCAACCCATTNTGNGCATTGACCCNTTGATGCGTCGNAACATCGATNTGCTNNAGCGAACGGCNGAAGGNAATCCCCGTGGGAACACAACCTATCGAAANNGGCCNGCTGACAGNCTTATGCTTCTNGGNGACTGTGCNCGNATGCGTTTGGATGGNCGAAGTGAAGAAGCCCTTTCGATGCTNGAATCCTTCATGAANAAGCACGAGGANAATGNCGACTTACCAACCACTGCATGGTCACAAGGACGTGTNGTTGCTGCTCTNTTGCACCTTGACGCAAACAGGCCGAANACTGCAGTTCGAATTGCACGTGATTTACGAGCGAATGANCCGAGGCATCCACANGTTCGATCANTGGTNCGGATNCTCAANGAACTNGGCCTTCTTGAANGAATGGCAACCGAACCGACAAAGATGACGCTGCTNGTTGATTCCGAGGGAGATTGGATGCGAGATTGGCCAATTCTTCANACTGTTCATGTCTCNCCTCGACTCGGCTCAACAGCCTCNCGAAAACACGCTGNAAGAGCAAANGCTTGGATTGTGCATTCAAANGANCAATCCNTTTCANANTTNTACAATCGTANGAACTTATGGAAGAAGATTCCNTACNANGGAGAAAACCAGCCGCCACATGGCCTCTATCTTCATCTCTATGGCATCATTACAACCGTTGCTGGNATGCCCGTCGACCTNGGTTTACCNAGTGGGATNANCATTGAGNATCTCCGAGCAAGAGNNNTNATCTGATTATACTCGCCTACGCAATCGTTCCATTGAGGCATCCGCTTTTCCAAGTTGTTCAAGTGCTGCTTCCACTTGAGCACCTTTCAAACGCTCCTCTGCAATTGAAATTGCTGCTTCGGTCTGTTTCATGTCTTCATCGGTCACTGGGATGCTTGACGCATTGCATTGATTTCTCAATACGGACCATTCCTGACGGACAAACTCAAGAAGCGTTTGAGCCTCATTTTGCTCGTTGCCCAGGGCATCGAGGTCAATGGTTAGACGCTCAAGAAGCATTGCAGCATGACTCCATTCTCGGTCATCTGCTGCCTTTTGCACCAACTTGAATCGGTCCATCCATTCTTTTGAATCGTCGAAATCATTGAAGCGTCCAGTGATTTTCTTTCGTTGACGAAGCGCTCGTCGCACACTGTCCATTGCCTCCCTCTCAATTTGGATGACACGAATGACGCCTTCCGCAAGCCCAATCGATTGACCGGTATCACCAGCCTCAAGGGCGGATTCTGCTTGCTCGAGGCGTTGTTCAAGATCCGATGTATCAAATCCATCGGCTGCTTTGAGAGCCTTGGCTGCGTCGCTTAAGACCTCAACTGCGCGTTCTCTTGCATCACCATCTGCTTGGAATTGTATTGGTACAACACAAGCCAACTCGAATGCCTTCTTTGGAGCCTCCCGTTCAAGTTGCTTCTTTGCATCGCGAACGATCTGTCGCAGGTTATCGATGGTTGCTCCAGATTGTCCAGTTAGCAGTTCCTCAGCGGTCCGAATTGCATCCTCGGCCTGTTCCCACCACGTGATGATTTCCTGAGCTCGCCGCTTTGCTTGACGAAACAAGCTTTCCGCTTCTCGCAACGAGCCGAGTGTGACCTCTCTTTCTCCTATCTCGTACGATTTACGAGGACGCTTTACCAGTGGGGCCAACTCTTCTGCATGTTGAATAACAAGAAGTGCTTCGTTGCGTACAACATCTACATCTATTGCAAGGGAAAGTGAACGCTCGATGTCTTCCGATGCTTCTCGTAAAAGACGTATACCAAATGATGGGTCAATGTGACCCTCTTCCTTCGCAGTCATGACAAGACTGCTTGCTTGATCGACAGCAGCGCCTTCTGAACGCAGGACAAGGAGTCTGTTTTCTATGATATCCAATTCTTTTCGAAACGCTTTGCGTTCCTCGCGCATGTCATCACCTGCAATCCAGAGATATGCAACGTGGGTGAGAATTACGGCACTCAATAATGGAAGTCCCCAATCAATTGGGTCGACAATCCAAGTTTCACCGGCTCGGTCGCCCACCAATATCCCGAGTATGGTCAATGCCCCAATCCCGGTCATCATTGCCCTGAAACGCATGACGTCGATGCCGCCTCTCAGTGTACTTGCTGATGTTTGGTACATCGAAAAGCCCAATCCAGCAAACAACAATGATGCCACGATGTCGGCTGTATTTGAGGAAAGGGAACGCAATGAAAACATCAGGAAGACTGGCCAAATTATACTCGAAGCTGCACCTATTCGAGTTCGTGCACGTGGATCGTCGAGAATCAAATCTTGAATGACAATTCCCCAAAGAAGGACGAGAACCGGCATTCCAAGTCCAGTGAGTAAACTCGCATCGCCAACGAAGGCATCTTTCAGTACTGGCCATGCAAGCCAAATTGCTCCACTCAAACAAAACAAAGCACAGACGGTGCTCAATCGCTCGATTCTCTGAACACGAAGGAGACGTTCGGCCTTGATGGCTTCATCAACATCCCCCCAGAGCATGGTTGAACCAAGGGGGTTTTGATGATGAAACCACCGACTCTTTGCATACTGCTCTGCAACAATGTTCAAGGGTGTGCTTGGATGGTTGGTGAAGAAGGGGACATCCTATGAAAGGACTCATCACGATGGACGATTTGACCAACGAAGACATACACAGCATTCTTGCTGATGCAGAGCGACTACTTCCAATCGCTCGAGGTGAATCCTACCTTCCGCTTCTGCAAGGAAAAATTCTGGGCAATCTTTTCTTCGAGCCGAGCACGCGGACGCGAATGTCGTTCGAGACCGCAATGAAACGACTTGGGGGGGATGTTGTCAATCTTGGCGACGTAAAGACTTCATCCGTTGTGAAGGGTGAAACACTCTTCGATACCATCCAGATGGTCGATGGATACACCGACATTATCGCGATGCGTCATCCGCGTCAAGGCGCTGCACGCTACGCACAAGACGCTGCCAGAGTCCCTATTCTCAATGGTGGGGATGGAGCGGGTCACCACCCGACGCAAACCATGCTCGATTTGTTCACGATTCAGCAATCGCACGGCACGCTTGAGGGTTTGACGGTCATTCTTGCAGGCGATTTGCGCTACGGGCGTACAGTCCACAGCCTCTCACATGCATTGGTTCGATTCGGATGCCGTTTGATTTTCGCATCACCTGACCTTCTGCGTATGCCTACCGAGATTGTAGAAGACCTGCGTGAACATGGTGCAGATGTTACTGAAACTGAGGATCTCCTCGGAAACATCAATCAAGCAGACGTTGTATACATGACACGAATTCAGAAAGAACGTTTTGCCGATGAAGATGAATACACCAAGGTTGCCGGTGCCTACAAGTTGCATGCAAGAGATCTTGCCAATGTAAAGTCGGAAATGGTGATTTTGCATCCGCTCCCGCGTGTCGATGAAATTCATCCAAGTGTGGATGATACCCGTCACGCCCGCTACTTTGAACAGGCTTTCAACGGTGTAGTCGCTCGAATGGCGTTGCTTTGTCGCCTGCTCAACATCGAAATTCCAGGCGAAATCCCTGGAGGTGATGCATGATGGCTGAAGAACACAACATGCGAAGAGTGACTGCGATCAAGAATGGAACGGTTATCGACCATATCCCATCCGGTCAAGCACTCAAGGTGCTTGAGTTGCTCAACCTCTCAGGCGATACGTCCGTTCCTGTATCATTGGTGATGAACGTTCCCTCCAAGAAGATGGGTGCAAAGGACATTATCAAAGTCGAAGATCGTGAACTAACGCAATCTGAACTTGATCGCCTTGCACTGGTTGCTCCAGATTCAAGCATTGCAATCATTCGGGCCTATTCTGTTGCAGAGAAGTTGAATGTCAACCTTGGTGATGAGGTCAGAAACGTTGTTCGCTGTACTTTCTCAAATTGCATTACCCAGAATCCAAGAGAACCATTGCCACATCGATTGAAGGTCATCAGAACTGCACCGTTAGCACTGCGTTGCCATTATTGTCAGCGGCCACAAGATTTGGATGAATTGGTCCTCAATTTACTCTAGATTGACATCAAGTAGATCTCGCATATCGCAAGCCTTGCACGTTTGTCCTGAAGTTGGCGAACCACAACGTAGACACTTCATTGGATGCGATTGCTGCACTGAAACCGGCTGGCGAGCGACCTGCTTGATGTTGTCCGACATTCGAACCAGACTGTGCCGTGTGCCGGGAACATCTTGCTCGAGTTGAGCAACGATGTCTCTGTAGCGCCATCGGAGTGCTCCTTGTGCGTAGGGGCATTCTTCGTGGTGAAGAGGTAGTTCCTTGTGCAGCGCGAGAAGATGAATCTCTTGTTCTGGAATCCAGCGAAGAGGTACAATTCGCGGAGGCAGTCCATCAACTGGAGCATCGGTATGGGGCGCAAGTCGAAGGGTTCGATCGATGTCACCGTTCGTCATGTTCATCAGAACGGTTTGCGCCATATCGTCCAGGTTGTGGCCGAGTGCAACAACATCAGCATCGACGCTCTTCGCTAGAGCATTGATGCCTTGACGCCGGAACACACCGCAATACGAGCAAGGCATCATGGAGACACCCTCCTTGCTTTCGGAGATCATGGGCAGACGCTTTACCACCTCATCCATTTGGTGAAAGTTAAGATCTTCATAACTTGTTGATATGAATTCAACATCGAGCTCGTCGCATAGATCAATTGCGCATTGGAGCGAGGGTGGACGATAACCATCGATTCCTTCATCGACACAACCTGCAACGATGCGAACGTCTCGGCGCATTCCAATCAATTCGACAAGAAGCGTCAACAAAACGGCTGAATCCTTTCCACCAGATATTGCAACGAATACCGTGGTGGGTTTGGATTTGTCAAGATGAAGTTGCTTTCGAAGCTCTTTCGCCACCTTCTTTCGAATCGACTTCTCGAGATGATGGCCGCATAGAATTCGTCCTGAATAAGCCTGCTCTATAACCGCATCTTTGCCACATACATCACAAGCTGGTGCTTGGAATGGACGCTGAGATGTCTCGGCCATGTTGATTGGTCACATCACCTGCATTAAACGCCTCCGATTGATGGTCTTCGGGAAAAATTATTCTAATTGAAAATTCAAAATTTCAATTGGGTTATTCAACTTCTTTAAGCATCCAATGGTCGAATCAATACGCGGAAAAGTTTGCTGTATTGGACATCCGCGCCTCGTATTTTGGAAATTCGCAGTTGGAATTTCCATTTTAGTAGCCAAATCCCCCTACGGGGGAAGAGTTTCGGCAAAGTTCTTGAATGGTACGTTGCTGTGAACAAGTTTGGGCTACCATGCTGGAAAGGTTGTTTTCTCAACTTTGCGGACTCGAAGGTGCAAAGCACGTTCGCCTGATGAATCAATTTGGTAGCGTTGTAAAAACCACAAACAAATGGCCTGAATCCGCGGAAGAACAGCGTCGTGAATGGGCCGAATGTTGCGCACTTGCAGAACAGTTCGCCCTCGGGACATTGTTCGAAGTATGGGGCGAAGGGCGACGATTAACGCTCTATGATCATTTTGAGGACAATCTATTTGTTCACTTATCCGGCAAAGACGGCAAAAAAGGCGTTTGGCGATACGAGCTGGAACGATCTCGACAACTATGGAATTCGAAACAACCTGAGGCGATATAATGTTTGATTTACCACACATTGAACGATTTGATGATGAAGTGGATGTCTCGCCCGGAGCCATTCAGTCCTTCGAGCACGGGTTTATCACGACCTGGGTTGGGCGTCGCAAGACGCCCTTTGGCCACCGTTTAGTACGTGCTGGACGCGTCGTCGGATGGATTTGTGAAGGCTCGAGTTCAACAAAACTCCTCGGTGGAGCCGATGCTCGGACAGCGCTCGAAGAGGCGGAAAAGAATCAACACCGATTGATTGCATCCACATGTTCTATGCATGGGCTTGGAGAATTAGCAGCCCTCCTCCCGGAAGCATTCGAGTTCCAAGCCGATACGCAAGGACTTGGCACGAGTGTAGCCCTTACAGATCGCCTGTTTGCCCGAAACATATCCGCAGTTTTGCAAGCACTTTCCGATTATGAGCACGTTCGAGGCGCCTTGGCGGCTGATCAAGGAATTGTTATTGACAGCATAGGAGATTTACCAGGGGATGCAAAAGAGCTCTCTGCAACCGTTGCTTCTCTTTCCGAGGCAATGAATCTCCAGCAGGCTAAACTTGGCGGAGATGGGAACGGCTACGCATCCTTGAACATGGGCGACACATCATTGCTGCTTGCTTCCAGCAGTACCATCGTTTTGGCAATATGGACCGAACTTGACGCTAACCATGCTCGCTTGCTTACCGACGTTACGGCCAAACTAGATGGTGAAATTGGCACCTATGCAGAGGGTTCTGCTACACTCCCCGATGGATTTGTCCTCCGAGAAGGAAAAGGTGGTGCTGATGCAGTGATGTCAATGCTTTCCGCTGCGCTTGAAGAACGAGTAACCGGTCATCTCAAAGCTGGTGCTAGCGACAAAGCAGTTTCGCTTGCACTCAACAATGGGCTACCTGTAGCGATGGCAGCCAACGGCCAATCCTTTGAAGATGCAATGCTCGGATTGACCGAGAGCAAGCGCGTATTGAAACTGCACCGACTAGCGTCTGGCACGATGGTTTCATCCTCAACAGGAGATGTTGCAGACTTCACTCTCAAGCAATTCGTTGAAGCCCTTTCCACGGTGCGTACACGATCAGAAAAACGAAAAGATTCGATGATGCATCGATTGATGAATATGTATGGATTTGAAATCGGTCTTGACGATGTACGAGCCGTCCGTTCAAAACTGAGCATCCATGTTGGCGGACAAGAAACTGCTCAACCACTTCCATCTGCTGCTCCACTAGCGGGCGTGGATTCCGGCCTGCGACGACGGCTCGAGGAATCCGAACGTCGTGCTGATACGCTTATGCGAACCAATGCGAGTCTGACCACGCAACTTCGAGATGCTGAGAAAGAGCGAACGGAAGCATTGGTTCGTCTCGATGAGATCGAAGCATCTTCGGGAGAGCAGACCAATACAATCCAGTCAAAGAACGATGAACTCAATCGCGTGCAGGTCACCGTTTCAGAATCCAGAGCCCGTATGGAACAAGCTGAGGAACGTGCAGATCGTTTGTTGCGAAGAGTCAGTGAACTGGAGCACCAATTGAGTGAGAGAGCCGCAGAGCTGGCAAAAACTCTTGGCGATGCTGAAAGCAGTGCGGCTCTGAAAGATGAATTGGTTGAACTCTCTAACAAGGAGGCTACAACCCGTGCCGATTTGGAGTCCAATGCTCAAAACCTTTCATCAATTCGTGAGCAAATTGAACTTGAAGAACGTCGATTACGGTCGNTNGAGGAACAGGTNACAGCNCTACGTGAACGCCAAGCGAGTGCACAAACAAAGAGCAATGCATCCGAAGAAAAGATNCGANCTGCTCAGGCCCGATTGGATCAAATCGAAGCAGAGACACTNTCGAGTCGGCGACGTGCAGAAGAGGAACGCCAACGGCTTNCAGAGGATGAAGCCCGTCGNATGCAACTCCANTCTGAAATGNGAGAACTGATGGGNGAACGAAAGGANTTGCTGACNGAACTTGGCNACCTNGGTGCTCGACGTGGNAATGCAGAGACAGAACTNTCTGGCCTGATTNCCCGTGCCGAAGCACTNACNGAAGCACATGAAGAGGCTGTGGCTGACATCGCAGAAGCCGAACGANTTCGTGCTCGGCTTTCTGAGGAGCCCCTTGCTCAAGCATTGNTGAACGANGATGCAACCTTCCGNGGNCTCGGTCCTGTTCTGGAGCGTCTTGAACATGCCCGAACACTCGGATACTCTGTTGTTNTATTGGATCGNGCNGTCGAGCGTGCACTGCAGGTCGTACAATCAACNGTTGACCANATTGCATCAACACCNCGGCATTTACTNAGCAGTGANGTCATGACACTNCTCGAACGTCANGTGCCNCAAACCGCAGGTGCTGTACGAGGATTAGCANGATGGTCTGTTCAACAACGCNTGGAAACCCANCTGGGAGAAACCGTTGGGCATCTNATTCTNGATTTGGAAGGCATTCTNGAGGATTACGACCGATCAATTACCATGCTGCGACGCATGCGAAACGTTCTCGATCAACTCGGCAACCTCGGTGCACCGCCNGAAGAAATTGATGCATTGCGAATGAACTGCATGCGTCCTGAAGCACTCCCAAATGTTGCNGTTGAAACNCGTCGNTTGATTCGTGTAGCACTTGATGACATCTACCTTGANGCAGATCAGCGTGATGCTGGTGAGGCAATNGCACTTGAACAAACCGCNCANGTTCTGGAAGAACTTTTGACACAAATTGACGCATCNGGATTAACAAAAGGCGTACCTCGTGGAGCGATGTGGGACTTCCAGCGTGATGGNTTCTTNCCGTTCGAGCGAACNGCAATCCCCGTNGGCCANCGTACGCCTGTGATGGACGATATGNTGGAGAACATTCAACCNACCTTGGTCGTTGAAGAGAGTGTTTCATTGGATTCTGANCCTGTGNTTGTTGAGGTATCCGATGAGTGGGAGGAAATGCCTGCTCCGGACGAGTCTGAAGCAATTGAAGAATCCAGCGAGGNAAAACNNTCNNTACCNNTNCAAGAAGATCGAGCNGATCTNGANGCCGAATTGGCTCGGCTTGATGCNGAACGANAACTGCGTANNCCGGGCAAANANGAAGCAAAANNCGACCCTCGNTTGGACGCGCTTCATGACCAACTGTCTGAATTGGATTTCTGAGGTGAGCGCATCCCNGAAACACTTCTCNTACGCAATGANTCAAAAGGNTCCNCGTATCCAATGATGCTCGAAAAACTCATNTTCATTGCCTCCATTTTCGGCTTTGTNTTCCTNAATCAGTACGTGTGGTCNTCGATTGACNTCATGCTCTACCANTGGCTNGCAACANTTGGATTNGCACTGACGCTNCTGATTTTGAACGAATTCGTNGGACGAATTATACAATCNATNCGACTGAGGAAGTAATCAAAATTCCTTTTCTTTCATTGGTTCAGGCGTGTTGTTCCTCATCGACTCGATGAGACCCCAAACACGTTGCCAAGGAACAAAGAATCGCAGAACAGCCACAAGGCTCAGGAAGANNAGAGCAGATATGACAAGGCCATANGTNAGNGATANTTCAATCGATTCCGATACTTGTGCAGCCCATTGGCTGCCCGTGGAAGCACCTACNACTTCCANCANCACACTGTGGAANCCTAANGCAACCATTGTTACCANACCGGTAATGGTCANGAAACCAGCAGTATGGCGCANGTGACCGTTGAGGACATTNTCCATCTGACGGACATACTCTGGATCNCGCTTGCAAGACTCNGGNANGCGGTAAGCGTATTCGAGATATCGGATNACACCNAAACCAGATTCTTGGAANACCATNATGAGCACTGCAATAAGAATGAGTGAGAGTTGTTCACGAGTAACAAGCTCAAAGCCCAATATGCCGATGGTNGGGTCNCTTACNCGAGATTCAAGGGAAATNAGGTTTGAACCCCATGTACCCANCTGCGACTTAATGAGCGGGAATGTGAGAATNGCGTGNATACCCAAAAACAGCAATGTGAATCCAATCGCCCAACCGATTGAGCGGCGTGAAAGCCCCCAAATCCCACGCGTNCCCATGATAACAGGAAGGAGATAGATGAAGAGAATAACCAATGAAAGTATCATCAAGAGNGGCCATTCCAGCGTTTTCAATTCGCTNTCNGTTGGTGNNCGNAGGTCCCANNNGANGAGCATNGATGGNATCCATGTGAGCGTCANCTGTCCNACCANGATAACCATCAGNGTGATAATGAACCCNAGTTTGATNCGTTGTTGNACACGAGGGGATTGAAAAGCCANNAGTGCCATTGAACNGCCNAGTCCTAATCCNAAGACNATTGGNACGTAAAATCGNGCGAGCCCTGTTCTNCCAGAACCGATTATCCAGTCACCTATNGGCAACTCGCCGAATTGAGATTCAANANNTTCAAACAGCATTGTGTGNTCAATGCTNTTCACTACGTAGGTGGATACAACCTCGAGATACATCCAAACAAGNGCAATNGTCGAAACAATCTGAAGCGTGATGATTTGCCATTGCTTTCGCAATGTTTTGAGATGAAGAGTNCGTGCACGNCCCCCCATCAGGGANACATCGCTCTGTGGGTCAACTTCGCCTGCCATCTAAAACCCCCTAACCTGCATGATCGCNTGTGACAAATCCATGTCTGGCATCCAATCNATGACTTGAGCACCNGAACCAGCGAGNGTTGTCAAGCGATTNTGTCGTTCCAACTTGAGAACCTCNTAGGACATGCGTGGTATNCGAGANACNAGNCGTTCNAAATCGATGCTTGATGGNGAAAGNACGGTNACTTCATGACCACGCCCAACNAAATCGCGAACGGCTGCAGGAACNGTTCCATCTCCTTCGCATGATGAAATNATGAAGACAGGACTNCCCCGACTGAANCGGCCGCTGAGTGAGTTGGTAACCGCTTGNAGNGGCATACTTCCTTCTGGNTTGACNCCTGCAAGTGAGCTTAGAATTTTGAAGTACTGCTTGTCCCCGGTATCCGGTGGAAGATAGGCNAGGCCATCCCCGTAAATNCCNAGAGCAACGCTATCTCTTCGTTTAAGGAANAATGCTGCAAGGCTTGCAGCGCTCACAGTCCCCATTTCNAGCGGNTTCTTGAGAACGGTCCCAATTCGAGAGACATCTCGTGAGTCGAGGAGGAGATACAAGTCGGTTACAGCGTCTCGGCATTTNTCGTTTACCATTAAGTCTCCAGTTCTGGCGAACGCCTTCCAGTTGATGTTTTTGAACGGATCNCCCGGCACATATTCCCTNAATGANTAAAATTCTGANCCCTGNCCNGGNGTTCGTAGNGTTGTCGCTCCNGTGTACATTTTCGGNGTACGTGAACGAAGGAAGGCTTCCTCTACTTCNTTGATNTGAGGGAANATAACNATGTCAGAATGGTGATCGACATACATGTCTTCGACNCCTAAGTTGAATGTGTTTCGAACACGNAGTGATACAGGNCCAATCGAATAATGCCCNCGAAGNGGACAACGAAGTACNTATCGAATGCGAGCACTTTCACCTGGACGAAGGTTNAGTCGCATTTGGTTTAANCCNCTTCGTAGNTTCATTTCNTGGGGAATGTTATCGTAAACATCCAACAATTGTGTTCTCCGATTTGACCGGTTGGTNACGAGCAATTCCACATAAAGGTCATCNCCTTTGTACAGNTTGTCNGCAGANAGTGTACGCTGTACCTCGATATCNCCNTGNCCAGANACCCATGAATTGACGACGATAAANGTNATCAGCGTCAAACCNAGAATCATCATTTGNTTGTTNGTAATCATCATTCCAATGAGAATGAGNGCGATNCCNCCGGTGAANGTGAAGGATGCTTTGCGCGTCCACATGATGCTCACCTTCGCCCCCATGCTTTGATTCGTTTGACCAAAGCGACCGANTGNTCCAANGAGTATTTACCNGGTTCAATGGCAAATTTCGCNAANACAGGGTCTTGNATGAGTCCAACAAGNTCCTTTGCTGACATGGCNTGGAATTCTTCNACNGTNAGTCCGTTTTGATTACGNACNTTTGACAAGAACACCTGCCGGATTTTTTCGGTTTTGGCATANTANGTGTACCGATTTGCATCACCAAANCCGTAGTAAATNATGCTGAAAACGTGACGCCAAGGTTCTGGATCTCGCTTCTTGAGAAGCACTGCTTCGAAGGTTATGAAGAGAACAACAAAGAGTGCAAGCATTGCCAGTCCTTCGCCTGTGAAATAAACGAGGAGGAAGTAAACTGTGTTGTATGAATCTGCAAGAAGGGCGTTTTGTGGATGACGGCTCTCATCGAAAATGACCAATGCGTTTTCAGCAGGCTGCCCCTCTTCACCCTCAAGGGTGCTCATCAAGGCCTCAGCAATTACATCGAGCGCCCATTTGGCGTTATCGTTCTGTGGGATGAGTTTCTCTGTATCCCCGTACTTGCCTTCATTGAATCCCTCCCAATCGTAGATTGCATTGATGAGCGCACTTCCGTCAGCTACGAAGAACACTCGCCCACCCTCATCAGGATCGCAGTTCGTTGAAGCGCATGCTTCGATGGAGAGATTAAACTGGCCCCACAGATCTTGATTTTCGCTGCTTTGTTCTTCTGCTGGGTTGAATTTTCCGTCTCCACTCACGTCCAATGTAGCCTGATTGCTGGTAACAGAGCGCACGTTTACATCGTTCAGAGCTCCACGAACACCGGGTACAATTTCCAGACCCGTGACATTGTTGAGCAGCATTGTGTATGTTGCATTGTACTCAATGCGTCCGAAGTTTCCAGAACTCTGTACCCAGTGATGCGAGCAAACACCCGCTTCATCTCGCGTCATTTCCTGGCCGTTTAATTCAGAACAAGGGTGTGCTCCGACATCGGACGACCAACGCTCATGCTCCTCGATTGTTGATGGGGCAAGGGCGGTTCCTTCCATGCCGCAGGGATTGGCCTGAAGACACATCCAAACGTAGTCTCTGTCGAGTTCAGGAACGTAATTGGTGTCATACAATTGATATCCAGTATAACGTACACCGTACGCTTCACCGATGCTTCCTGCATAACCAAAGTCTTCGAGGACGATGACCGTACCTCCAGAATCCACAAACTCAACTATTGCATCGATTTCTGACGGGGAATATCCGTCCTCAGTTGCAATCGTAATGAAACCATCTTCATCAAATTGGGGGAACGAGAGTGTATCTCGTTCAACACCAGCGACGATGTAGGTTGTATTACGAGGATCTTCAATGTCTGCGAGAAGAAGTGGGCTACTTACCAGAGACTTGGTTTCAATACCCATGGAATTGATGTCCTCTCTGAATGCCGACATGTCGTTCCAATCATCACCGTATGCTGAAAGTTGACTGGTTTGACTAATGTTGACAAAGTTCTGGAGGATGGTGAGAAGAAGAAGTCCGAGAACTGCCCAGAATGCAAATTGGAGACCAATTCGCCTGAAATTTCTGTTTCGCTCAGCCGCCATTATCACACCTCCCTAGTACACCGTTCATACACACACGGTTTCACATCGGTTTAGAAGGTTGTCCAACTCTGATGCAAAAATGCTCATCAGACCTTCAGCATTATGACACTTCCAAACGAAGATACTTCTGTCGATGGAATTGCCACTGCTCCGTCTTTGGTCGGAAAGGGTAGACGACTTGCATCGATGTTTTCTGAACACTTGATGAGAAGTTCACAGATTTCTCCGTTGGACAGATCAACAACAAGATCCGTGAGCTTTCCAAGCTCTTTCCCCTTCTTGTCTTGAACCGTACGTCCAAGCATTTCTTGTCCGAAACTGGATGCCATCCGACTCGCCTTGCGCTTTCGTCAGTGACGATAGGACTTGACCGTTTCCGTCATCACATTGTTTCTATTCCGAAACCGTAGTCGCGCGCTCGTTTGATGTTTGAGAGACCTGAAGTTAATCGGGTCTCCATCTTTTGATAGTACTCCAGCATGTCGGGTGTGACGGTCGGTCGGACACGTGTGACTGCCTCATCAAAGTGCTTCTTTGCGACCTTCTTTTTGCCTTCACGCATGGCGATAAGAGCGGCTTCTCTGCACACTGCTTCGATGTCGGCTCCCGTGAATCCTTCCAAATTTGAAAGCAGGTCCTTAATCGAGAACTTCGAAAGCGGCATGCCACTGGAATGAATCTCAAAAATTGCCTCGCGTGCTGGTGCATCTGGAGGTGGTACGTGAAGGACTCGCTCAAATCGGCCACTTCGAAGGAGAGCTGGATCAATCATTTCTGGACGGTTCGTAGCAGCAACAACGATGACGCCATCGAGTGATTCCACGCCATCCATGCTGGCAAGAAGTTGGTTGACCACTCGGTTACCTACATCGCTTCCTTCTCCGTTTGAGGAACTCCTCATACTAGCGATGGATTCGAATTCGTCGAGGAAGATAATCGAAGGAGAGGATTGCTTTGCCTTCTTGAAAATCTCACGAATTCCACGTTCGGATTCACCGACCCACTTGGAAATCATCTCAGGGCCCTTGATTGAAATGAAGTTGGCTTGTGCTTCGTTTGCAATCGCTTTGGCAAGGAGGGTTTTTCCTGTTCCAGGAGCGCCGAAAAGCACAATGCCTCGTGGAGGTTTGATGTTGAAATGTTCAAACACCTCTGGCTTGGTTAGCGGCCATTCAACGGATTCCTTCAAACGGTCTTTGACTTCATCGAGTCCACCGACTTCATCCCAAGCAATCTCCGGAACCTCAACGTAAATTTCACGCAGAGCGGATGGCTCGACGTCCTTGATTGCAGCCTTGAAGTCGTTCATCCTGACTTCCATCTTCTCCAAAACTTCTGGAGGGATGGTTTCCTCTTCGAGGTCAATTTCAGGCAAGTATCGGCGGAGTGCTTTCATTGCAGCCTCTCGAACCAATGCAGCTAGATCAGCTCCGACAAACCCGTAGGTGTTGTCGAGGACCCAATTGACTTCGAAGTCGTCTGCAATTGGCATTTGGCGAGTGTGGACTTCCATTATTTCTTTTCGACCTTCACGGTCTGGAACACCGATCTCAATTTCTCTATCGAAACGACCACCACGACGAAGCGCAGGGTCAAGTGCATCTCGNCGNTTTGTTGCACCGATTACAACGACATTGTCTCTTCCTTGCATTCCATCGAGGAGTGTGAGCATCTGAGCGACCACACGTCGTTCAACTTCACCGCTNACGTCTTCACGCTTGGGACAGATTGAATCGATTTCGTCAATNAAGATAATCGCNGGCGANTTTTCACTCGCCTCATCGAAAATCTCACGNAGTTGTTTTTCTGACTCACCGTAGTATTTGGANATGATTTCCGGACCGTTGATTGCCTTGAAATGAGCGTTTACTTCGGTTGCAACNGCCTTTGCGATCATTGTTTTCCCTGTNCCNGGAGGACCNTGGAGCANAACACCTTTCGGTGGGTCGATTCCNAGTCGTCGAAACAATTCAGGATGTTTCAANGGAAGTTCAATCATNTCTCGAACCTTCTGAAGTTGTTGTCCAATGCCGCCTACGTCTTCGTAGGTTATCCCTTCCGATTGACCCACNTCTTCGTCATCGATGGCCTCATCCTTGATGACNATGTCCGTATCACTCGTCACCTTNACGATGCCCTTTGGCGTGGTTTGAACGACTGCAAACGGTAATGCTTCAGCGAAAAGCGTCATGCCGGGAATGAAAATTCGATCGCCNGCCATNACCGGTCGCTTGGAAAGACCTCGGCGAGCAAAGCCTTCNATGCCGGGNCCAAACTTGACCTTCTGCTTGTTTGCCATGACTGGAGATANCGTAAGTTTGGTGCACTCTTTCGCCTCNGCCTTGGAAATNGTAACGCGATCGCCNAGACTTACTCCCGCATTCTTTCGGATGATTCCATCGATTCGAACGATATCCATTTTCGANTCTTCTGGCCTNCTGCGCCAATAAATCGCTGCAGTTGANCGCTTCTCGCCCTTAATTTCGACAATNTCGCCNGGTTTGAGTTCGAGACCNTGTTCGCCNGAAATNCGGGCNCGACCATGACCTACNTCNGATGGNATGGCNTTTGCTACTCGTAATGAAACTTCGTTATCTTCGCCGGACATACCAAGTCCAAGNCCCGAGAGTACTAAAACCATGAGTTATGAAAATCCCGTCANAATCTCATGCGANTGAATCGTAGCCTTCATGGAGGGAATCGAACTCGAAGNCANCATGGTCCACGTACTTGAAGCAGGTCTGACGTTCCTTGAAGCCAACAATCCAAACAACCGCCCCAGCGTAAAAGGGTTCAACATCATCGANGGNCANTTGGTTGANTCCAGCGATGGAGCCACCTTTGAATCTCGTAACCCGGCTCTTTTGGCGGATATTCTTGGAGCGTTTCCATTGTCGACCAAAGAGGATGTCAACGCTGCGCTCGATGCTGCACATGCTGCGTTTCCNTCGTGGTCTGCNACACCNGCCCCAACCCGNGGCCANATTATTGGNAACATGGGNCGGCTCCTNATGGAGCACAAAGANGANCTCGTACGNCTNCAAGCNCGAGAAATTGGAAAGACGTTGAAAGAATGNGGTGGNGAAATCCAAGAAGCNATCGACACATGNTTGTTNTTCCAGTCCGAAGGNCGACGACTCTACGGTCANACGGTNAATTCAGAANTNCCCGACAAGGAGTTGTTCACATACCGCCGTGCTCTNGGNGTTTGTGGCATCATCAACGCNTGCAACTTCCCGTCTGCCGTNCCTTTCTGGAAGATGATNCCNGCGATCATGTGCGGAAACACGTGCGTTTGGAAGTCGCCACAGGATTCTCCACTCCTTTCGTTTGCTCTTGCCCGNATNATGCANCAGGCTGGTTTACCNAACGGCGTAATCAACCTCGTTCACGGCAANGGAAGCGGTGCAGGACAACATCTCATCGATGCAGTGGATGAAGGTCGTGTCAACAAAATCTCCTTCACTGGTTCAACCCCGGTGGGNAAAATGATCGGCGANGTGTGCGGTCGGAATCTCGTCTCNTGCTCGCTTGAACTNGGNGGTAAAAATCCACTNGTGATCATGCCATCAGCAAANCTTGAGAACGCCGTCGAAGGTGCATACTGGGCTGGTTTNGGAACGGCCGGTCAACGGTGTACTTCCTTGGGCAACCTCATNATTCACAANGANATTTACGAAGAATTNGTTGGTAANCTNATGGAGANAGTACACNCCACTCGAATCGGCGACTCACTCCANCANGAAGGTGTTCTCTACGGCTCCATGCTCTCCGAGAAGTACGGAAAGGATTTCCTAGAANTNATCAAAATCTGCGAGCANGATGGNGCCACAAAACTCTACGGNGAAGGNCGAATCACATCCNACAATAAGCCNTCAGGATTTGTTGGGACACCTGAGGATGGNGTCTTCATGTGGCCNCATGTATACGNTGGTGTCACCGAAGACATGCGTTGCTTCCATGAGGAATTGTTCGGTCCTGCCGTAACCTTGGTCAANGCCGATGATTTTGACCANGCCCTCCATTTGGCCAATGCAAGCCCGTACGGCCTGTCATCTGCCATCTACACAAACGATCGACTTGAAGCGTATCGCTTCAANACAGGNATCAAGGCTGGAATGACCGGTATCAACAACTCAACCACNGGCGCAGAAGCCCATCTTCCATTCGGTGGAGTCAAAGGCAGCGGNAACGGNACGCGAGAATCTGGAATCTGGGTTATTGAAGCCTATTCTTACTGGCATGCGGTCAACGATGAACTCTCNGGAAAATTGCAACTTGCACAGATGGATGTTGACGAAATTGAAATGGTTGAAGCNGAAGTCCGATGGGACGAATTNGCCTAATCGTTCAAAACGCCTTCTTTTTTCTTTCAAAACGCTGCATGCGGNCGAAGGGCCAACCTCAAAGACCCCAAGATGTTGGGTCAACTAACTCCCCTGAANGGAGAGGGTGTNTACCTATGGGCGAAGGCATCAAACTTCCCGTCATTAACGGACTNGGGCGNACTGACCGAATCGANAATTGGTGGGCCCAACCTTTCTGGATGGNGCTCGCNCTCACNGCTGCNCTNNTNTANACNGNATGGNGACTNATNNTNTTCCCNGANAGTATNNANTACNANCTNGAAGGNTCAANNGTTGTNTCNCCNATCTTNTCNCCNAACATCCTCGAGTGGAGTTTGTTTGGACTCAANGANTGGNACCATCCAAGTTGGGTCAANGCNGCNATCCTNGTCCTNTGGATTCCNTTTGGATTCCGAGGCACNTGCTACTACATGCGTCGCGTTTACTACCGAANTTTCTTCCAATCACCAACNGNTTGCTGGGTNGATGAACCTGANATCAACAANAANATTGGATANGGTGGNGAGAAGCGNTTGTTCATCTTCAACAACCTNCACAGNTANTTCCTNTACGCTGCGATGATTATCATCGTCATCAAGTGGTGGGATGTGACCCANACACTNCACTTNGATGCTGGCTGGGGCTTNTCGTTTGGNACNTTNATCATGGCGACAGAAGCCTTCCTACTNACCATGTACGTCACNTCATGCCACGCTCTNCGCCACCTNGCAGGNGGTAGNCTNGACCGCTGGGTAAGTGGCATCTCTGCTNTCCGTGGCCGTCTCTTCAAGCGAATCAGTGTGTTCAATCGCTCACATGGATTCTGGTTCTGGACAAGCCTCGGNTTTGTCTTTATTGGCGATCTTTGGACCATCGCCGTTGCAGAAGGGCACATCAGCGACATGGCCTTTGTTTTGGTGGGATGAAANCATGAGNGAGACNTACACCAGNCANGAATACGATGTCGTTGTCATCGGGGCTGGGGGTGCNGGCCTCCGNGCTGCAATNGANGCNGCCCGCAGCGGNGCGAAAACCGCAATCATCACCAAATCCTTGCTTGGGAAAGCACANACAGTCATGGCNGANGGTGGTTGCGCAGCNGCATTGCAGAANGCNGANCCACGAGACAGCTGGAAGGTCCACTTCCATGATACCATGAAGGGNAGCAAGTGGCTTGCCGATTGGCGCATGGCAGAGTTCCATGCAAAGGAGGCACCTGACCGAGTGCGTGAACTTGAGCAGTGGGGTGCTGTCTTTGACCGAACCCAGAAACATCTCATCAACCAGCGAAACTTTGGAGGNCANACCTTCCCGCGTCTTGCTCACGTCGGAGATGCCACCGGTCTCGAAATCATNCGNACANTGCANGAACGAGGCATNCACGAAGGGATTGACATCTTCATGGAATACACCGTTCGCCACCTCCTCAANGAAGGTGACCGNGTGACTGGCTGTGTNGCTTACACTCGTGTTGATGGAGACTTCCANGCCTTNTCAGCAAAATCTGTCGTTCTTGCTACTGGCGGAAGCACACGATGCTGGAGCGTTTGTTCTGGGTCATGGGAATACACAGGAGACGGTCACGCTNTNGCACTNTGGGCAGGAGCAGAACTTCGCGACATGGAATTCGTTCAATTTCATCCAACGGGAATGGTTTGGCCACCATCCGTCCGNGGTATTCTCGTCACCGAGGGTGTTCGTGGCGAAGGTGGTCGACTAACAAACAGCGATGGAGACCGATTCATGTTCAACTACGTACCTGAAATGTTCCAAGGCGACCATGCTGAAACCATCGAAGAAGCAGACCAATGGGTCGAGGAAGTNGTAAGCGGGAAACTTGCAACCGTNCGNCGCCCTCCTGAACTCCTGACACGTGACGTTGTTGCNAAAGCCATCAAGGCNGAAGTTGAAGCCGGNCGTGGTTCACCTCACGGTGGNGCNTTCCTCGACATCTCACANCGTGGCGANGAAGCCATCAAGAAGAAACTTCCATCGATGTACCACCAATTCATGGAACTNGCCGGTGTTGACATCACCAAGGATGCAATGGAAGTTGGACCAACGGCNCACTACATCATGGGTGGAATTCGAGTNGATGCAGANTCACAAGAAACAACCGTTCCAGGACTTTTCGCTTGTGGAGAAGCATCCTCAGGATTGCATGGAGCAAACCGNCTCGGAGGCAACTCNCTTTCAGANCTCATCACCTTTGGAAAGCGTGCTGGCGAGTTTGCAGCGAAACGAGCAACAGATCTNGCACAACCAAGCATNGACGAGGCNCAAGTCAACAAAGCCATCGATGATATGATGGCNCCACTTGCTCGTGATGGNGGAGANAACCCNGGNNTTATCTACGATGAAATGCGTGAAATGATGCAACACAAAGTNGGAATCATTCGCACCAAGAANGAACTTGANGAAGCAATGGACGAGCTCAAGGCNTTCAAGGAACGTGCGATGGCTTCNTTCCCTGGAACCAGTCGACGNTACAACTCTGGCTGGCACCAGGCACTCGATTTNATCAACATGGCAGATGTATCTCNTGCATGTGCNCTTGCAGCACTTACACGAGAAGAGAGCCGTGGNGGACATACCCGAGAAGACATGCCAACNCCAGAAGATGAATACTGGGGCAAAACCCTGAACATCGTATGGATGGAAAAAGGGGANATCAAGATTCGGCAGGAACCTGTTGANGAGATGCGNGAAGATCTTCAAGANGCNATCAAAGAGGTCAAGNCCATGATTGCTGAGCGTGCCAAAGAACAAGGAGGTGACAACTGATGTCATTGAAAGGAAAAAAGCAAGCGTTCAGAGTCTCACGAGGAGAAGACGGAGAAACAAGTCTCGAAGAATATGAAATCACACTCGATGAGGGCATGGTCGTGCTCGATTGCATGCATCGAATTCAACATGAGCAAGAACCCGACATGGCTGTACGTTGGAACTGCAAGGCTGGCAAGTGTGGNTCATGNTCTGCAGAAATCAACGGTCGACCACGCCTGATGTGCATGACNCGAATGAGCGATGTTGTCGCAGANACACCNGCAGGCAAACCGATTGAGATTCGACCAATGAAGGCCTTCCCGCACATCAAGGACTTGGTTACGGATGTATCNTGGAACTACGATGTTGCTCAGCGTATTGCTCCAATNAACGGTCCAGAAACGATGGATTGGGAATNCAACCANATGGANGCNGACCGTGTACANCATTTCCGTGAGTGCATCGAATGTTTCCTTTGCGTCAACACCTGTCACGTNCTNCGAGACCATGNGATGTTTGANGAATTTGCAGGACCTCGAAATCTTGTACGCCTNGCACAATACGAAATGCACCCACTTGACACCGAAGACAGAGTCCCAGAAATCAANAAGGAATTTGGTATTGAATACTGCAACATCACACGNTGTTGTACNGAAGTCTGTCCTGCTGGAATCCAGATNACAGACGATGCNATCATCCAANTGAAGGAGCGNGTNGTTGANCGATACTACGACCCACTTCAACGCATCTGGAGAACCATCACTCGTCAAAACGTTCGATANTGAACAAAATAATGATTCAANACCCANCNAGGATTGTGTTTNAGAATGGGTTTTTGGCACCANCGCTGGCAGACGCAACAGATNGGTTGGCANCGAGATGTGTACAATGATTTGTTGACAAANCANTGGGGAAGCATAGGTGCGGTTGNTGGTGGAGAAGTTCTNGTCCCACTTTGTGGTAAATCATTGGACATGCTTTGGCTAGCAGANAGNGGATATTCCGTCACAGGCTTGGAATTNGTCGAGGANGCGGTTCAAGCCTTCCTTCAAGAGAATGAATTGGANGCAGNGAATTCCGANTTTGGAAATCACGTNCTNCATCGAAACTCCACCNTTNCGAATCTTTCAAGGAGATGTCTTTGANCTCAAAGAAGGAGATATTCAAGCGGATGCTTGGTACGANCGTGCGGCNATGATCGCCATTCCGCGTGAATCCCGNNNAGCCTATGTCGATCAACTGCGGAATCTCACCAAACCNGATGCAGTCGGATTGCTCATCACTTTTNCATATCCTCAAGAAGAGATGGATGGACCCCCATTTTCACTCTCTGATGACGATGTNCNACANCTNTTTTCGGATGGNTTTGTTGTCGAATGTTTGGAGCAAATCGATTTAGGCGATGANAAGGAACGAGGGTTGAGTCNNGTAACNTCNTCNGTTTTNCAAATCAAGAGAATTTNGNACNCNNNNGGTNNNNAACANNCATNAGNGTTTTACTCTTANNTAGNNTCGTNANGAANGTACAGAGGAANGNACATGGNAGACAACCAGGAAAAGATTGTTCATTTTGTTGATTATGAGAATGTCCACAAACATATTCCTATTGATGAAATTGCNCGAGGAAACCATCAACGAGTCCTCCTTTTTGTNGGCAACCAGCAGACAATCCCCAANGATTGGTTGATCGTNGATTACAACATNACTGTCATCCGAGTTGGTAANACCTCGAAAGACAATGTTGATTTTCACATATCGGCTTACCTTGGTATGGTTCATGTTGGTCGCGATAATTCTGTCAGGTTCATCGTTTGGTCCAAAGACAAAGGGTTTGATGACCTCATTGAACATTTTAAGAGTCGAAANCGGAGAATNGAGAGAAAGGAGCCACCAAAACCCAAGAAANAANCTGGAACTCCTTCAAAGANGGTGATGAAACCNGCAGTTGAGAAAAAGAAAATCGTCGAAGAGAAGCCTAAAACTGCTCAGGAAAAGATTGGTCCGCCTTCAATCGAGCAAGTCGGTAGCAGAGTCGTCGAAATTCTGGAGAAAACCGCTCCTGCAAAAAGGCCGAGAAAACAAACCACCCTCCAGAATCAACTCGAGCATTGGAGGCCGGGAATCAAATTTAAGCACACGACATTAGAAGTCATTGACTGGCTTACTCAAAAACAACACATTGAGATTACGGATAACAAAGTGAAGTATAATTTTTAGAAATTATCGGTTGTACCGTTGCTTGACGTTGATACAACACTCAGGACCTTCAAATTGAAAAAAGCCCCACCAAGGACCTGAATCCTTGATGGGGCGGAGAGCCACTTTTGTGGCAACACTCGCTGAGCGAGTCAAAAATCAAGAGAGATTGAGAACCTCAGAGGTGCTCAATTCCGACCTTCTTGACGTTGGCCTTCTTGATCTTGTCTGGNAGCCAAGCAGGGCCGCCAGCAGGCTTGTCAACCATACTGATTGAGCCTGTGAAAACGTGTACACGCTTGGTGCCACGCTCTCGTAGGCGGATGTTCGTGTGTCCACGGGTTGCAGCTTTGAGGGCTGCTCCTCGTGGTTGCTTGCTCGCAAATACTTGGCTNGTGTCTTTACCGCTCTCCATGAGAACGAAATATTTCTTGTCTGACATTTGGATTACCTCCAAACCTNAATCACAACTTATAGTTAATATATTTTTTGCCGAAAAAAGGCAATACTGCGCCACATATGCCTTTCAGTANCGCATTCCGAAGCCTNAAAATGCAAAAAACAAGGCACTGCNAGACTAGAATTCTGCNCCTGCAAGNGTCTTTGAATNGAGTATACCGGGAATCTGACGAATNGACTCAACAACTGTTGCAGCAATGGATGANAGATNATCNGCNACCAATTTCACAATCAGGTCATAATCACCGAATAANACCGTTATNTCNGCAACTACGTCGAGGTCTTTCANNTGAAGATAGACATCGTGCTCTACTCCGGGAACAACGTTCAGCAACACATACCCTACCGCCATGACGACCAAACCTCCCTTGCGNATTCAGAATAATATCTCATCGGTGTTGATTTCTGCAGATTCAAGACGTGCGGCATGTTCCTCGCGTATTGAGTCCCATTGCTCTGTCGTCCAGTCTTCTGGTTTATCGCCTTGCAGCCAAGCTACGAAAGCTTCCTCTGTCCAACCGTCGGGGAGTGGAGGTGTTTCAGAAGCCATGNTCAACAACGATGCTTCNGCTTGCGCAATTGAGTCCGANGTGAGCTGGTTCAAATCATCAAGCGATTCNTCTGTCGCCCATTTCTCTTCAATGCCTCGTCGACGGACAAGCAACATCGTGGTCAAAAGAATCGCTATGAGGCNGAGTCCGANCAGNAACCATGGNANCGGAGAAGCAGGTGCTGCNGANGTGACCAANCCCTCATTCGTNGCATTGCAGTTTACTTGACAGACNTANGGNTCGACNCTTACGTTCGTNGACGCCCATGNACCCGTCTCTCCNTCTGANTCCTCGCAATCNACGTANACGCGNAGGAATTCGGTTGTCTCGTTGAGGTTTCGAGGAAGTGGCCACTGCAACTGAATCAATCCAAAAGCATCTTGCGATTCNANGGGCAGTAACGCTTTCTCCCAGANANCACTGTTGTTGTCANTGACAACNTCAACANCGCANANTACATCCTCCAATCCATCCAGATCNGTGATGNTGAGTTGAAACAACAGGTCGCTGCCTGCTTCAACCAAAGTTGGNACCGTACCATTGACGATTGGGGGTGCATGCCGAAACACCATTGGTATTTGCATTGAAGCTGGATATCCGTCAATTGTNGATNCNACAAGTTGTATTGAGCCTCCATCAGAAGCAAAAGACCCGTCCAATTGAAGCCTAAACCAATANACGTCNTCTCCNGTAGCTTGGAGGCAACCATCGTTTGAAANAGCCCAATCGGGTTGCTGNATTTGAGGGGCNGAAACCGACCAACCNAGTTGACGCAGTGAGAGTTGGATATTCTCCAATGGGCGGTCGCTTTCAATAACAGCACCGAGTACAGCAGGGTGGCCAAACATCAANTCCTCAATTGTCCCTTGNTCATTGCAAGGAATCATNGAAACGATTTGAGGCNCATTGAGNATCAACGGGATGGAGGNAGTTGCNGATGNTTCAACACCTCGTGAATCCTGCAGAACGNCCAAGACGTTGANTTCTCCCGCTTCAAGAAGTCCNAGCGGNGGTTGGANTCTCANCNNAATNTCACCCTCATTGACNAAACCTTCCACTGAAAGNACTTGCAAACCATANCCAGGCCAATCGATTTCNACNTCCCCAAGATACNCATTTACGAGATCNTCNTCATCGTGNACAACNATCCGAATGAATTCGTCGTCNTTATCGACAATCCGGTCGATGGTCNAATTGGATTCATNCTCAAAAAACAACTGGANTTGNGGCGCTCGNTCTTCNACCATGATGGTCCTTTGAGCGACAAGGCTTCCGTCNTCTTTTCGCATTTCAANATCGATTGAATCCGTGGAAGAACCGTTCTCTACAACAAAAGATGATTCNTAACAATGATGNTTTGCATCCCCCATNGCAACGTNAACAACTTCGCCAATNNGNCCTCGNGATACGAGNAATTGTGGNTGNTCAGTNGCAGAATCGTGGTCAACATCGAGGACACATCCCGTGATTGTTTGTNGAACCCCACGAAGAATTCCCATTGAAGATGTTGGNGGGAGTTGAGTNACACCCAACCATGGAGNGTCNGCNTTCGANANNTGTGGTCCGAACCATNATGATGGTGCATCAAGGACTTTTGCGACATCCTCTGCAAGAAGTTCGGTTTCCATAGCAAGCNCNTCCCGAGCCGTTATGTGAAGAGCGAGTTGTCCNGTCACGACNTTGATTGGTAGCGTAATCATCGCTTCCCAAGTCGTACCGTTGTCATTGGACCCCATCGNACCAACATTCCATGTTGTGTTTGAAATCGAACAGTTNGANCAAAGAACACTCCAACCCATTTCTACCGATTCCACACNCNCATCATCGGATGCANTAACNGTGCACAGAAATGAATCACCACGGGCATATTCATNTTCATCACAGNCAACGGANTCGATGGTTGGAACATCGTTCACCCATATNCGCATGAGAATGAAATTGTTCAGCGTNTCGCGTTCNAACGATGTCGAATTATCGTGCGCATANCGTACNCGAACGTCCAACCACCCAGGTTGGGTTGGAGTTAGGGGTATCATAACCGACATNCTCGAGCCTGCTTGATTCCCCTCNACGATGCTCACATTTGCNGTGGACATCAAGANGGAACCNTGGAGATTAATCACATCGATTTGTCCGTTTCCTGCNGACATTCCATTGTTTTGCATTGCAACNTCAATNTNTCCGGTTTGNCCCACAGAAAAATTNTCNAGAATGCGTGTNTCGAGGAGTTCNACGTCGTGCAATGTGCTCATGTATGGGGCCATNTTTGGATCGCCNACAACGACACCCATCCAAGANAGNTAGGTGTTTGCTGCAGCATTTGCTTCGGCAAAATTNTACCCNTGGGCATACATTGNGAACAANACACTNGGTTGGCCNACGGCTGTCAAGTACGGCTCGTACACGTAACCNTTGACGCCNCTCACGCCNTCTTCAAGAAGATCCGCAACAAGNGACTGTCCGTANGTTGTTCCNAGCGTGAATGAACGCCCCNCTGTGGAAACCGCTGTTTCNGCGATGGAACCGTTGTTCCANGACATATGTGGCCGAATGGCACGNAGAGTGAAACTATCGATGTACACTGAACCACTGGTTGANGTTGCGACNACATTCAGGGGCACTTGAATTCGAAGAGAAGGTTGCATTNTCATGCGGNCGGAANCGCATTTCGGCACTCCCCCAATCGTTTTCGAATGTCTTTGAATTCGATGTGTTTGATGAGAGGATGTTGCCCTGATCGTCAACACCCTCCACGGTCATCGCAAAGCTGCCATAGACATCTCCGTNCCGCTTACCGGCAAGGGAGATGATCCATGCATGACCNTCCAATTCAGAATCAATTNGGACAAATTGCTCNAGTGAAGCCCCTGATGCACCNGACCCTGAGTANGCTTGACAGTCCTGATAGATGTCACGACTTAGTACGGTAATTTCATCATCGGAGAGAGCACTCTCCCAGACCATCACTTTGTCGATCATACCTTCAAAATACGTCGANCCTGCTCGGTTNACNCCGAGCTTGTACAGATCAATGTTGTTNACAGACCCTGTTGGGAANGTTGTCGTGCGAACATGAACNCCATCGAGGTATTGCCTTGCTGAGCCNCTATCAAACACTGTTGCAAGATGCATCCATTGCTGGGCTTCAANNTCGCCAAATGTNTGCGTCTGGTTGTTGTGNAANCGCCACTCTCCGCTGAAAACAGCGTGNTGNAANGACGTGTTTGAACCAGCGTTNTCTGAAACAGCCAGTACCGAAGCATANTTTGGAAGCGTTGTTGAATTTGCCCATACCCATTGGCTCACCGTAAAATTACCGACCCANTCGTCAACNTCGACTTCAACATAATCGTCAACACCATCGTACCAAAGGCAACCTCCATCAGCACATGCTCTCCAATTGGTTGCATCCATGTTGTAGAGTGTCATGTTNGAGCCGTTTNCGACCGAATCGTTGGACANGGTACCNATNCCTTCGTCAAANTTCCATGCGTGAATNAGTGTAGAGGCTGATGGTGGCGTACCGTCTGATACNANGAATGCAGATGCAGGTACCAACGCNTTNGATTGNTTCGGGCCTTCCCATTTCAGATTCAAGCCGTGTGGACCTGTGCCCTGGAAGAATTCTATTTTGAAATCGTGNANACCAGCNGNAATGTNCCGGGTACCGGATATCTCCCGCATACCATGTGAACCATAGTTGGTCACCANGCTCANNCCGTCAAGCCACANCTCACTNCCATCATCGCTCGTGAGGTAAAACGTCCAATTACCAGAATCTGGAACGTTGATGAGTCCNCTGAATCGNGCNCCCCANTTGTTTTTGAAACGNTTNTCAAGACCCGGGTAAGCGGAATTCATNGANTTGTACTGCANCGATGATTCAATTCGGGTATGTTCCGGAGTTCGATCAATGAGCGATGGCATTGAACCGGTATTGAAACTCACACCTTCGTTGTCAAAGAACTCTGCAAAGATTCCTTGCGTCCCNTTGCTTGATTCATCTGAACATGAAGCAGAGATTGTAGCCTCAAGNGATGCGCTNCCGGCNTCTTTCACACTGGTTTGATAGTTCCAGGCAAAGGANTCGCCNGAGGACAGTGTGGGGACCGTGGCATTCCANTGACGAACACCGCTTGTCCATGTTGCATCTTCTGTTTCAAAGCCGGTGTTCTTTCCCCAATTCGNACCCCAATTATCATCGTTNGAACCCCATGANGCNTANCCCATAACGTTGCTAACATTGGTNANAAATCCNGTTTCNTCATCGAANAAGACACTTTGATTGTACAATTCTGTAAGTGTCGAATTTGCGGTGTACAAATCATCGTTCCAGAACNTGTANCCNGAGCCGTTNCGGTTTGTGGCCAAATCCAGCACNTANGTACCGCTTTCNCCNAGGCTGTTGTTCGCTTTTTCAATCAGATNAAGTGCNGTCTCAACGGTNTACCCTGTGAGTCTCGTAACGAGGTAAAAACCATGCTTTTGCCTNGAAAAGGACTCNAAATCNCCGCCTGNNAGAGGTCCATAGGTATGCGTTGACCAATAATCNCCTCCGATGCTGCTGTTGTAAGACCCTCCGAGTAAAGCGAATTCNTGATCGAAGGATGCTTTGTCGAGACCNCCNTTTACCCGNAATGGCATGCCTTTGCTGGTCACGAGATAATTCATNTCCGATACATTGCTTCGATTGTTCAACATCTCAAGGAATGGNAACGCAAAGAAATTCGTAAATTGCTCCCTGTTGATGGTCTCGCCTGTTGGCGTTCCTTCAAGATTNAAAACAAANACACGNTCNNGNCTTATGTTTCTGGCTTCGACAAANGCCCAACCAATGGTTTTNCTGGACTCTGATTTGTTGTTGATCAACACCCCCACATCGCTGTAATCGTAGACATCCATNGCGTTGAAACCATTTGGTACGGCAATGGTTTGATTGTNAAGGTCGAGCCAATTATCACCTGTCGTAAACCCTTGAAAGAGGCTNGCNGCCGGNTCTANATGNGGNGATTGATGAGGAATTGNGGGCGAGGTTGGCAGAGCACTGAACAGTGAACCAANCATAAGGNNNACAAGAAACAAACTCGTCCCCCTNCCTGCCATGGTTCGTCGATATCAAAATGTAGTTAAACAGTATTGATGGATTGCGCATGAANCANTGAANNAAAAACNTTGTTTCCATGNAAAAAACACTGAAAGAATATGAAGGGTGGCCCCGTCTGNGCAATTNATGGCAGAGTTATACATGGCTCGGACCTGTNGATGGGGATCNCTTCGCGTTGTNGGTGGAGATGTGTGGAATCATGAAGGNGATGTCCTCATCACACCTGCGAACAANCGACTTTCNGGAAGGGAAGGTNTGGACAANATGATTCACCANAAAGCGGGCNAAGAACTTACACANGCGACNCGAAANATCTGCNTAGAAATGCGNAAAATCAATGCCCCACCTTGTGCAGTNACCCANAATGTTGTNACCGAACCNTTTGCNCTCGCAGATCGNTTCAAACACATCATCCANGTCGTCGGTCCTGATTGTCGNCGGCCAAATCAGGATGAAAATCGNAGAGANCTTCTACCNANCACCTACTACAACCTCTTTGCAACGCTCAAAGAATTGGGTACNATNGAAAATGTCATTTCCCCACCGNTGAGCATGGGNGTGTTTGCCTATCCGCATCGCGAAGGNGCACGNCTCACGCTNGAAACNCTGCTTGGNCTNCTCGATGGCGAGGAAGANCCNGGGGTGAAAACCTTCACCATCGTCGTGAAGGAGAAGAATTTCATTTCCAACATGCGAACNGTCTATCGNGAAGTCAACGANCTGTTACCCGGTATAGACACCACAAACGACTGAGGCNTGTGCCATGAGCGACCTTCCTCACATGGTGAGCGTCGCCCTTCAATCCTCCTCATCTTCCTTTGATGCCGTTCTCATGGTNTCAAACGACAGCCGTAAAGTACGTTCGATTGTTGAGATTCTTCCTNCCAGCTTACCGTTACGCGTCATGACAAGCCTGAGTCGTGTTCGCGATGCATTGATNGANCATGCTATCGATGCTGATGTCCTCGAGGANGGATTGTCNACGAAGGGTTTGTCCATNCTCAATGAATTGTATGACNTGGTACTCCAAGGCATGGGNGAACGATGGATTGCAAAGGGNGGCCGATTGCTNATCGTTCTTGCCGAACCAATCGATGGCGTGATTATGGTTGACACNAAGATGCTNGGNGCTGAACGTCTGACTGCNATTGCTGAGGAACAGAGCATCGAACTTGAGGTTCTGATTCGAATGATTGANCTCGCACGAGCCATCGGAACCAGAGGNCGAGAAGGNACCGCTATCGGCGCCTTGTTCGCAATCGGGAACATNCAGAAGATGCGAGGCAATTCAACAGCNATGGTGCTNAATCCATTCAAGGGCCATGGTGAAGCAAAACGTGATGTCCGAAACAAGGAAAATCATGAGACGCTTGCGGAATTTGCTTGGTTGGATGGTGCCATNCTTTTCAATCGAGAAGGAATTGCAAGCGACGCNGGTCGATACATNCAGGTNCCATCTGGGCTCACNCCAAAATCAGGTGAAGGNGGCCGNCATCTNGCTGCACGTGCCATTTCACAATTAANCGAAGGCGTTGCTGTTGCGGTTTCTTCAACNGGAAGCATCGTCCTCTANGCAAACGGTCGNGAGCGATACCGTGTACGAATCAAATGAGATTGATTGCCTCNAGNAGNGTTAATTCTCCTAAAGCAACTTGTCTNGCTAGTTCGGAAGAGATTGTGATNCGACCTTGACTTTTTATTCGACTTCGACGTTGAATCTCTCGGATTTCNCCTTCCGTTGTTTGCAATTCAAATGGTTCCCAGACNCTTTCTCCAGAAAGTGTTGCAATTCGAATNGCTGAAACACCGTGTTGNTTCCTTTTCACGCCTCTGGATGTTTTTTGTTCGTTCACCAATTCAACAGCATATCCCCGNGCGAGCATGGCATTNGCAAGACGGTTNCGATGCGATGGAGACCCNTTTCCCATNCGAAGTAGAAGNTGTTCAAATTCNTGATGNTGAATGAGGGANTCNATNGTCTCGATGCACTCTTCNACNGATTCCGTTTGTTTTGTATCGATCAAAACACCGTCTGNAAACCAAGCAAGTCCNGGGCGNGGTCCAGTATCNANACCNANGATNAACCGATGNGTTNGCGATGNNCCTTTCAATGCGANNATCGCNGCTTCNACTGCGATATCAAGCGATTCTANATCNGCAGCNATCGGGCGCCCATCNGATGAATTATTTGCTACTTCATCGATTGAACCAACCCAAATGGANTCCTTTTCTGGNAACGGTTGATNGATCGANTATTGCTCGACGTTGATTTTCCTCGTNCGGANAAGNTGCATAATGCGGTAAGCNAGTTGGAAATCATCGGTCCGAACNAGAATCCTTTGCACAANAAGTTCCACGCTCTCGTCCTCTATAATCCTCCGTCTTGTTTCAANTNGAACGAACGCACCTTGTTTGTCGTAAAATCACCGAAGTCAATAAAGGCGGTTGACAACATTNAGANGATCATGACAAGNCAATANGAGCGTGANNTGAGGCACGTTCTCGCCGGTATACCTNCAGGTGTTGAAGCGGTCATCAANTCTTGTTCTGTAGAACAAAAGGAACGNATGCGGCTTGTCCTTCAACGCCCTTTCCTCGTCGTACGAGCTGCAGGTTCAGGNATCGAGGGGAGCGGNGACCTGTTGGCCCTCAGAGGCGATCTCTCGTTCCCAATTGAAGTAAAAACAACAAAATCCANAAAAATCTANCTGAGCGGCCGCACCCTTCACCAGTACGAAGCGCTGGTGTATGAGGGCGAGCGTTGCGGACTCATGCCNCTNTACGCTCANAGATTGAAGGGCACCCGTGGCGATTCATGGAGGATTTTTCGCGTTGAAACCTCAACCCTTGAAGGACGCCTTCGCGTNCTAGCACGTCGTATTCCANCNCTTCCTCGCACNCGCAAAGATAGGGCATTTATCGATTGGGACCANGGCTTGCCTCTGAANGAGTTCATCNACATCGTTTGCCAACACAATGAAAACTCACNAACACTCGAATACATTCAGAAACGNAGTGTNATTGAAGGAGAGGCGNGTGTCGATTCTCCCGTTANAGCGTCGATTCTTGATGANCTTCAACGGCGCCGNACCATNACCCGTTGATCANAGGTANGGCATCAGNATCAAAAACAGAAGCATGAACAGNAGTCCAAGCGANGAGAAGTTGCTTGCTTTTCTNGAAATTTGATCAATCCANAGNGGGTGGAAATTCCAGANTTTGAGCTTTCGGCCAAAAGCCCGGAGNCGGGATAAACCNGCATGAACCATGTCCTTGAACATGTGGCCTCCATCGAATGGAACCATTGGCATGAGGTTGGTAAACCCGAGAAGAATGTTGACCCACATGACCCAAAACAGGAGGTTGACAAGGAAGAGCAANCCCTCTTTCCCGACCAANTTACCAANCCATGAGTCGTCTGCTTCAAGCATTGCTTCCTCATTCGGATGCATCGCAACTCCTTGGAACTGGAATGGNATGAACATCGTGGNAACAACATGGAATGGNGCGATCAATGTTCGTTGCAGCATTGTGTATTCTANNTTAGGAGAGAGTGGACCTGCGAGGCGGTCGATACCAGCTGTGTTCNAANTCAACCCTTCTACACCCAAAAACGGGTCGCCGGGTTCNATNGCAAGCGAATCGAGTTGTTCACTTGAAAAGCCCAAANTCTGGTAATACGTATACTTGTCAGAAAGCGTTGCGTTGACCGTTTCTCTGGTCCCNTCTTCATGCAATACCCCAATCANTACTGAATCTCCTGCTTGGTGTAAATCGAGAAGTTCACGAAATCCTTCGAGTCCAACGACGTCTTCTCCTTNAATGGTTTCGATCGTGTCCCATGGNAACATGCCTGCNTCATAGGCTCCCTGNTCCTTGACGATGCCCGTCACGTGAATGGACTGATTNCTCGATGCAAACTGACCTGCGATACCGCCAATCATGANNAGCAGAACAAAAGCNGCAAACAAATTTGTNGCTGGNCCTGCNGCAAACATACGCTGTCGTTCTCGACGTGGTGCTTTGAACAACTCCTCACCTTCAGGCTCTGCAAATGCNCCNAGAGGGAGTGGGCCCAACTGCANCAGACCAAATGAACGGATTCTCATGCCGTGGCCTCGGGCGAGTAAACCATGGCCGAATTCGTGNATCACCAANGCNACAATGAANCCGATAAGACCCCACCANAGTGGTATCATNGGGTTGATGCCTGGAATAGCAACAAGTTCACTTGCGCTTGGAGGATCAACATCTGGNGGTGAAATCAGTGCNCCTACAAAAGCGAGGATNAGGACCAATCCTACCATGAGCATNGCNAGNGTGCANACCCAAAGAGAAATCTCCCCNTAAATCCTCCAAAGGCGGCGTGGTTTTGCAACCTTTTCCANCAGNTTGAGTCCTTTCTTCGTACGTACCATGAGGACAAAGCCAAACACCCGTGTAGCATTCCAGCGATCCAAAACACCGTTGCGTTCCCATCGCTTGAGAAGCAAATACCACCCAAAAATTAGGAGTGGAATGATGCGCCAATCGAAATCGACGGCTCCCCAAGCTGCTGCCATATCACANCGGAATGTTTGCTTCCATTTCAATCAATGCACCAACTCGTGGANGTGAAGGTTCATNAATGGGGATGCAAAGGTGGNTTCATGNTGCACCGAGCTGCTGTCGAGGCGTGGACCAGTGANAAGTGGGGTCAACCATCGGTNCAAATCGCTGAATGGTTGATTGAAGGTGATGTTGTTCAAGCATTTATTCGACTCCAGCGAGGCGCATTGATCATCGATGCAACCGTTGACGAAACNGGTCATCTGCGGTGCAAAAATCATCTCCATATACCGTTCGACCAATGGAATCCGGGGTCCATCCAAGCAAATCGCACACGAGATTCACGCGTGCGATTTCGTCACAGGCATGCTGAAATTACCCTCTCTGCTCGNTTNCGNGCCCCTGAATGGGGTCAGGCACTCCTTGAAGAATGGTTGATGGCNCAGCGCGGTGAAGAAACTCGTCCGAAAAGNTCTGANCAGCGACTCGCANCAATCCGACGTTCGAAAGCGAGCATNGAACGNTACCTNGAACAATCAAATCTTGATTATGCCATGGAGATGTTGGCNACAACCCAAGTNAGCCTTGACAATTCTGCACGNNATCTNGCTCGTAANCGTNCCATTGCAGAAAGTGAAGAATNATCANTCTTCTTCATCAANACCCAATGCNACAAGATAGGCTTTTTCTTGCTGTGCTTGTATGTTCTCAGGCGAGGNNGCGAAGATNCTTTTCACNANAGGTTCAGCAAACATNGGGAANACAAGAACACATCCAATGCAGGCNAGGAGNTACATAATCGANGAGCTCGGTACGTANGTTAANCCAGGNCCGGTTGGACTGACCATCAGCTTCACTGCCCCAAGCCATGGNATNTCNGCACCAGCACGACCCACGAGCCAACTTTCCTGCACAGGCCCCAACATTGATCCATCAAGAGAACGAAGACCNGATGAACCATTGACTGCTTCAGGGCCTTGATCAACTGAGCACTTGTTGGCATCACCCAATGTAAGCAAGCCTGAGTGNTCGGGGACCCAATNATCAATCACNAGATGTGGTTCGACNCCTGCATGAACAAANCGTTTGCAATCNTAGTACCCTGCNTCAATTCCNTCAAAGGANATTGTGATGTTGCTCTGATTCACAACATTTGTCCCCGGTACATCCCANGTCAAAATGCAAGCNCCTNGTTGNCCATCAATTCTCCATTCTGAATCAAAATTGCCACCNGTNGGGCATGGATTCGCNGTNCCTGTAGCAGGATACGCCTCATTNGGTACAACCCTCAAAATTGCACGATGGATAATCGGAGTTGACGATTCACCNCTTTTCTTGTAAATGACAACATCACCTTCCATCCCGTGTGACTCGTNACCGTAGTNCAGGTTTGATGAATCCGTGGCTTCNGCGAACGTCACNATGTTTTCGAACGACGATTTGTGNACCATGACAAGATCNCCNGCNTCGATGCTNCCAANCTCNCCNTCNCTGTCGTGTATCATGCTCGANGATTCAACAACAACNAGCGGAGGCATCGATTGTGTGTGTGCATACAATGCTGNTATGAGGACGACAACCATNCCTCCTGCGAGCAATATCTCTCGAAGGAGAAGTTTGGTCGAATCGGAGGGCTGCAAAGNATNNCCACCANTTCAACGTCGCATGCCTCGTTCTTTGAGGNACGCATTCCANCGTTCNTCATGGCCTGCGCCAAGTGCTGCCGCAGAGCGNTCACCATCCGANCGGCGACGNTTTAGTTCAGCNGTNCTTTGGATTTCATACAATTCNTCGAGAGTGCTAACNTGNCCTTTGTAAACCAAAAATTCTGGCGTGACNAAAATCAATCCTGTAGCNGCAGCAACGAGCACNCCAATGGCTGCNCCTGTGTATTCGCCCCANGTNTCGGATTCTTGCANGAAAAGNAGTTGNGACAANCCGGCTANAAACAAAACAAGGAACGCTCCGAAAAGTGTTGCTAAAATCGAGTAATGCCGCCCATGCTGAGCAGCCCACCATTGCGAAAACAGNCCTGCCATGTCTCTCCCTCGGTCNTACCTACGGGCGATGTTCTTCAAGATGATTGCGGAAGAATGCGTGATGCCCCGTAGCCGATGCGTTGATATGCTAAACAAAGATAGNNGTTGATNNTGGGTGTGTACACTATGCGGAAAGCCGTTTTTCTTGTCCTCCTGTTCTTCATGTCTGTGATGGCTCCACTGGCTTCCTCAGCGACNACTGAAACACAGTTTAAGGGCGGAGCAAACTCTTACACNCACACCTTCAACGGGCAAGGGAACGGTTCTGCGGGCGTCATCACGTTCCCATNCGGCGCTGAGGTTACNTCAGCGCAATTCAATTTCTTNGGTGAAGCGAGCACAACAACATGGAGCAATCTAACCAACAANCGCGACTTTGGCGGNGTGGGNACAGGCCANTGGTCGAANACNCANACTGGNACGTTCCCATACGGATCNCGAAGNAACCTTGAAACTGCAAACGATGAGATNGGGTTGCGTGGCAANCCAACCAACAGTGCTGTAACCTTCCGCGGNAGCAGTGANCTCTCNAATGCCAATTCTGCCACNNTGAATGCGACCGGACAGTTTGTTGCCCTTGGAGATCAAAACTACAACAGCGTCACGAAGCAATTTACAGACCTATCCGTTTCCTCGAGNGCAAGTTGGAATTACCGTGGAATCGTCGTGCCGGTTTCTGAACANGAAATTCACACGACCCGCTATTCCAGNACATCCNTGTACACCGCTCCAACNATNCAGCGATTCAATGCNACGACNGGAGCGCTGCTTGGAACTGCCAGCCTCAGCACCACNGGATGTACCTCCACCGTTTCGAGTTACTGGTACGATGCTGCCGTNGATTCGAATGGAGACATTTGGACNGTTTCNTATTCGTATTACTACCTAACAAAATGGACNCTGAACGCTGCCAAAACNCAGTGGCAGTGTTCNTCCTACACAANCTATGGTTANCCATATTACCTCACTGGTGTGGANTTCGANGANAACACNGGCAANATGTACGTGAGTTACTACGANTCTTCGACCTATCCGACTTACAACCGTTATTTGATGGAAGTAAACCCAAGCAATCCAAGTTCNATTAACTCAACATGGTCGATTGGTAATGCAGCNGATTACAACTACAAAACAACNTCAACNGCGGGNAATCCCAACTCTGGNTTGGTCGTNGATCTTCCACGTGTCATCCTCAACGAGTACAACGTCCAAGGNTCACGCCACCACCATTTCNCNATGAACGGATTCACACTCGAAAAGATGGGCGTACAAGAAATGCCAAACGGTGGCCATTATGGGATNACACAAATCGAAGATGATGGNAAAATNTACTATTCCTGTTACCACACNTCCTACTGCAACACTGTGCAAAGAAAAATCCACATTTGGGGNGANGGAGGNATCTCTGTTTGGCAGACNCCATCGGCAACNACTGCNACGATTTACGGNAANACCATNACCTCAACAAGNTCNATCGANCAAATCAAACTNGNGAGTGCCATTGGATACACTCCATCATCGACCTCNATCAACATTGATGTNTCAAATGATGATGGCGTAACATGGAAGTCGATTTCTGTCGGTTCAACCAAGACCTTTGCCAACAGCGGAAACAAAATNACNTGGAGAGCGACNCTCAATGGNACATCCTCCTTCACACCGATTCTTGATCTTGTTACGATTCAATACACGACGAGNTACTACAGCAGCGGAAANTTCTANCTCCGCTCAAANTACAACAATCCATTCCCNTCNTACGTGGCTGGGACCGTCAANTACAACGCAACNANTCCTGCGAGCACATCNATTAGTGTACAACTCGGTGGAAGCNCNTCAAGNCTGTGCAGCAGCGGGCTTACGACGTTTGGCCAGAGCGGTCAGACNAAGGCGTTTACAACTCCAAGTTATGGATACCTCTGCCTGCGTGTNACCTTCTCAACAAGCAACTCTGCCTACACACCCGTTCTGCATGACATTCAGGTTGCNCTNCACAGCAATGCTCCAGAAAACCCAGGNTTTGAGATTCACACACCTTCNCCAATACCTGCGAATTTNAATCCACCGTTGTCACCNACGGTTGGCTGGAAGGAGAATGGNCCNCTGATTGGAACGAAAACCATCGATGCAGTTGGCGCNNCGAATACCATCATCAAAGGTTTCAACGACCGAATTCCGGATACNGGNGCTGGTTTCGTTGACATTCCGATTGATCTTACCTCTGAAAGCAGCGGAATCCTNACCCTGACATCNTTCAGCGTCACCTACACAATTCAAACAGTCAACCTNGAAATTAACATTCCTGANGGTGAAATCCTGCACGAGCGAACGGAACCTTACGAAGTCGTTACTCGCCACATCGTTGGTGAAAGTGCNACCAAGATACGCGAAGCAACACTCACCCTCATGACAAGTTCTGCGAGNATGAACCCTACGCTGTTCTGGCAAGATGGGGATGTTTTCCCTTCTCCGAACGACCCTGAGGGNTATGTNGTCATGGATGGAAACTCCTATTCGATTCTCAACAACAGTATTCTCGAAATCCACTGGCTGTTCCGCATAACCAGCGATTTCCCCGACCAAAACAACGTTCGCTTCAAAACAGGATGTTTGGATGACAGTGGTTCTGCAGGTTTTGCACCNCTGGATTTGATCAGCGATGAGGGNCTTCGGGTNAACAGAACGTTTGGACTGGGTTGGATGAAGGTNCGAGACAANGAAGGAGACTTGGTACGTGATGACGTCCCCAACAACGCNTGGGTCGCTGCTGGAGAAACNCTCCATTTCCAAGGTGCNATGTGGTTCATGGAAACCGATGATGCACCTCTNGACAGNGCATTTGACGTTCGTGTCTCNCGAAACGGCTGGGTGGAATCAACCGCTCGGGATACGACCAACATCAACGGCTCGTTTTTCATTAGCGTCGTAACGCCGAACATTGACGTNCCTGACGGTTTGAATTACGAAGTTCAGACCTACAACGAACGCAATCCAACCCANGTAATGGAACCGAACTCGGACTGGAGNCGCACGTTCCGTGTTGANGCAACANCTCCCGAGCGNNGAGAGGTNTTCCCNGAAGATGGGTCNTACGAGGCAGGTGTCAATCAACAAGATGTGCGAATCCTCGTTCANGATGAAGTGGGNGTNCCAATTGAANTGAANCTCATGTATTGGGTTGAAGCNGACCATGATTTGAATCGCAATGGANTCGCTGATGATTCCGAGTATGCCATGAAACGTGTCACAAACATGAGCGAAAGTAAGACCAAGTGGTTCATGACAACCATCGANCATTCTCGNAACCCGAACATGGGTCGNGTGTCNTACTATTGGACCGGTGGAGATCAGGCNGGCAATCCGGTTTTCTACACGCAGTACGACGACGAGGGTATTTTGTACAACCTCAACTCAGGNCCTGGATTCAATTTCGATGATGCAACCTTCCAAACCCGGAAAGACTCTGANGCNGTNTTCACCGGACTTGAATGGGTNGGTCATTCCGATAACGAGCCCGTCTTTGCAGGACTTGANCAATCCATNACCGTAGGNTTCATCGATGCGAACACCGTCATTGACTTCGAGCACATCTCACTCGTCTTCGACTTCGAGGGGCCAAATCCGAGCCGCGATGCTCAACGGATTTCCTACTCAGGACTAAACAACACTTTCTGGAGCGAGAGCAAGTACATCCACCTCTTACCGACCAGTACGATGTATGAAACAACAAATGAATCGGGTCTTCCTTGGGTCATTGTAACCTACAACTTCGTCTTCGCTTGGGATTGGCCAGATGAAGAAATGGGTGACCTTGCACTGCTGTACAAAGAACGTGGTTCAGATGTCGACAGTGAATTGCTGATCCTTGAACACACCTTCCGCGTCGAGAACGACTTTACCCTCTCTCCTTCGGATTATATGGTTGAGGACGTGAGCGAACCGCGTACAGGCGCAGTTGCTGATGGTACGCGTGTGCGGAAAGACGACCGACTTGCGTTCAGTGGACGGGTTGTTTACGAAGGTAGCAACGTTCCAGCCCCACGTGACGTTGGTATTTTGGTTGAAGTCTTTGATGGAGAAAAACTGTGGAGTGATGGCTCGCTTACCGAGGACGGTGAGTATCTCATTGAGGTTCCACTCGATTCAGCAAAGTCCTTACAATCCTCTCCAACTCGAACCTGTTTGATTTCAATCACAAACATACCTGGTCGTGGTGAAGACATGACAGGAACGCTTGTTTCGACAACGCTGCGCGTGATCGTGGACGATGCTGCTCCTCGAGTTGTTCGGCGAATGGCTCCGTTGAACGTCATCGATGTATCGCCTACAAACGATTTAACCTCAATCTACGTTGAATTCCAAGGCTCAGAGGACGCTGATTTGACCGGTTCTGAACAATTGATTCATTGGGTTATGCGTGACCAAACACGCACCATCACCATTGGCGCTGGCTCCTCTTTGCTAGGGATGCAACAGGAGGGTCAGACCGTCTATTGGACAGGCGAAGTCGACATCACAGCTGGTGGGACGATTCTTCCGCAGGCAGGTGATTTCGTTGGATTCTACATGACCGGATGGGATGCTGCTGGCAATCAGTTCCCTGTTGTGTCAAATTCTGAAGCAAGTCCAATTCCGGAGTTGGCTTTCGATGATACAGACTTTGAACGCCAGTGGGTACGCTTGGGTGCAGTTGGACCTGAACTCCGAATTCAATCGATCACCGTTTCCGATGACCATGTTTCACCAGGGACGGATGTCGAAATTACTGCAACCGTCATCAACAACGGCGGACCAACAACGCAGCAATTCAAAGTCGCTTTCTTTGCAGGAAATGCAGACGAACCCTTTGACGTCAAAGCCATTGTTGGCATTGAAGGTGGAGAGAGCATTCCTGTTACCGTTGATTGGGAAGTAGAGAACGTCGACCGCATTCGAGTGGAGGTTGACTACGGCAACGTCCTGGTCGAAGTGAACGATAACGACAACACGGCCGAACACGACATCAACATCGCATACGGACAATACCTTGGCTGGCTGGATTCTCCACGTGAGCATCCGTTGGCGTGGATTTTCGCCGTATCGACAATTCTGATTCTGGTTGTTGTAGCAACCGTTGCGAGTCGAACCGCAGTCGATCTAGGTGACGGAGCATTCAGCGAAGATGAGGAAGTCGACTGGGAAGACGAAGACGACTACGATGACGAAGACGACTACGAAGACGACTGACCCCATTTGCATTGACAAATCCTCAAGAAGGGTAGGCAGGCAGAATACTCCACGGGGGTGGGGAGAGTATGTCAGATGTCTTTTCGCTGTTGCATCCACATCTCCAATCCTTTCTTTCGGAACGTGGTTGGCAACCAACACCTGTACAGGAGCAGGCTCTCCCCGATCTCATCGACGGAAACGAACGTCTTCTCATCGCTCCAACTGGTTCAGGTAAGACCCTCGCCGCCGTCTTGCCTCTGCTTCATCGTTGCAAGGTCGAAGAATGGAAACCGTTGTCCATCCTCTACATCACACCCTTGCGTGCCTTGAATCGGGACGTTGATCGAAGGCTCGCTGAATTGAGTGAAGTACTTGGCCTGCGATTTGCATTACGTCATGGGGATACACCGACAAATGAGCGAACACGACAAGTCCGACGTCCACCTCATCTTCTCGTCACAACACCGGAAACCTTCCAACTCATGTTCACTGGACATCGGCTGCGAGCAATGCTTTCATCGGTTCAAGCCGTCATTATCGATGAAGTACACGACTTGGCTGGGAGTGAGCGTGGGTGGCAATTACGACTCGGTTTGCAACGACTAGAGGCATTGTGTGGAAGAACCCTGCAAAAAGTTGGGCTCTCTGCAACCGTTGGCAACCCTGACCAGGTTGCATCGTGGATTTCAAACGGATCTTGTCAACCGATTCTTGCTCCTGCTGAGCGGTCAACTGTTCTGACAGTTGAAACGGCACCACCGCTTGCTGAGGACGAAGTTGGGGCCATGGAGATGCGGTTGTCCCCGAGAGCACATGCAACGTTTCGCCTCATGGCCGAAATCGTCGAGAACGACCCTCCTTGTCTTGTCTTCGTCAACAGTCGGAATGCCGCTGAAACGGTGGCCCAGCGTCTTCAGACCATGGCCCCCCAACTTACGATTGGTGTGCACCACGGAAGCCTTGCTGCTGAAACACGGCAAGAAATGGAAGAGAACATTCGTAATGGAACCCTACAAGCTCTGATTTGTACCTCAAGCCTTGAACTCGGAATCGATGTTGGTTCAATTCGAAAAATCGTTCAGTTGGAAAGCCCACGTTCTGTGGACCGGATGCTGCAGCGGGTCGGTCGTGCAGACCACCGCATTGGGGGAATCGGTCGGGGGCACTTGCTGGCTTGGGAAACCGACGGAATCGCAGAATCTGCTGTCATCGCGCATCGCTCGCANCTCGGTTCNATCGANGATGTTGAATGGAGNAATCGNCCCTACAGCATTGCTGCGAATCAGATCATGCTCATGGCCCACAGTTTCAAGNTTGTTCGAATCGATGACGTNCATGANATTTTTGAACGGACGGAACAATTTGCTGACTGGACTCGNAAAGACACTGAAAANACNCTCGCTGTTCTGGCCGACCGATGGCTCTTACGTTATTCTCTTNATCCAAATGAAACACCGTGGTATCGGTGGCCAAAACATCTCTATCTCGCTGCGAAAGATGCGATNCCNGATGCAGATTCTTGGCCCGACGAGTTGCCNCGTTACGATGTCGCAGACGAAGACATTCCCGTGGAATACAAAAGCATGCGAATGCCCGTACCGAAGCAATTCAAGGATGGATGGTTTGCGTCTGCTGGNCGAACCCGACGNTGGGTTGAGCATCATCTCTCAATGATTCCAGACAAGCAATCGTACAGGGTCCGTGATGTGGTCACNCGTCGAACCATCGGNAACGTNGACGAAGCATTTGTTCTCGAACTCAATGGAAGTGGGGAAGANGAAGANGGTCGAACAAGACAATTCGTNATGGCAGGACGTACTTGGACNATTGTCGATGCNGATCCTGANCAAAGCGAAGTGCTCGTAGCACCCGTCTCGATTCAGGGAGAAGCCCCTACCTGGGTTGGNGAATTACCCCCTGTACCTGCAATNGTTGCACGAAACATCGGGCGACTTCGACGATTAATCGCTGAAGATTTTGGGCTTCTTGAAGCNAAGCAAACGGACAAAATCGATGCTGCTGGTCTTCTCTCGCATGATGGNCTTCCNTTGACATCNTATCCNCTTGACGGNGAAGCCATNGGAGTACTCGCTGACACAATTACTCGACACATCGATGCAACCGAAGCGCTTCCAGACCAACAGACAATCACNATTGAGCGGCGCTCCGAAGCCCTNGTGATCAACATCTGTCAGGGTACCCTCATCAACGAGACCATTGGNCANCTGTTGTTGGCAATGGCCTCNACAAGGACGGGNAGATGGGGTGGATTGATGATTGAAGCAACNCGAATTCACATCTCAGGGGCAGACATTGAGCCAGAGGATGTTATCGGTTGGCTAAACGAATTGCCTGCNGATGGAATCGAGGGGCTACTTGCGGTTACNTTACCAAATTCNCGTCAGGTTCGATGGCGNTTTGCGCAAGTTGCGAAGACGTTCGGAATCCTTCANCANGGGGTTGACCCACGGAAAATCAACCTCAACGCTTTNGTTCGGAAGTACCGAGGAACAATTGTTCTCGAGGAAGTTCTCAACAAACTTTACTACGAGCGNATGGACATTGAAGGNGCAAANGATGTGCTGCNGGGAATTCAATCCGGATTACTCGATGTTGTTGTTACNCCGACNGGNCCTCTTGGATTATCGGATCGAAGCCAGCGTGANTTGTTGCTNCCCAATTGGGACAATGANGCNGTTCGTGCGCAACTACGACTTCGCTTAATGAACGAGCGTGCCGTTCTTTGTTGCCTNAAGTGTCAAGCAGTTCGTCGNTTCCGTGTCGAGCGATACCCTGAGTTGAAGAAACCTGGTGAATGCATTTCTTGTCAGGGACAAATGCTGGTCTGTGCNCGTGAAGGACTTGAAAAAATGCTTGAAGANTGGGTGGTTTCTGANGAAGAAAGCGATCGAAATCGGATGATTCGGAATGCNTCNCTNCTTCGAACGCANGGGTTCCATGCNATANTGTGTCTGATGGCTCGNGGTGTTGGCGANGCAACGGCTCAGCGGATTCTTCGCAANGGACACAACAACAACACCGAAAGNTTGCTTCAATCAATCCATCACGCNGAAATCGAGTACGCCCGAACTCGCCGATTCTGGGGNTAATCACTCAAACTCTATTGTTCGNAGTTTGATACCTGCCTCTTTCATCATGTTTGTNGAACGNATGAAGTCTTCTTGCCATCGCTCAGGTATGTTGTTTGTCTCGGTATAAACGACCTCAACAATGCCCGCCTGAATCAAGGAACGTGCACAGCGTGTGCACGGTGGCCATGTTACATACGCTGTGCAATCTTTGAGNGAGACNCCGATNCGNGCTGCATGCATNATTGCATTNTCTTCAGCNTGGCATATCAGAGGGTACTTNTGCTCACGGTCTGTCAAACGTTCAAGTGAATCATCAATGCCTCTGGGAAACCCATTGAATCCAGTGGACCGNATCTCTCGGTCNGCTCCAACAACGACACACCCNACTTTCGTTGAAGGGTCTTTGCTCCATGAACTGATGTGGTCTGCNAGTTCAAGAAAACGAACGTCCCANTTCGAACTCATCTTGACCAANNCTGCGTTATGCTTCATCCCTTTGAGTCTTTGCAGGGAACAATTCCATGTGTTCCGTACCCAANAACCCCATTGCNTCAAACATTTCNCCTACAAGATACAACGAACCNANAACAACTGAANANTCTGGNCGNTNCTGGTNCAAAAACGCATACGATTNATTGGCATCTTTGCAGAGATGAACNNTACTCGATGNAGGCCAATCGAGTCCTTGNAAGGTATCCAGNGANACGGCTGGGTAGCGNCCAAATTGAGGTTCNGTGAGGATGATGNANTGAGGAGGNTTCATCCGACACANATCGANTAGNGGCTNAGAGAATGNNANCAAATCGTGTTGTGGGGTGCACCCAAACACAAGCGTCCATGAGCGATGTTCGGCGATTCTTTGCTGCAACTGTGGGAGAATCTTTNCCAGTCCACTTGGGTTGTGAGCAGCGTCAAAGAGAATCGANCCACTCCANTTGGCTGGAATTTCTTGGAACCGACCGGGCCAATTCAATGNCTGAATCGATGCCTTCAATTCGTCTGCATNGATATCTANGGATTCCAACGTCGCCTTTGCAAGANGGAACGCTTCATTNCTCACGGACGTATCTTCAGAAACATCCACCCATTCGAGGTAAGCACCTTGTTTGGTTTCTCCTAAGTCAACGCGTCCGGCATTCCTCGCCTCACTTTCAATGGCGGCCGTTGCATCCGAATCCTGAATGTTACGAACAATCAATACCTTCCCTGGTCGAGCAATAGCGGCTTTTTCAGCAGCGATTTCGGCAAGTGTATCTCCTAAGATGTCTCGATGCTCAAGACTCAATGACGTAAGGACACATACATCAGCAGGTAGAATTCTCGTGGCATCATAGCGTCCGCCAAGGCCGGTTTCAACGATGAAAAAATCGACGTTGTTGTGCTGCGCACACAAACAAGCCACGAGAAAAGTGATTTCAAAGTACGTCAATTCAATCTTCAGTAATAATTCAGCATCTCGGATTTTCAGGAGCAGATCATCGAATAAATGAGCATTGATTGGCCGCCCACCAATACGTATACGCTCCTCAACTCGAACAAGGTGAGGCGAGGTGAACATCACCGTCGAGTAGCCAACAGCATCCAAATGCGCTGCTAAGGTTGCACAAAGCGTCCCTTTTCCATTGCTTCCAGCGATGTGAACGATGGTTGCTTGATACGGTTCCTGCAACAGGGCCTGATGGGTTGCATGGACGCGCTCAAGACCAAGTTCCATCCCACGTTTCTTGCTTTCAGCAAGCCATTCACGGACGGTTGACGGCATCGAACTCGGTTGCCCCTTGCGGCTGTTTCTCATAGGTGTAGCGATGCGCCGATTGTCCGTGCCACCGTCGATGCGCTCAAATGTGGCTCGTGTTTGGAGGTGGTATGAGCGACGTCGGAGGAGACTTTCGCCGCCAACTCCCATCAATGATTGGGATGGCGGGGATGTTTGTTGCCACCATCTTCCTTGCGATGTTCATTCGTCCTTGGTACGATAAAGCTGGACTGCAGGCATTTGGTGAAGCAGGAGCCTCGCAGTTGCGTTACATTGGCCTTGAACTGATCATGATTTTTATCTTCACGGCTGCGATTTTGATGCTTGCGAAATACAAGAAAGAGTGGATTATCAAGTATGGAATCATGGGGATTCTCTTCATTGCACTCCTCTACTCAAGCGTACCACTCGCCCACCAAATCATGGTCGATGACAGCGTCACGCCGTTTGAATATCAATCATCAAACGAAACTGAAGCCACCTATCTTACTGAAATAGGCATGGACCAGTACCTCGATTCGACTCGAAGCAATCAAAGTGGGGCATTAATGAACACCATTCGACTCATGCAATGGGGTGTTGAAGAGCCGATCTGGACAACCGAAGTACCTCATGGTGAAGCGTTTGAATTCTCTAAGTTGGTCGTTGTTCCCGGTCCAGATTCTGTAACCATCAACAATGCAGCCCTTGTTCAGACTCTTTCACTTTCCGACGGCACGCTCGAATCAACCTACGAGTGTTTCGAATACGGCGATGATGGGAACGTACAGTCGATTTTACTCACAGGATGTGAACTCGCAGTCGAGACCGAAGATGCAGTTTACATCATCGATGGTGCTGATAGACTGCATCGGTACAACACCTTTGATGAATATCCAAATGTTATGACAAAGCAAGCCACATGGCAACTACCAAGCGAAATGGATATCGTCGACCGCATTGAAGTAGAACTGTTGGATGATGAGCATCTGTTGGTAGTGACTCAGAACTACGCAGGTGTCATTCTGCTCGAGGAAACAGCGGGATTGGTTGAAGGTGATGACTTCTATCAACCCGTAACCATGCTGATCGAAGCGAACTCAACTGCGGGATTCACTTCGCTCGATGTTGGTTACTCCAACGTTGCTGATGTAACCATGGAGAATTCAACCGAAGGCGAACAGCTTATCGTTCTAGGTACCAACGATGGTGATGTTCTCGCTTGGAGTTATGCACCTCTGCAAAGCGAACCCTTCGCTGTGGAATCGAGGGTGAGCATCAACAACTTTGCAGAGAGCATACGGGATGTTCGTTTAACCGATATCGATGCGACCGGCTATACCGAGTTGTTGATTACAACCGATGAGGATGCTCGACTGCTCTATGGTGCCTCAATGACCCAACGATTGATCGTTGATGCTCCGGAAGGAGAGAATGTGGTTGTCGCATTTGGCGAGACGCCTCAAGATGTTGAGGACGAAACAATTCACATCTATGCAACAGTCATCAATTCATCCTACACAACAGACTCAGGCGTAGTTGATTCATCGATGTTCTTGGTCGGAGGACTTGTTATCGAAGACATCCCTACCATCATTGGGATTCTCTTCAGTGTCTTGTTGATGATTCTCCTCTANGTCCACAGTGAATGGTACGTTGTTAACACCGTTGGAATCCTCGTAGGTAGTGGCGTAATCGTCATGCTTGGCGTTTCTTTTGTTCCAACGTTGATCATGGTGTTCATGATTGCTGCAGCGATTTACGACGCATGGGCGGTGTACAAATCCAAGCACATGCTNGATCTTGCAGATACGATGATGAATCTCAATTTACCAATTTTGTTGGTCGCACCTCAAGATTCNGATTACACGATGCGAACNGAGCGTATGACCGTCCATGATGCGAATGATGCTGATGACAACCTCGTACCCCAAGTTGCTCAAGAACGCGTTGTTGCAAAGAGCAATGATGCAATGCTTATGGGACTCGGAGATGTCATTTTCCCAGGTATGCTTGTCCTCTCAACAATTCAGTATGTTGGAGGCGATAACGGCCTTCTTATGGCTATGACCACACTGGTTGGAAGCCTCATCGGCTATTCNATTCTCATGTATTACGTCGGAAAAGGGCAAGCCCAAGCTGGGCTTCCTNTGCTGAACGGCGGGGCAATTTTGGGCTACGTCGTCGGTGGCTTACTCACAATTGGTATGGCGATGTTCCAGTTTAACATCAGTTTCTGAGGTGATTCAAATGCTTGATATTCAATTATTCCGTGAAGAGGNCGAAAAAATTCGGGCCGANCACGATCGTCGGGGCCTACCTCACGACAACATCGACAAGGTGATTGAACTTGACAAGAAATGGAAAGGAATGCTTCGTGAGACCGATGAATTGCGACGCCAGAAGAACGAGGCTGCTCGTGGTATCGGTGCTGCAAAGAAATCCGGTGATGAGGCCGAAGCGCAACGGATTCTCTCCGAGGTCGCTGACCTAGGAGCACAAATTTCAGAAATGGAGAAGAAGACAGATGCGTTCCTGTCAGAACGAGATTCGGTTCGAATGTCCATTCCAAATCTTTTGCACCCAGACGTTCCCTCTGGTGCTGATGAATCGGGGAATACGAAACATTCACTTCACGGCGAGAAACCATCTTTTGAATTCGAACCAAAAACCCACAATGAATTGATTGAAGAAAACAAATGGGTGGATTTGGAACGTGCTGCAAAGATCACGGGAAGTAGATTCTATTTTCTCAAAGGAGACCTTGCTCGTCTTGAAATGGCCTTGCAAGCTTACGCTGTTGACTTCATTCAACAGCGGGGGTTCACCTTTGTTCAGCCTCCAGTGATGATGAATCGTGCAGCCTACGAGGGAGTTACAGACCTNTCAGACTTTGAGACGGTCATGTACGGAATCGACCCTGACGGTTACTACATGATTGCAACATCAGAGCATCCTTTGACTGCAATGTACATGCAAGAAACGATTCCTGAAGAGTTGCTTCCATTGAAGATCGTGGGCGTATCCTCTTGCTTCCGGAGAGAAGTAGGTGCCCATGGTCAATCCGATCGTGGTATTTGGCGCGTCCATCAATTCACGAAGGTTGAACAAATCGTCATTGCAACNCCAGAAACGTCTTGGGAACTGCACGAAGAACTGCTTCAGAATTGCATTGACCTTTGGGATGCACTTGGATTGCATTACGAAGTCGTCAACATTTGCACAGGTGACATGGGCACTGTTGCTGCACGGAAATACGATTTAGAAGCCTGGCTTCCAGGCGCAAAAGCGTTCAAGGAGATTGTATCTTGTTCCAACTGTACCGATTATCAAGCGAATCGATTGGAGATCCGATACGGAACACCTGGCCATCCAAACCAGCCGATGGTGCACACACTCAATTCAACGGCTGTTGCTACATCTCGAGCATTGGTTGCAATTATTGAGCAAAACCAACTTGAGGATGGGCGAGTTCGAATTCCTGAAGTTTTGCAAGTTTACATGCAGGGTCAGGCAATTCTCGAACCTTGTACGTGGTAGTNTTAATAAATACTAAACGCGTACTGCTCACAGGAGCGGGCTAAATTGTCACAAAATCGACTGTATTTTGGATACGGATCAAATCTTGATTGGGACGATTGGTCAAGATTTTGCAAAAGACGAGGTGTCAGCCCGGATGGACTGAAGGAGAAGGAACCTGCTTGGCTTCTTGGTCACCATCTCAAATTTCACTACTACTCCAATGGTCGTAAGGGTGGAGCTGCAGACGTTGTTCCTGCCGATGCGTTCCATGCAACACCGGGCGCATTGTTTGATGTTGATGAAGATGCTTGGAAGACATTGATTGCCAAGGAGGGAGCACCTCAATTTTATGAGGAAAAAAAGGTCCTTGCTATCGGTCGTGATGGTGTTCTTCACAGAGCGACAACCTTTGTCGTTTGCGAGCATAGGAAGAAACCATACTTTGTGGAACCAACCGCTGGATATCAACGACTGATTTACGATGGGCTGATTCAACGAGGGTTGCCAACTTTGGGTCTACAACAAGCGCTTCAGGAATCCTTCGATCAATGCACCATCAACCATCTGTTTGTGTATGGAACCCTCATGAAAGGGCAGAACCGATTCAGCCTACTGCATCCATTCACCAAATCCATTCAGCAAGCCTCGACCAACGGTGAATTGCATCATCTAGGAGCGTTTCCTGGAATGAAACTCGGTGAAGGGACTGTGTTTGGCGATTTGGTGACGATGAGTGATGCTTCGGAGTGCCTTGAAAAAATCGACCAAATCGAGGGTTTCCTCGGATTTGGGCATCCTGAATCCTTGTATGACCGAACGATTGTTGAGGTGATGACTGACTTTGGGCCGGAATGGGCATGGACCTACATCTACAACGGAAAGGTTGGTCCTGATTCGATCATCGACGATGGTCGTTGGAGATGATTAGGCACCATCCTCCACATCGAGCAAGTTGGTTCCCTGTTCAACGCGATCGCCTGCATTGAAATGAACAGCTGTCACAGTTCCATTCGCCGATGCTACGATTCTATGCTCCATTTTCATTGCTTCAAGAATCATCAGTGTTTGTCCTGCTTCAACGGATTCACCCGCCGATACGAGAACGTCGAGAACCACGCCTGGCATCGGTGCGACCAACCCTCCGAGATGTTCATCGCTGCTGGCGCCTGCTTCAATGCGTTCCATAGTAAAGATTCGACCCGAGTGATGCACCCACCATACGTCGCCGACTTTGGCAACATGGGCCCAGGCCTTGGTTCCATCTTCAAAGTAAATTCGAATGCGTCCATCTTCCCGTGGGTGTGCACAGTGATTCGCAAAGGTCCAAATTTTTGGAGTTCGCTCGAGGAGAACGTCGTACGTTTCACCATCATGACGGAATTCGTGCTGCATCAGGGGTACCTCCTGTTGAGCGTTTGGAACGGGCTTGCAATGCCTTGTTCGCCTTTTGAAGATGCAACCGTTGTTCGATGCATTCCTGTTGTTTCTGCGACAGCTGCTGTCAGTAATGCAACATCAAGATCTTCCTTTCGCGGTGTGAATTGATACCCATTTGGATAGAGATCATCAATCATTGATGTGTAAGTATCGCCCGAAATAATCTCTGATACATCGCAGAGATCTCGCAAGAATCCAATGTTCGTGGTTGTACCAAGAACAACAAATTCATCCAAGGCACGGCGCATCCGCTGCAATGCTTCTTCTCGTGTTGGTGCGAAGACAATCAGTTTTGCCAACATTGGATCGTAATGCGGGGTGACTTCATCGCCTTCACGAACACCTGTATCGAGACGTATTCCTGGGCCTGTNGGCGGGCGGAACACNGCAAGNGGGCCGATGGCTGGCAGGAAGTTGTTTGTCGCATCTTCGGCGTAAAGACGGACTTCGATGGAATGACCGCGGATATTGAGGGCATCGACCGACATTGCTTCTCCGTTGGCAATGCGCANTTGTTCCCGAACCAAATCGACACCNGTNACCATTTCTGTGACAGGATGCTCAACCTGAATTCGTGTGTTCATTTCAAGAAAATAGAAGGATTCATCCTCAGCAAGAAGGAACTCTACGGTTCCTGCTCCAACGTAATCAACCGCTTTTGCTGCTGCAACGGCAGCTTGACCCATTCGCTCACGCAACGAAGGCGTCATTGTGGANCACGGTGCCTCTTCGAAGACCTTCTGNTGACGTCGCTGAACGCTGCATTCTCGTTCACCTAGATGGATACAACGTCCGTACGTATCTGCAAGGACTTGCACTTCAACGTGTTTCGATTTCATNAAGAGTTTTTCAACGTAGACTCGTCCATCACCAAAAGCTGCCAGAGCTTCACGTCGGGCAGACGCTGCCCCATTTTCTAATCCATCAGCAGCATGGACAACACGCATTCCTTTGCCACCTCCACCTGCAGTGGCTTTGAGCAAGAGCGGGTAGCCTGTAGCCTCAGCTGCGTTTCGAATGGCTTCCATTGCAAGGGATTCGTCCTCTTCCTCAATTTCCACACCCGGAATAACTGGGACTCCAGCAGCCTTCATGATTTGACGTGCTGACATTTTGTCGCCCATCTGTTCGATGGCTTGAGGCGAGGGCCCAATCCAAATCAATCCTGCATCCATGACCGCTTGAGCGAATTCTGCACGCTCTGAGAGGAATCCAAATCCTGGATGGATGGCATCAGCACCGGTCTCTTTGGCGGCTTTGATGATGGCTGCCCCGTTAAGATACGTCTCAGCAATTGTATCGCCTTCCAGNAGNACGGATNGATCGGCCANTTCGCGGAACATGCTTTCCTGATCGTTTTGAGCATAGATTGCAACACTTGAGAGCCCTGCTTCACGACACGCACGGAGGATGCGACAGGCGATTTCGCCTCGGTTCGCAACCAGTACACGTTGAATCATGATTTCACCTCACTCATCTGGTTTCCAATTGGCAGGTCGCTTCTCGAGGAATGAAGAAAGTCCTTCCTGCCCTTCTCTCGAACCACGCATTCGACTGGTAAAATCGAGCGTCCACTCTCGAAGGGATTCGTCGTCTACGCTCCATCGGTCAAAACCAAGTGTCAGTTCCTTTGCGAGAGTTGCGGCGCTTGGACCGGAGGTCAGCACCTCAGCGATGATTGAATTGACCTCGGCATCGAAATCCTCAACGCTTTCAACGACCCGTTCAATGAAGCCGATACGGAGTGCTTCCTCTGCTTTGACTCTGCTTGCTTGCATGGCTAGACGACGGAAATTTGCCGAGCCCACGCGTCGATAGACGTAAGGCCCAATTACAGCTGGTAAAATTCCAAGTTTCCCTTCCGAAAGGGCGATGCGTACATTTTCGTTGGCAACGACATAATCCAAGCACGCGATGAGTCCTGCACCGCCGCCAAGGGCAACCCCTTGAATGGCACCGATTGTAAAACATGGATGCGACCACAATCCGTTGAAGAGGCGGTCGAGACGTTCACTGTCCTTTCTGTTCTCTTCGGGTGTATTGGCTCCAGCATCTCGCATCATGTTGATGTCAGCTCCAGCACAGAAGTGTTTACCTCGACCTGAGAGAACAAGTGTGCGAAGGTAGGATTGACCATTGGCATCTTCCAATGCATCGTTATGGCCGGCACTGCGTTCTTTGGTCCATTCAAAGACTTCGATCAGTTCTGTTATCATTTCAACATTGAGAGCATTGAACTTGTCCTCACGTGCCAACTCGATTCGAGCGCAACTACCGTCAATGGTAAGTTGAATCAGCGATGTTTTTGGCGGATTTTCCATTGTCTTCATCAAAAAACCTCAATTGCATTTTAAAATTTTCAATTGGAATTTACATTCTAAAAATTCCGTACTTTCCTTCCGGCAGTGGAGCGTTTCTCGATGCGGCAAGACAGAGCCCAAGGACATCACGAGTGTCGCGAGGATCGATGATTCCATCGTCCCAAAGTCTCGCTGTGGAGTAATACGGCGAACCTTCCCGCTCATACTTCTCGAGAATAGGGGCACGGAAGTTTTCCAATTCTTCGCTCGCCATTGGGGGTTTTCCTTCTCGTTCTCGTTGGTCTTGTTTTACCGTACTAAGAACATCTGCTGCTTGAGGACCGCCCATGACCGAGATTCTGCTATTTGGCCACATGAAAAGGAAGCGTGGGTCGTAGGCTCTCCCGCACATTCCGTAGTTACCTGCTCCGTGTGAGCCTCCGACGATGACGGTAAACTTGGGGACGTTGACACACGATACTGCTGTAACGAGTTTTGCACCGTCCTTGGCAATGCCTCCTGCCTCGTAAGCTTGTCCAACCATGAATCCTGTGATGTTCTGCAAGAACACGAGTGGTATGCCCCGTTGACCACATAACTCAACGAAGTGAGCGCCCTTGAGTGAGGATTCTGAAAACAGGATGCCGTTGTTGGCGACGATGCCAACTTTGTGCCCATGAATGTGCGCAAATCCGCAAACCAATGTAGTCCCATAACGAGATTTGAATTCGTGGAATCGAGAGCCATCAACGATGCGAGAAATAATTTCTCGAACATCAATCGGCGTTCGATTGTCGATTGGAATCAATCCAAGCAACTCATCAGCATCGTATGCAGGCGGTTCTGGATCTTGCAATGCTGCAGGCGCAAGTTCTCTTGTACCAATGTTCTCAAGGACGTTGCGGACCATTCGCAATGCTTCGGATTCATCCTCAGCGTAATGGTCAGCAACACCGGATTGGACCGTATGCACTTCTGCCCCACCCAATTCTTCTGCCGTCACTACCTCCCCGGTCGCAGCTTTAACCAATGGAGGACCTGCAAGGAAAATTGTCCCATTGCCTTTGACAATGATCGATTCATCACTCATCGCTGGAACGTATGCACCCCCGGCTGTGCACGAACCGAGTACAGCAGCAACTTGAGGGATGCCATCACCGGACATACGGGCTTGATTTCGGAAGATACGCCCAAAGTGCCCAATGTCTGGAAATACTTCGTCCTGCATTGGCAAGAATGCCCCCCCAGAGTCAACAAGATAGACACAAGGAAGGTGATTTTCATGCGCAACCGTTTGAGCACGAATGTGTTTCTTGACGGTCATTGGATAATATGAACCGCCCTTCACTGTCGCATCGTTCGCAACAAAAAGGACTTCACGCCCGTGAACGCACCCAATCCCTGTTACGATTCCTGCGGAATGTGCACGACCGTCGTAGAGATCGTACGCAGCCAGTGGCGACAATTCGAGGAAGGCAGTTCCGGGGTCGATAATGCGTTCAATCCTCTCACGTGCAAGCATTTTGTTTCGACTGCGATGGCGTTCAACG
>NZVG01000027.1 GCA_002698145.1 Methanobacteriota archaeon | reverse complement strand
TGAGCTTGTTGCTCGCTGCGTCGAGGATCTTGACCTGAACGGTGCATGCTGTAGCACAGATGTCATCTGAGCCTTCGCTAACAGTGACCTCTTCACCAAAGCCCCAACTTCCGTCACCGTTGTCGGTAACGACACAGGCAGTGCCTGCTGTTTGGCCAGGTGTTGTGCATTCGCCGTAGGCACCGCCGTCAGCGGACATTTGTACGATGACTGTTGACCAGGATAGGTCGTCACCAGTGTCCATTGCAACGTAGACNAGGGCATCGCCTGAGTCTGCGCTTGCTGCGTCTGATGCGTCAGTTACAGCGAAATCATACATGGAGAAATCTCCATCTGTGTTTCCTTCTGCGAGCTGGGATGCCCAGACGTACAGTACACCAGCCAAAACCACAGTGATCGCAACCATAAGGATGGTAGCGATAACAGGGCTGACTGCTTCTTCATTTCGGTTATCTTTTTGCATATTTTTGTCCTCCAACGCCCATAGTGGGCGCATTTCTTCCACCAATAAGATACTATTTAAAGACATCGGGATGAAACGATGAAAATGAAAAGTTATTCGCGATACTGCGGCTCTATTTTTGATAAAAAATAAAATTATCTTATTGCTCCCGAGTGGTACAATCAATTTGTAGAGACCGCATTGCTTTCGCTAAATTATAACAAAATGGGTGAACAGGGTGAGAGCTTACGGAGAGGGGATGGGATGCACTCAACGAGAACTTCACAGCCCTGTTCGATGTAGGGTATGCACTTCGCCTTTATATGCGTTATCTGTGTTTCAAAATTCCACTGAAATCTAGAGATTACTCTACAGTAAGAATTTCAGGACCGCCATCGGTAACCATGACGGTATGCTCAAACTGACAGATGTTCCCNCCGTCTTTGCACGCAAGAACGTGATACGTTTCTAGGAACCGAATGCTGATCAACTTCTTGACAAGGGCTCTCCACTTGCTTTGGCGTGATTCCTCATCGGCCTCAGGGAACGGTTTCTCAAGCATAGGATATGCCCAACGTTCAGCAAAGGGAAGGGTTGAGTATCGCTCCTCAAGATTGCGAGCCATTTGTGCTCCGAGGGGTTTGAGTTGTCCTTTTGCCCTTGCTTTACGAGATGTTGTCATCCCGGTTATTCGGTAAATGTTGGAGGAATTTGGGTTTCCAAGATTCTTGATCATTCCAGAGGACCCGGTCGTATTGAANGGTTCAACTGCATAGATGCCTCCTTCCTCGACAACGCCTCTGAATCCTTGATTGTCGGGGCCACATGCATAAGAAGGCACAGAAACGCCTGCATGAAGTTCCCATGGCTTGAGTTGATGGCCGCAAAGATTGCGTATAGGTTGGAAACCTGCGTCAAGTGAGGGTTGGGCTGCTGCTTGGCCTACCTTGTACCAAGGAGTGCCTGGATGCATCATCTCAATTGCTGCATCCCTCGCTTCCTTTGCGGCCTTGATTTGTTCGGTGTGTTCATTTCCATTTCCAATTTCAAAGGTAAGTGCATTATCGGCGAGGTGCCCTTTAATGTGAACGCCAAAATCGATCTTGACACAGTCTCCTTTTTGCAGAATCATTTCTCCATCCCATCCTTCGACATGATTAATTGCATGATCTGTTGTGAAATGTGCAGCCAAATCGTTCACAGCGATTGTGCCTGGGAATGCTGGCTTGCCCCCATGCCTGTGGATGTAACGTTCAGCCGATTCAATGACTTCGTGGAAGGTTTTACCGGGAGTCAACTCGAGTTTCATCGCTTCGAGTGTACGACGAGCGACGTGGCCCGCATCTTTCCAATATTTCAGTGTCGATTCTTCCACCAAGTGACCACGTCACGCGTAGGTACAACGCCTTCTCTGATAATAGTTACCAATGGGTCGTGAGTCTCAAAGTCGATTTTTACAAAGGTACTACCAAGTCCTGTGGCTCGCTCTCCTGCAATAACTGCAATTTCTGGAAGCCCAAGCTCCAGAGCAGCCTCAGCAACAGTGTTGGCTGGCTCTTCTCCCGCTTCGTTTGCGCTTGTTGCCGTCACTGGCCCTACACGCTCAGATAGTGCTCGAGCAGAAGGATGGTCAAACACGCGTACGGCAACAAAATCACCGCCAAGACGGATATCAAGTGTTTGCTTTGCAGGATAGATGACGGAAAGGCCACCGCGAGGAAAGGCCTCAACAAACTCGACGATTCGTGGGTCTACATCAACCAAATCCGCTACTTGGTCGAGAGATGCCACCCCCAGAGATACAGGTTTGTTGGATGATCTCGATTTCAGTTCGAACAGTCGATTGAGTCCCTCCGTTGTAGGGATACAGCCGAGCCCAGGCAGGGTTGATGTAGGGTATGCAACAACACCTCCATTTTGTATGTAAGCGATTTGTTCATCTGAAACAACGGTCATGACATCACGCACGAGTCCAGACGGACATATGTTGGTTGGCGATTTCTTCAGCGAGTTCCTTGTCGGCAGTTTTCACAAGAAGCTTGCCACTCGGATAAAGGGTCAGATCAGCNGGCCCGGTAAACGTCCATACCATTCTTGATTGGACGCCTGCTTCGTAACCACTCTCGACAATTCGAGCTCCAACTTGTTCCAAATCGATGGATGTCACCCCATCTGGAACGATTTGCCATGAGGCTTGATTACCACAAAGTTCCATTGCAAACCCTTCACTCATGTGAGCACCTCAGAATTCGGGTTTCTTCGGAGGACCGGAGGGGCCTGTTGGAGACCCTGAAGGAGGGCCCGAAGGTGGGCCACTCGGAGGACCGGAGGGTGGGCCCGAAGGTGGACCACTCGGAGGACCGGAAGGTGGGCCCGAAGGTGGACCACTCGGAGGACCAGAAGGCGGGCCCGAAGGTGGGCCACTCGGAGGACCGGAGGGTGGGCCTGAAGGTGGGCCACTGGGAGGACCAGAGGGTGGCCCTGCGGGACCTGCTGGAAGAGGAGGTGGTGTGGATTCCGTATGGACTTCCGGTTCGTCTTGCACTGGNGGCGCCTCTGTAACTTCATCAGCGGGTGGTGTGAGGGGAGTGAGTGGCACCTGGGTCAATAAATCCACAGCAGGTTGCGCAGGTTGTTCGTTAACTACCGGGGAAGAGAGGAGCGGATCCGAGACCGTCGATGTGAGCAGTGGGTCAGTGGAGGTTGATGCGATGGATTCAGCCTTCTTTTCCCAAGGAGGTGTTCTTGGACCGTCTTCTTCTAGGTTATTGAACGTCCCTGCACTGATCTTAGTGGCACCGCCCTCCGCATTTTCCCCATAAAACGTTGACATTTGAACTTGGCTTGCATCGATGAGTTCTCGTTCTTGCACGTTCCCAAAATCACCGAGNTCGGAATCAAAGGCTCCTGAAAACAAACTTGTTCCAACAGCATTCCCAAGCAGACGACCTTTGGCTTGTTGAAATTCAAAGTCTGCTTCGTACGGTCCAAGGGTTAATGATTGGCCTTGGCCCTGTAGCGAGAATGTCCACTCACCATCACTGAGTTTGAATGCAAAAGAGAACGAACGAGTTAGGCCAGGTCCTATGGAAGACACGCCTGCTGTTGGTTCTACTTGCGAGCCAAGGCTTGTCGAAATTGTTGCTGTGATTCCTCCAATTGGAATCGCTGATTCATTGGTCAAATTGAGCGTGACTTCAACAATGTCCTCNTCGTCATCATCGATTTCCATCCGAACACTTTGCAAGATAACGGAAAGAGGACCAGCGGTTGCTACGTGTTCCTGACTCATCCCTCTCACCTGTCCAGCGTAAACCCTTCATCATTTTAAGTTCAAGCGCGTGTCACTTGGGAGAGACCAATCAACTGCGGCAACTGTATGGTTGCTTAAATCAACGGATGTTCGGTATTCTGCCGTTTTCGAGCGTGCCCGAAAAATGTCACGTATTCCAAACAACCAACCAAGCACAGGAATGAGGTATCGCAACTTATGAAACGCCCTCGGTCCAAAATGGTGCAATTCAAGCAGTGTACCGTTGTCATGGACAATTGCAATTCGAAATGCCCTTTGCCCAAGCGAACGCCCGTAAGCTCTGCCAGTGTACTTCCAATACAGCCAAAGCGAAGCAAAGAAAATCACCCACGTCATTAAGAACGATGCAGCATATCGAAGATTTTCGGTAAGGTAATTCCAACTGATGAGAATTTCAAGAAATTGAAATCGCGTTAGAACCTGTAGTAACAATGACATTACGACTACATCGATTGCAAACGCTGCAATACGTCGCCAAACGGGCGCGATTAGCATCCCTTCGGGNGCACTGGAGAGAACTTGTTGAGCAAGAGTCCCGCCCTGATAGACCGTAACTGGGTTATCCGCCATGAAGCCTCCAAAGTCTGTTCGTTGTTGAACCTGCGTGTTAGCCATTGACCAAATGCCATGCAAAAAGTCCCCGCTCCTCTGCCCAATCCAACCAAGACCTCCATGTTGGATCATAACGCAAAGTTTGGGGGTCTCCAACCACAATAAGACCACGTTTTGCTCGAGTGATAGCAACGTTGAGGCGNCGCTGGTCACTCAGAAAGCCAACCACTCCGTCAGGATTTGATCGAACTGCGGAGAAGATGATGACGTCTTTTTCCCGTCCTTGGTAACCATCGACAGAGTTGATCTCAAGGCCAGCAAATTGTCCACCCTCTTCACGCCCCTTGTTGCTGTCAAAAATATCGGAGAGTGCACGAACTTGTCCACTGTATGGCGTAATGATTCCGATTTCAGAGGGATGAACATCTCCGGGTAAGAGTAAGCCTTGTACCAAGTCGTAAATTCGAGCGGCTTCAATTGGGTTGCTTCGACTCCCTCCTTCCTGTTCTTCGTCTTCAACACCTGAAATTGGGATGAAAGCAAACGGATGATCCCAATCTGGCCATAGAATTCCCGCAGGGGAAGGCCGCTCAGATGCTGAGCAACCATCCTTCAGCCGATCATCGTAGAACCGAGCACTCGGATACTCTCTCAGAACAGGGTGCATTCTGTACTGCACATCAAGAAGGTTGGCCTGTATACCAACATCGATTAATCGCTCGAACAGCGAACGTCCAAGACCGCCACGTTCAGCTTTCTTTGAGATAACTGTCGGGGGCAATTGCTTGTGATCACCCACCAAAACCAATTGCCGGCATCCTTTGGATATTGGAATTAATGCGCTCGGTTCAATCGCCTGTGTAGCCTCATCCATCAAAACAATCGGGAAACGTCGGCCATCAAGAATACGATGCCCTGAACCAATGTTCGTCGAACAAATTACCTCAGCACCGTCAAGAACGGATGCAATCATCTCTCGTTCAAGCCGTCGTAGTTCCTTTTTGTTGTGTTGAATGTCTCTGTGCGCAAGTCCCTTCTCACGGCCCTTGAGTTTTGGTAGCGCCCGGTGAACCTCATCCATCTCATCCCGAACGATGGCGATTTCATCTTGCTTGGGATGTTCTTCCAATTGCGCATCAAGTGTAGCCATGCGAAGAGTTTCACGAACCTTCACAGGACGGCCTATCCGGACTGCACGTACCCCCAGACCTAGCAGCCCTTCCAGCAGATTATCCACGGCGACATTGGACTCTGCTGTTGCCAAAATAGGGCCTCGCCCTTCTCGGGCAAGTTGGGCTAAGGTAGCGACGGCCGTATGGGTCTTCCCCGTTCCTGGTGGGCCCTGAATGATGGTTAAGCGACGTGACATNGCCGAACTCATCGCATCCATTTGGGAAGGGTTGAGGTCGACTTGAACTGCCTCTGAGCGATTGAATCTTCCAGATATTTTTGGAGGCATTGAAGCGTTTTCTTCTGGATTGTGGACTTGTCCAAGGAGAACATCGCGTAGGATTGTTCCTCGGTCGCCCTCAACAGAATGAAACATTTCAAGCGCTTCTTGCATACGATCATGCGCAACACGATTTGCACCCCGGTCAAGTCTCCAAGTACCTTTCCTGAGGTCTTTTGGTCGTTGGGCGACAACGATTCTTAAGCGGGTTGGCCCGCGTTCCAATACAATCCCTTCAACGGTTTTCTCTCCAAGGGGTTTTGAGCGACTGATGACAACAATATCGCCATGCGTAAATCGATGTTGGCCGAGGTGTTTCCGATCTGGATGTTCGAACAGAAGGATGTCTTCTCCGTAAAGCGTCCCGTTNGTTCGGCCTTTCAACCCGAGGAGTGCAAGACCTGAGGCCTGCAAACGGTGATGCGACCATGAAGACCACCGTTCTTGGATGATCGATGTCTCTTCCTCAAGCTCGTCCTCAAGAAGCGATGTAAAGTGACGGAAGTGATCTTGACCACGGCGCCAAATCCCCCCTTCCTCACCTTCTGGCTCAACATCCGGCGAGGAGGAACTGACCATACGCCGAACTTTTCCTCGCTCGCCCATGACTTCTCCAACTGCTGCCATCATTTCAGACTATGGCGAATGATGCATTCACCGTCCGCGGGATGGTGATGCTTAAACCACGAGTGCATACCGAGAAATTAGGTGAGGCGATGTTTTGGAAGCGCAAGAAAGAGGGGAACGAGGATGGTAATCCTTGTCCATTCTGCGGTGCTCAAAACGATGTTCATGCCTCCACATGCATTCAGTGCTACTATGACCTGAGCAAACCAGCCCGGGATCAACATCTTGAGGTTGCTTCCGATGTGCAGAACGATTTACTCTCAACCCTCATGAACGATAATGACATTGAAGAAGAGGAATTTGCTGTTGAAGCGGTTCTGGACCTCGAGGATGTAACCATCGAAGTGGATCAGTACGAAGACTCGTCGTCAAAGGATGGATTTTCATTCATTGACAGTGAAGGTCCTACGCTTTCGGAAACCGTTGAATTCGAGAAACAAGAGGAAGTCGAGCTCTCAGCAGAGGATGCCCCGGTCATTGAGGATCGATTTGAGCTCCCTGACGCCAATCCATTGGACGAAGTCGCAGAGCCTGTCCATACTGGGCAGGGNCAATTGATTCAATCAACGGACGAAGAGGANGATGTCGATTTTACTGGATCCGTTGGGCCTTCTCCTGATACCATTCCAGAACTTCCAGATTCCGAAGAAGAGATTCCACTTCCTCCAAAATCGATGACACTACCGGAAATTCCTGAGGTCGTTGAGGATGCGACGCCAAGTATTCCTGCAATACCTGAAGAAACGGCTGAGGAAGTGCCTGAGCTACCGGACATTGAAGAGACGCCTACTCCAGTTGTGCCGGATGACGAAGGTGTTCCTGAGTTACCTGAGGATGCGGAAATTAACTCCTCAAGTGAGCAACCTGAGAAAGAGGATGTCGTAACCCCTGATGTTGCGATTGGAACTCGAATATGGCCCTGGCCAGCCGGTGAGCCAATGGACCAGCGAGAAATCCATCGGATCGTTGTTGAATCGCTCGGATTGGTTCGCGCTGGGCGGATCGCTGAGGCTGAACACAACATTGACCAACTGGGCCCGCGCCTCGGCGATGATGTGTCGTTGTTGTATCACATCGGTCTCGTCTTGCAGCAAGCGGGACGTGCGGAGCATCTGAATTGGATGCTCGAGATGGCTCGGCGCGTTCATCCAAATGATGAAGGTGTCATGACTGCCGTTTCACATTTGTCTGCATGAGGGATTCTATGCCACCGACACCGAACCTTCCAGATTTGTCAGGGGGGTATGGTTTGCGTCCAGTTTCAAAAGCGATTCTGCCCATGGTTATTGATGCCTACACCGAAGATCCTGAATCGGCAAAGGCAGCCCTACCATGGCTCAGGAGCGATGAAGATATCACGCGTCAATTATCGGACATGTTGCACGATTTGGANCACCTTTCAAATGCNGACCGAGTTCATTTTTGGTCCATACATGACTTGGATAACACCTTCATTGGCCTAATTGGGCTCGGTGACGAGATGCAATTGGTTCATTCGAATTACAACCTTGGTTATTGGGTTCGAAAAGGATTCAGAAATCGCGGTATTGCATCAAATGCTGTTGATGCTGTTCTCGGATGGCTTAACCTGAGAGGTTCTGTTTACCGTATCGAAATTACTGTTCACCCACGGAACCAAGCTGGATTGGTTACAGCTGAACGAATTTGCCAACGCTGGAACGGTCAGATTATTGACGAATTCATTGGTATCGAATTGAACGATAAGACCGTCCCGCACAGAATCCACGTCATCGACTTGCCTCGGATGTGAAGGTTTGCAACGGACATGGCTGACCATCGATACGGATGACCTTCGGCATGTTCCTTCAAATCAAGGCCATCCCACTCGTTCAAAGCCTGATTCCTCTTTACCTGCGCTTTCAAAACAGTTCAAAATAGGCATACTTGGACTCAAATCCTGGTTGCAGACACACGAGAAGCCCNTCACCTTGTTCGTAATTGCAGATCANTGTGAGTCCGATGAATTTGTGCATCTCATCTCAGATTTATGCACGGTATTCGGTGAACGAATCTCCATCGGATGCCATGGCCTGCATCATCGTAGTTGGTCGGCTTGGCCAGAGGATGTTGAAGCATTTTCGAAGGACATCGTAACATCTGTTTCCATTTTGGAAAAGCACTTTCCTCGTCATTTCAAACGCTGGTTTCGAGCTCCGGCAGGTTACATTGCTTCGTGGATGATTCCGGTTTTGGTTGAACATTCCTTCGTCGTTGACTCATCGGTCAACCCTTCGTGGCTGGTCAATTCGAAGTACGGTAAAGGTGAATCTTGGAGAACAGTTCAATCTTCTGTGGAAGAAAGTACCATGATTGAGCGGCCGTGGAAGACGCGTCTATCACTGCCAACATGTGGACCAGCACAGCACATCTTCGGGTTGCGATGGAATGCAAGGAGAGCCTGGAAACAACTCCCTCCTCCCTTGGGTCCCGATGAAATCGATTTGGTTGAGAATCCTCAGATTGATTTGGAAACAATCTATTGGCACGTCTTGGATTATGCGAAAAAGAACGGCACTTGGAAGCCTCAAATCAAAGGCTTGTAATGTCCGTTCGGTCGGCAGATACGCCGAACGATGCCATCGCATCAGCATACACAGATGCTTCAATCTGACCTTCTCGCACCAACGAGGAAAGCGCTGCGAGTGCTACCGCTTCACCGTCGATTTCAAAGAAACGACGCAAAGCAGGACGAGTGTCAGAGCGCCCGAAGCCATCCGTTCCGAGGACTGTAAACGGTGCACTCACCCACTCTCGGATCATCTCTGGAACGGCAGCNACGTTGTCTGAAACAGCGATAATTGGTGCAGTTGCGTCACCAAATTGCTGTTCAACCCATGTGGATTTGATTGCCTCATGGGGGTGCAATCGGTTCCATCGCGAGACATCCATNCCCTCTCGGCGAAGTTCTCCATAGGAGGTTGCAGACCAAATTTCAGAGCGCACACCATNGGTTTCCAGTTTCTCAACTGCATCCAAAACTTGGAGCATAATTGGACCTGAGCCAATGAGGCGTACCAGTGGCCCGTCGCCTTTCGGAGCATCGCGAAGCTTGTAGAGTCCCTTGAGGATTCCTTCTTCGCATCCCTTTGGTTTTGCAGGCATTGGATAGTTTTCGTTGTAGACAGCAAGATAGTAGATTACATCCTTGTGTTGCTCAAACATTTCGACAATTCCATGCTTGATGATGGTTGACAATTCGAATGCAAACGCTGGATCGTACGCCCGCACGGCTGGATTGGAATGGGCCATGAGCAAGGAATGACCGTCTTGATGTTGCAATCCTTCGCCGTTGAGTGTTGTTCGACCCGATGTTGCTCCTATGAGGAAGCCTCTTGCACGTGAATCCGCTGCAGACCAAATCAAATCAGCAACTCGTTGGAATCCAAACATGGAGTAAAAGATGTAGAAAGGAATCGTTGGTGAACCTTGGGCCGAATAAGATGTTGCAGCGGCNATGAANGAGGAGAGAGCACCGGCTTCATTGATTCCTTCCTCGAGAACCTGCCCTTTTGCAGACTCCTTGTATTTCATCAACACCTTGTGGTCAACCGGCTTGTACAGNTGACCTTCAGGATGATATATTCCAAATTCAGCGAACAGTGGATCCATTCCGAACGTTCGTGCTTCATCGGGAATAAGCGGGACAACACGTTCTCCAAACTCCTTGGTTTTCATTAATCCACGCATGAGACGAACGAATGCCATTGTCGTTGAAACCTGAGAACTTCCTTTGGTACCATCATCGAATTCTGCATAAACCGAGTCCTCGGGAAGGGTGAGATTCATGTCTGGAACCCTTCGTTCGGGCATGGGGCCTTTCATCGCAGTTCGTCGCTTCTTCGCATATGCAACAACATCGGGAACATCGTTTGGGTGTATAAATGGAAGGTTTTCCAAATCCTCATCTGTGAAATCAAGTCCCATTGCATCCCGAATCAGTCGCAAATCTTTCTCGTCCGCCTTTTTTCGTTGATGGGTCGTATTGCGACCAGCAAAGGCGGGTCCAAGGCCGTAGCCTTTGATGGTACGAGCAAGGATTACCGTCGGTTGTCCTTTGTGTGCACATGCTGCGGCATATGCGGCATGAATCTTTAGGAAATCGTGGCCGCCGAGGTCTTCGGTCAGAGCTTCAAGCTCTTCATCAGTGTAATCTGCAACCATCGCCGTCAATTCCTCACCGGCGAACAATTCCTTTCGAATGATTGCCCCTTCCGCAGTGAACAGTCGTTGCTCGTCGCCATCNACGAGCTCTGCAAGTCGCCTCGAGAGAGTTCCCTTCGTGTCCTTTGCGAACAGGGCGTCCCATGATGAGCCCCATAGAAGCTTGATGACGTTCCATCCAGCTCCTCGGAATCGCCCTTCCAATTCTTGAACGATCTTGGAATTCCCACGCACCGGTCCGTCCAGTCGTTGAAGATTGCAATTCATGATCATGACGATGTTGTCCAGNCCTTCGCGTGCAGCGAGAGCCAGTTCAGAAAGTGATTCCGGCTCATCGGATTCTCCATCCCCCATCGTGTACCAAACTCGGGAGAGTGTGGTATCAGCAAGACCCCGATGGTGCAGGTAGCGATTAAANCGCGCTTGATGGATNGCCGTCATNGCTCCAAGACCCATCGAGACGCTGGGGTATTCCCAGAAGTCTGGCATCAACCTTGGATGTGGGTAGGANGACAGTCCTTCTCCACCGACCTCTTGGCGGAAATTCTTGATGTTTTCATCNCTTAATCGGCCTTCAAGCCAAGCGCGGGCATAGATTCCAGGTGAGGCGTGGCCTTGCCAATAGACATGGTCCCCCCAACCATCACCATCTTTGCCTCGATAGAAATGGTTCAGAGCTACTTCCCATAGGTGGGATGCTGAGGCATAGGTGGAGATATGGCCCCCGATGCCATCAACGTATTTGTTGGCTCGAGTGACCATCATCATGGCATTCCAACGATTGATGGTNTGCAGCCGCTTCTCCATTTCGAGATCCCCGGGATACGTCCCTTGCATCTCAGGAGCGATCGTGTTGAGATACGGGGTTGTTGTCGTATCGATGTCAATGCCGACTTCACCTCCCGCNGCAATTGCACTGTGAAGCAAGCGTTCTGCTCGCTGCACGCCTTGTTGTTCAACAACCTCCTTGACGGAAAGTTCCCATTCATGGGTTTGAATGGGGTCTTCATCAGGCAAAGAATTGTGAGCGCCGGCACGTCGCACCTTGTTCCCTCCGTTACAATCCTCGAGTACGCATGTCTTGAACCCCTCGCTATCATCCTATTGCACGATAGACCTTCCATTCGCCACCGCCATTGAGGAAGGGGGCCGTGCCTGATGCCATCTTTTCCCATCCTTCAGGTACATCGGCAACGATGTCAGGAGCCACAACAAGATAGCGAACGCCGCTCAAATCACCTCGATTCGGTAGAACCTGTCCTTCCAACTCGATTTGCCAATTGCTATCGGGGGCACGCCAGTGACCAGTTATGGCACGATCGCCCTCAGGATCCACCTCGATGCGGAAGGTGTACAACCAATGCATTGCAAGACCTTCGTCGTCAATGTAGAGGAAATCCTCTCCAACATCAATCTCGTCGCTGAAGGATTGAGCCGCATCGTCCGTCCACATGGTTTGACCGTGCAATCCAGCGAGGAGAGAGAGAGGTAGAACGACAAGCAAGGCAAGCAGGAGTGGTTTGCCAATGGACCAGGAGTTTTGACCTACTGCTCGATGAAGCAACAGAACGAATGGGAAGATAAGAGCGGTCAGGTATCTCCCATTGTTGCCCATCAAAATCATGTTTTCCCAAAGTGGGAGGTTCCAGCGCTCTGCTTCAAACACCCAAAGGGAGGCAATCCACATCGACATCAGGAGTGTCCCTGCTGCGACAAAGACGAAGAGGAAAACAGACCCGTTCTCATCAGCTTCTTTCACAGAACCCATCAAATCAGCGAAAAATGGCCAGCAACACAATCCAACAAGCAAGTAGAGGCCAAATCCATCAAAGAATGCCACAAACAACGAAAACAGCCATGCAACTGGATGTGTCCGCATCGTCGATAACGAGCCTTCGGTCATGAAGGAAGCAGCAATCATCGCAGACAAAACAATCGAAATTGATAGCGATAAACCCATCAGCGGATTGCGAGAATATCCTCGGAATTTGGGTACTGTGCGGTCGAGAGCAATCCATACGAACAAGATTCCAATCAAGCCCCATCCAACCGTTGAGGAAAGCCCTTTGACAAGAACAAGGAGGTGAATGCTTGCAACAGCAAGCAGAACCCATTGGACAAGCGCCCATCCACGGCGTTCGAAGATGTGCAAAGATGCCAGAATAACTCCGGCGACTGCAAGAGCAACCGTTGATTCAGGGTAGAGGCGCCCTGTTGCAAAAATCAGACCTGGATGAATCGCAACGAGTGCTGCTAAATGCGGACGACCTTCCGCCATGACCAAAAGAATGCCAATCAATGCAAGCATCGGCAAGAGGGCTGCAAACGGAAGCAACCATGAGGGATACAATTCCAATATCTGCCACCAACCTCGCTCGAGTATTTGTTCATCCGCAGGGTCGCTTGCAAGCGGATCTTCGGACCGAACATCGCCCCATTCAAGGTTCGGCGTACCATCTTCGTTGGATTCAATCGCAGCGAGATGAAGATGCGTATCAAGTCCATAATCGCTTGACGTTAAAGAAGATAGATGGAGGAGAAGACCAAAAATGAGCAAACCCCACCACACCCGATTGTGGGTGAATTTCTCCTCGCTCATGACCACAAAGCCAGAGGGTTGGGTTCAACTCTTTCGGATGTCTGGATGTGTCATGAGCGGAATCTTGAACGGAATCAATGTTCTCGACCTTTCACGAATCTTAGCCGGCCCATACACAGCACAAATGCTGTCGGATTTGGGGGCAAATGTGACCAAAATTGAGGCTCCATGGGGCGACGATACGCGTGGTTGGGGGCCGCCGTTTGCAACGAATTTTGATGGAGAACGTGTCGCAGCATATTTCCTGAGCTGCAACCGGGGCAAGACCATTTTACAAATGAATTTGAAAGAAGAAAAAGAACGGTTGATGCAATTGATCGAATGGGCCGATGTCGTCGTTGAGAATTTCAAACCAGGGACGCTTGAACGACTCATTGGACCTCTTCCGAAAGATACCATCGTCTGTTCAATATCTGGCTACGGGGCTACAGGCCCACGCCGAGATGAGCCTGGTTATGACCTCGCCTTGCAAGCACGGAGTGGGATTATGAGCATCACTGGAGAAGCCGATGGTGAGCCGGTCAAAGTCGGCGTCGCTTGGATTGACATCATTACAGGACTCTATGCTGGAAATGCTATTCTCGCGGCTCTCCTCGACAAGGAACGAACCGGAACAATTCAACACATTGATGTCAGCCTGTGGGACTGTGCCATCGCTTCTCTTGCCAATCAAGCACAGAACGTTCTTGCAAGTGGAATCGACCCATCTCGGATGGGATCTGCGCACCCAAACCTCGTACCTTACCGTGCCTTTGAAGCAAAGGACGGTTGGTTTGTTGTTGCCGTAGGCTCAGATGCGCAGTGGGCAAGTTTCTGTTCCGTATCGGGCATACCTTCCCAAGAGGAGTGGACCACCAACGCAGGTCGAATCGAACACCGAGATGTAATTGAATCCAAGATTCAGTCATGGATTCAGCACCTCAATCGCACCGAGTTGGAGGAAGTGCTGCAAGGCATTCCTTGTGCACCAATCAACACGGTTTCAGAAGCACTTGCTGATGCTCAGAGTGTTGCTCGGAAAGTACTTCTCAATGAAGATGGAGTTACCACGCTAGCAAGCCCGCTTCGGTTTATGCGACCTCAATGAGATTCACCAATCGAGCAGCCTCGACAACGTCGCCGTCCTCCCACCAGTCGACTGCAATGAATGTCGGTCGCTTGCCGTGATCTTCAATGCATTCTTCAGCACGCTCTACCATGAAGTCAACATCGTTTGCCTCGGCTGAGCGGGTTGGGTCCGAAAGTCCGGCTTGGTTCTTCAACCAGTTGTTCATGTGATAGACCGGTTGTCCATCATCGCCTCGTAGTGGATTGCAGTCCATCGATGAAGTGCTATCGTCGGCATAATTTGTGGTCCATCCAAAAGTGAGGAAATCATGGAAGTAGGGATGGGAAGCATCGCCTGGTTGTTCCCAGAATACGATCAATCGCTTGTCCATGTTGATAAGTTCAATGAGCGTTGGCCATTCAGTGTTCAACTCATGAATGTACATCATGTCGATTAATCCTGCATCTTCGAGTAAGGCTTTCAGGTGATCCGCTTCAACATGGTTCTCAATGAGAAGAGTCACAACGTCTCGCTCTTCCGATTGCATCTCAGATTCGAGTTTGCCCAACCAAACCCACGGGTCAACGTTTCCATAGGTGCATGGAGTAAAGCCACGGCTTGAATCTCCGTGACAGAANCGAACGTTGGATGCACTTTGCTCAACATCGTTGAGGTAATGTGTGTCAAGCATGAAAGCACGCATTCCAGCATTCCACTGTGCTTGAAAACCAGTCCGATGGTTGCTCGCCGGATAGAAGATGTTGTCCTCATGCGTGGAAAAGGAATTGTGTGTTTCGGGGAAGGTTACCTGATCATAGGGCCGATGGCAAAGAATCACCATCCCATTGCACGGAATTGTTTCCATGTATTCACAGCTCCCGTCATCGTCTGTTGCGGCCTCATCGTAATTGGTTGCATCAGGATCCGTGCAACCAAAGATTGGGTCCGGTTCTGGATAGGAACATGACCCGTCATCTTCTTCAGCACTTTGATTGTAATTCTCAGCATTTTCATCCGTGCATCCCCGAACGATTTCAGCAACGATGTCCTCGCTTTCGCTCTCTCCACCCTCAAGGTATGTACATCCCGGTAGTATGAACAACCCGGCCAAGACGAGAGCAGCCAAGGTTCGCATGGTAGAGAACAATGCACGATATGACTTGAAAACTCCGATTCACTTCGATTCTACACACCATGTATCGACAAAAAAGGGAATGGCTAATGTAGCAAAGACGAACCATTCGCATCATGGAACCTTCAGATGTGGACACACCTCTGAANGTTCTTCTCGTTCACGTCTGGTACTGGCCTCACGTCGGAGGGGGAAATCAACACGTGGAACACATTGCACGCCAGTTGGTAGCGCGTGGTCACAACGCCACAGTATGGTGTGCTGACATTCCTGAACATGAAGAAAAGCAGTTTGTACGTGATGGCGTCGAAGTGATTCGGTTGCCACCAACCCGACTCCTTGGAGGCATCGATCCTGTCGTTTCCATCAAGGACCTTGCCATGGACTTTGACATTGTTCATCTCCACGACACCCTTCCAGTCCTCATCCGACGCTCGGTCAAGCGGGCTCGTAAACTCAACATTCCAGTGGTAACAACATTCCACAACGATTACATCAAAACCAGTCTTACTGGAAAAATCCTCAAGCGGATACGCTGGGCACTTCAAGGCAGGAGAACACTCCATTCCTCCAATGCACGTATCGCTCTCACACCCTTTTATGCGAGCCATCTCAGAAGCAGAGGTGTTCGAAAATCAATCGACGTTTTACCGAATGGATTCGCACCCGTTGCAGCAGATGCGGTGCGTCCTCTTGGGCTCTCAGTGGATTCTAAGGGACACCCATTGTTCGTCTTTGTTGGTCGACTTAGCGAACAAAAGGGTCTGGATGTGCTGATGGAAACTTGGGATTTACTCTGCCAACAAGGCGAACCAAAAGCACGGCTTGCCATCGCTGGAAGTGGCGAATTGGATGGATGGTTGGACAACCGAATCGCTGCATCCACATTTCCCGAATCCATCTCAAAATTGGGGCGAGTTGAAGATTCAGAAAAACGATGGTTGTTTGAGAACGCTCGGGCTGTATTGATCCCATCCCGGTTCGAAGGTTTGCCTACCGTTTTGCTGGAAGCAATGCATGCAGGAGCACCCACAGTGATGNCNGATGTTAACGACCTTGGCCGTTTGGTAACGGAGCCAAATGCGGGATTGTCTGTCAACCCCGGCGATCCAAAGAGCCTCTTACAGGCGATTGATACGATGCTCAAAGCCGACAATACACAACTCGATGCATGGTCCAAAAACGGGCAACATGCTTCGGAACCTTACCTATGGTCGAACATCGTGGATGATCTACTCAGGGTGTATCAACGGGTGAGGACATGAGCAAACCTCGACTTGTCATGTTTCATCCAAACATGGNCTTGCTCGGAGGAGCGCAACGTGACCTCATCGTCGCCTTGCCTGAGCACGCAAAGCGTTGGTCGATCACAGTCGCTACGCTGAACGCCCCGCAACTCCTTATCGAGCGATGTGAACAACTCGGAATCGACGTTCTCGCTCCAGATGTTCCTTGGCAGCAACCCACTGGGCCGTTCGCTGAAATCACCGCAAAAGCGGGACGATCCGCTCTCAAAGGTTGGCGGCGTATGCANACGAGGTTGCAACCTGCTCTGGATGCCGCAGATGCCTGTTGCATCGTACTTGGAACAGGTGGCTTGGAAGTGCTCGAAATTATCCCGGAGGATATGCCCTTGTACGTCTACATCCACGAGCGAAACAAAGGGATTTACGACGATGTTCTTCAAAGAGACATGGATGGAAAATTACGTAATTCATTGTTCGTGAAAAACCTCGCACTGTCTTACCTCCGTCGCTGGGATCAGCGATGGCACAAGCGACTCTGGGAACGACCCAAGTCAGCTGTCTCAGCCAATACNCCNACGAGTTCNCGTNTGCTTGCTTCATCGCATGGNTGGCCCACNAGCAAGGATTGGATTGCAGGTGAGGTGAAATTCAGAGACGAATTTCTGCGGCCGGCTGAAGTTGGAGTTTTGTGGCCGGCAATCGACCCTTCGGTTTGGCCTTCTGAAGAAACCGAACACGAACGTGAGGTATGGGAACGATTTGAACATAAACCAATGGGCTCGTATTTGCTCACANTTGGTCGTGCTTGTTACATGAAAGGGAGCAAAGAAGCAGTTCAGGTTGCTGCAGCCGCATCACTTCCACTGGTTCACGTCGGTGGGGGTGAAACCGAAGAAATGCAGCGTCAAGCAGAGAAATTCGGTGCAGAATTGTTGATCATGCCACGCATTGATGAAATCGAAATCGCGGCATTAATGAGAAACGCACACGCATTGATTGCAACCGCTCGAACAGAAGGTTTCGGCCTCACTCCAATGGAGGCTGCAATGGTTGGGACACCCGCCTTGGTGGTTGACGATTGTGGGTTCACACACACGATTACAGATGGACTCAATGGGCGTCGATTACCATGGCCAAACACAGAAGAAGGTCTTCGAGAATGGACTGAAGCAATACAGCAAGCTGGTGAAAGTACAAACCGGACCGCATGGTCGAAGGCTGGCCGTGAGCGTATCTTGAGTCGATTTTCCGCGAATCATCAGGCTGAGGGATTGGCTCGCAGTCTTGCAGCGATGGGTGTTAAAGTCGAAATCTCGGATCTCGAGATTTTACCCGGGCTTGACCCTGCTTAATTTCAAAATGAGAACAGCGACGTCTGTCCGCCCTCACGAACAAGATTCGCTTTTCGCAACTTCGTTAGTGCTTCATCGATGCGCCGTTGACTGAACTCACGCTCTTCTTGTAAGAATTGAATGAGGCCTTTGACATCAACATGCCCGGGTTTGAGTGACTCTTCTCCAACCTCATTTGTTGGATGATTAAGGAAAATCTCTCGTATTTCATCGAGCCGCTCGGGAACCTCCTTCCCTTTTTCTTCGCAGATGGCCTCAATGGTTCCGAGTGATTTTATCAGTTTGATTCCGGTCTTTGGTCCGATTCCTTTCAATCCTGGATGGAAATCCGTTCCAATCATGATCGCTAAATCGACCAATTGCTCTTGTGAAAGGTCGTGCTCTGCCAACATATCTGCGAGGATGATTTTCTGAGCACGAACGGTTCGGCCATGCCGTTTACTACCGTCGCTCATGAGATTTCGAACGAGGACAGGGCTTCCATAGAGCAAAGCATCCCAGTCTTGTGTAGCAACGATATCCAATTGACCTTTGACGGCCATTACTGCTGCCTGACCTTCTCCTTCTGCAGCAGCATCAACCCAACGAACGCCGAGTAAATCGAGCATTTGTTTCGTATCCTCAACCATTTCAGGACTGTAGTGAACAATGCGCTGAGCCATCTTTTGAGCAGTTTGGTAATCCCCTTGTTCGAGGGCTTGTTTGTGGGCTGCTTCCGCTTCCAGGCGGCGGGCCCTTCGTGCTTCAAGTTCATCCGCTTTCAGCTCCGGCGATGGTCCATCGAAAATGAACACGGGTTGGATTCCAAGCGAGAGCATGGTCGTGGTTCGAGTCAGAATCCCCATCAGATGGGCAACAACCCTTCCCTTGGAATCACGAAGTGGCCCTCCGTCACCGGTTGGAGAGCGATCCCGAATCGTTGTCAGAAACTGAAAAGCTGTTAGGAAGGCATCAATCCCAACTCGCTTTCCTTTGAGTTCTGCAAGATTGATGTCTTCAGCATTGGTAAGGTCTCGAAGATTGCAGCCCATATGCGATGGTTGAGGTCGAGAGTATGTGATGGTTCGCATGCGGTGCCGTGAAGAACCAGCACCACTAGGAGAGCCTATGGGCGAGTGTATCGTTTCACTGCGGGGGTGGCATCCAGCCCTTGCTATGGCAGAACTTTCTGCTCTTTTTCCCAATGGGAATGTGCGTCCCCTTTCCTCTCCCCGACTTGCGCAAATCGATGGCGAAAAGAACGCTGCGGAATTCTCAATTTCTGCTGGAATTGAGGCTGTTTTCACGAACGGCGTGCATATCAAATGGTCGGGTCATGAAGATTTGCTTGACAATGTGGACCAGTATCTTGAGCACAATTCCCACGAGGGGGGATCTTGCGCAGTTCATGCGTGGAAGCACGGCCAAGGAATTGATGGATGTTCTCGCACGAAACTTGCAGGGAATATCGGTGGTCTTCTGAGCCGAATGGACGCAACCATCGATCTTGAAAATCCTGACACCACCTTTGGCCTTCTTCTTGATGAACATTCGCAAACAGTCACCTTTGGTTGGTTATTGAACCATGGGCCTACGGGTGATTCGAGCACCGAGCGTCGAGCAAGTCAGCGCCCTTTTTTCAAACCTGTGAGTCTGGAACCAAGACTCGCTCGATTGGCCGTCAATCTTGCTTGCGGCCCCCTTTCAAATGGGGCCTGTCTCGACCCAATGACAGGTACAGGAGGATTCACCATCGAAGCCGTTTTGAGTGGAAGAGGCGCGGTTGGAATCGACCTCGATCAAGGGATGATTGAAGGTGCAAAAGCAAACCTTGCGTGGTCTGGTTCTGACTCGAATCCATTTGTATATGGCGATGCAACAGACATTCAATCTGTGCTCTCAGAGAACGCAATCGATACCTTTGCAGGCGTTGTTCTGGATCCACCTTACGGCCGAAATTCACAGGGGTCGATTGATCATCAAGAGCTTCTGAACAAAACCCTTTCCAGCGCCATGGAGGTTGTTCACGGTGGCCTCGCCCTTATCCTTCCGACTGAGCACCGTTCCCAAGTATTGACTCGCCCACTCGAAACGTATGAGCGTCCAGCCCTCAAGCACACTTCATGGGAATCAATTGAAGGGATGCTGAATGAAACTGGATGGGTGTACAAAAACGCGTGGTACGTCTCGGTCCATGGTTCCCTTGGACGCGTTATTGTTTACGCAACAAACGCTCCTCGAGGTTGAGTAATTCAATTGCGTCAGATTCACTTGGTTCTGGGAAATGTTCGCGATGCGGACATCCCTCATCCAACATAGCTTCATCTTTCGGATTCAAAACGATGGGATATTTTCGACAGCCCTCAGGACGCACTTCGTAAACGGAACAAACCCCTTCTGCGTTGACATCGGAACTTGCCGTCAACAGGAACACGCATGCGCGNGTCTTCTCATCGTTAAGAAGCGTAAGAATACCGTTGTTTTCCCACGTGAAAGAGTCGAGTTGCATTCCAGTACGACGTGAAAGGCGTTTGGCCTCTGCCTCGGTCACAGGCATGGTGGTTTCCCGACAACACGCTGAGCATCCTGTCGGAATGCATGGAAGTTGCGTAACCATGCCCTCAACGAGAACGGCTTCCCATTTGAACATCGGGGAGGATTCTCAGAAAAATTTCCGATTAGAGTGGTAAATCCGAGGGAGCCGTTCGGTGAGAATAGCGCTCAACTGAGCCATCCTCACGCACAATGAATTTGTTGAAATTCCATTTGATAGCCTCTCTGCCTTCGTGATCTGGAACCTTACAGAGTTCAGCAAACAAGGGATGCCTGTTGTCTCCATTGACCTCAATTTTAGCCATCATGGGGAACGTTACACCGTACTTTGCTTCGCAGAATGAAGCAATTTCTTGATGGGTCCCAGGTTCTTGACCACCGAATTGATTGCAGGGGAAACCGACNACAACCAAACCATCAGATTTCTTTGCGTCATACAAAGCCTGCATGCCCTTGTACTGCGAGGTGAAGCCGCACGCACTTGCCACATTNACGATGAGGTATGTGCGNCCNTTGAGATCACGCAAGGTGGTTTTGTCCCCTTCGATGGTCTCAATTTCAATATCTCTCAAGTCGGTCATAAGACCNAGATNGGGCATCTGTTCATGAAGGTGTGGTTTTCGTTTTGATACATTCNTGCAGTTGAAATGTATCACNTAATGGACATCGTATCAAGTNGTTGAATGAAAGAATGTACTAAGCAAACGCTCTTGAAGTCCCTCCACATGGTCGTTCCATGCACGTACTCATGGAGACATCAGCAGGGAACATAACCATCGAACTTTTTCACGGAAGCGCTCCAGACACTGTAGCCAATTTCGTNAAACTCGTCTCCGACGGGTTCTACGACGGATTGCACTTTCATCGAGTCATCGAAGATTTCATGATTCAGGGTGGCTGCCCGCATTCCAAAGACCCAATGTCTCGACGTGCAGGAACCGGTGGACCTGGGTGGAAAATTCCTTGTGAANCATCCGCTCTTGGTCTCAAACACGACAAGCCCGGTGTACTTTCAATGGCCAATGCTGGACGGAATACTGGCGGCTCCCAATTTTTCCTTACCACCGTTGCAACACCATGGCTCAATGGAAACCACGCTGTCTTTGGTCAAGTCTCAGAAGGAATGGATGTTGTTCAATCAATCGAGCGCTGCCAAAAGCTTCCTGGTGACCGCCCGGCTCAGCCTCAACAAATCATCCGCTGTTCAGTTGTTGAGTGAACGTAATGACAATTCTCGCCATTCATGGTGGGGCTGGAGGCGATGGGCCTTGGCGGGGTTTAACCTCACTTGATCCTGAGCGAATTCGCAGCATGCGCCATGTCTTACAGTCAATTGGAGATGCTCTTGATTCTGGCTCAATCGATGCGCTTGAAGCCGTAACGATGGCTGTTGAGTTGATGGAGAATGAACCTCTATTCAATGCTGGAATTGGCTCGGTCTTGGATGAGGATGGAACGGTAACGATGGATGCTTCAATCATGAACGGACCTGATGGCGCCGCAGGCTCCGTGGTCAACGTGCGTCGAATACGCCACCCNATTCGCGCTGCGAATTGTATCCTGAAACAAGGTTGGCCAGTTATGCTCAACAGTGAGGCAGCCGATGTGTTTGCGATTAACAACGGCGTCGAAGAGGTCAAACCATCCTGGCTCGTCACTGACCTGCGACAAAAACAATGGGACCGATGGAGAGAGAACAACGCTCGACCAGGTGCGACCGACGAAGACGATTCTGTCCTCGATCACGATCTTGAGGGGATGGGCACTGTAGGTGCAGTTGCTCTTGACAAGAATGGTGACGTGGCTGCAGCGACCTCGACGGGGGGGATGACTGGCAAACCAAAAGGAAGAATTGGAGACACACCAATCATTGGCGCAGGTACGTGGGCCGACCAACACATCGCCGTGTCGTGCACAGGCGTAGGCGAAGCTTTCATTCGAACATGTGCTGCTCACAGACTTGCTTCAAAATTTGAATCCGGACTNACGCTTGACGAAGCGTGTTCTGATGTTCTCGANGCCGTGGAACCCATTGGTGGTAGAGGAGGCGTCATCGCAGTTACCACCAATGGTGAAGTTGCAACCCNATTCCAAACCATGCTCATGTATCGAGGGGTCTGGATGAATGGAGAAATCACCATTGGAATCGGTCCAAACGATGTTGATTTGGATTCGATGGATTCATAATCAATCGATGAAACGGTCTGCTCATGGGAAATGATCGAACCTTGTCGAAGGCTCGTAAAATCGCTCAGCGTCTCGCTGGACAGATTGAGAAATTAAGCGACGCACTCGAAGACCTTGAATTGGAATTTGCCATGCTTATGAAGACCATCGATAAGATGGAAGCCAAACAAGGTACATCTCGGGATGTTGAAATCGATGTCTCGGTCAAGATTAACGAAGAAGAGGAAGACGACTTTGATGTCACCAACACTTCGGCACCTACCGTAAAAGGCCGACGTAAATTCTGATCAGCCTTCAATTGCGTCTTCACGGGCTTTTCGTGCTGCAATAAACGAGCGAACGCAGAGAGCTGTGTACGCACTCCCGGTAAGGAACAGCATAAGCATGGAAGTTGACGCATAGTCGAGACCATCGGACATAACCATGAAGAAACGCGTCCCTCCGAGAGCCGCTAGTAGACCGAATGTAACCGCAACATGCATCCAGAGTTTTCGGTTTCCGCCGGGGGTTCTGGCCATTTCTCCTGAAACCAGTAGAGGCAATCCAAACAGTGCTGGTGCAAATGAGGAAATTGACTGTGATTCTGATATTCCGGTTACAATTAACCCCCATAAGGTGAGAACAATCCCGTAAGCAACCGTTAGATTTGGCAAGAAGTCTGACTTTTCATCCATGACATGCCTACATGAAGGAGGTTTATCAGTTGATTTCTTGGATAAGAGTTTCTTTTGGATTGATTTAATAACTGTCTTTATTGTTTAATAAATATGGCAAAACACAACGTTGGAGACCGCCGCATCGTCTCCGTCAGCATACCAGAGGATGTCGCCCAAGAACTCGATCGCTGGACAGGAGGAGGTAAGAACAAGGGCCGAAGTGCGTGGATTGTTCAAGCCATTCGCAATCGGCTTGACATCAAAGGGACCTATCACCAGCAAAGCCGTGAACCAAATGTGCGTTCGCCTCAATCCAATCTTGATTTCCGGATTGAGACNGACACAATGGGCGAGATGAAGGTCCCTGGAGATACATACTATGGTTGCCAAACCGCACGCTCATTGGTGAATTTTGACATCGGCGATGATGTCATGCCCCGCCCGCTTATCCGTGCCTTTGGTATTCTCAAACTTGCAGCAGCTCGCACCAACCGTGATCTTGGTGTTCTCGATCGAAAGATTGCTGATTGGATTGTTGATGCGGGCGAGGAAGTCATGCACGGAGATCTGGACGCCCACTTTCCATTACGAATTTGGCAAACCGGTTCAGGCACACAAACCAACATGAACACCAACGAAGTCATTGCAAATCGTGCCATTGAGATGGCTGGTGGCGTTCTTGGTAGCAAATCACCTGTTCATCCGAACGACCACGTCAACAAAGGGCAGTCATCCAATGATACGTTTCCGACTGCGATGCACATTGCTGCAGCCGAAGAGATTGAACACAGGCTCCTCAAGTCCGTCCGAGAATTGAAGCGTAAATTGAGCAGGAAACAGAAAGAGTTCAACGACATTGTCAAGATTGGTCGAACGCATTTGATGGACGCTACACCACTTACGCTCGGGCAGGAGTTTAGTGGATACGTTCACATGCTTGAAGCCGATCTTCGACGGATTGAATTTGCTCAGAAGGATTTGTTTGAACTTGCACTCGGAGGAACAGCTGTCGGAACCGGTTTGAATTCACATCCTGAATTTGCTCAATTGGTTGCAAAGGAAATCGCACATCGGACGCAACTTCCGTTTGTCAGCGCAGAGAATAAATTCGCACAACTTGCAGCCCATGATGCCATTGTTGCTGCGAGTGGGGCTCTCAACACGCTCGCGGCCAGCCTGATGAAAATCGCCAATGACATGCGCTGGTTAGGATCAGGCCCTCGATGCGGTATTGGTGAACTTGCATTGCCTGCAAACGAACCAGGTAGTAGTATCATGCCAGGCAAAGTCAACCCGACACAGTCNGAAGCCTTGACCATGGTTTGCTGTCAGGTTATGGGCAATCACACTGCAATCACAATCGGAGGAAGTCAAGGTAACTTCGAATTAAATGTGTTCAAGCCAATGATGATTCACAATCTCTTGCACAGTCTCCGGATTCTCAGCGATGCCTGTATCGCCTTTGGAGAACGATGCATCGATGGNTTGGAAGCCAACAGGGAGAATATTCAGAAGCATCTCGATAATTCATTGATGCTGGTCACTGCATTGAACAACCACATCGGTTACGATAAAGCCGCAAAAATCGCAAAGAATGCCCACGAAAAAGGGATGACGCTTCGGGCTTCAGCACTCGAGTTAGGATACGTAACAAATGAAGAATTCGACGAGTGGGTTCGGCCGGATAATATGATTGGCCCTGCATGATTTCTCTTGCCAACGTTTGTCGGCCCTTCACATGCCAGCGTCTCGTTCTGCCTGAGCGACAGTCCTCTTCACGGCAAGGGCCGTATCGGGGGTGACTGAAATACTGGTAATGCCACAATCGATCAGAAACGGTGGGTACTCGTCGGGGAAATCAGATGGCGCTTGACCGCAAATTCCAATTTCAAGCCCCTTAGCGTTGAATTTTGACACGATGTCCCGAATCATTGACTTCACAGCCGGCGATCGAGCGTCAACCGGATTTTGATACCCCTCTAGGTCGTCGCGAGAAACCGCATAAACGGTCTGCACGAGATCATTGGAACCAATTGATCCTCCAGCAAGGTCCATCATGTCCATGAAACGATCAGCTTCAATGGCGTTTGAAGGCAGTTCAACCATCACGAACAACTCCGTACCGGACGATGGTCCGATGTGGTTTTCTTCAAGAAGATTCTTGACCATTTCTCCTTCTTCGGGCGTCCTGCAGAATGGAATCATCAATTGCAAATTGTCCAGACCAAAATCGTATTTCACCGACTTCATTGCTGCGATTTCCATTTCAAATGCCGGACGGAACTTCTCATCCAAATATCGAGATGCTCCACGCCAAGCAATCATCGGGTTTTCCTCAATGGGTTCGAAAATGGATCCACCAAGTAACTCTCGGTACTCGTTGGATTTGAAATCTGATAGACGCACCAAGACTGGGCGAGGATGAAAGGCGGCGCAGATGAGCCCAACTCCCTCGCGAAGCTTGTCAATAAACAGGTCAGCCTTGTCTTCATACGCCCATGCTCGGCTGTCCAGCGATTCAACCAAGGTTCGAACCTCGTTAATGTCGGCAGCAGCAAAAGATTCCTGATAAGGTTTCAACGCCTCCGGAAGTGAGCCCGTTTCCACGTAGGTTTTCATTGCAGCGTGGTGGACAAAGGCGAGAGGATGAATTCCTAGTTCAGAAGAAAGAATGAATTCGATTCTTGCAAGACCAACCCCGTCAACCGGAAGGCGTGAATCTGCCAGGGATTTGGTTGGGAACCCAACGTTTAGCTTAATTTTGGTCTTCAGTTCTAGAGATTCATCGAAGGATACCTCTTCAATTTCGAATGGAACGTCGCCGGAGTAAACGTAACCAACATCGCCTTCGGCGCAACTACCTGTGACCTGCCCGTAGTTGGGAAGATCCATGGCATCGGAGCACCCAACGATGGCAGGAATGCCAAATTCTCGAGCGATTATCGCAGCGTGTGATGTTCGCCCCCCCTTGCGAGTGATGATGAGAGAGGCTTGTTTCATCAACGGCTCCCAGTCGGGTGTGGTCATCTCGGTAACGAGTACATCCCCCTCATCAAACACCGAAAGTTCAGGTGAAATCTCTTCTCTGGTCATACCGCTATCCAGCATTTTTCGAAGTTCTCGCTTCCCTTCCAGCACCTCACCGTACGTGCGATAAAGACGAACTTTGCCGCTCCCGATGCGTTTACCGACGGCTTGGCCAGTAGCCATGACCCGCCCATTATCCTTCAGTTGCTGAGCCATTATTTCGTCAATTTTGTAAATTGTCATCTTGTTGCTGCGTGCTCTCGAATGAATCGTCTCAGGCCGGGCTTGGACGATGTACAATTCTTCGGTGATACCGTCCTTCGCCCACTCAATGTCCATGGGTCGCTGAAAATAGTCCTCGATTTTCAAAGCCATGTGCGCTAATTCGACACATTCCTCTTTGGTCAACGACCATCGGCGACGGTCCTCAAAGGGCACAGCAATGGATTGGACTTCATTTGCAGCCTCCTCGTGATACACCATCATCTGATCTTTTGAACCAAGTGTTCGATGCACAATGGGAAATTTCCCCGCTCGCAAACCTTCTTTCCAGACCGTGAAGGTGTCTGGAGATACGACGCCCTGTACCACCAATTCACCGAGCCCATACGACGAACCAACGTGAATCACCCCTGCGTGCCCTGAGTCGGGGTCAATCGTGAACATGACGCCAGAACTGGCCTTGTCCGAACGAGCCATTTTCATCACTACAACAGCGATGGCGCTGTCGAGTGGATGCATGTTGTGCTCCAAATGGTAGCCAATCGCACGCTCTGTGAACATGCTCGCTACGCAACGACGCCATTTCTCGATAATGTCCTGCTCCCCACTCACGTTGAGATAGGATTCGTATTGACCTGCAAACGAAGCCTCAGCTGAGTCTTCGGTTGTGGCTGAAGAGCGCACAGCAACATCAACACCTGGTGTGTACATCTCGCAGAGTTTCCCATACTCTAGCGAAATAGCTGACTTGATGGTTTCAGGAACCGGCGTCTCTCTGACCAACGATCGAGCAAGAGCAGCACGGCTGTTGAGATTGAGATGGTCGGTTGGGTCCGCTCCTCTCAGGCATACCTCAAGTGCTTCCCTGAGCGTCGTAGTCTCAATAGCAGCACGACGAAGATCATCCACTTCTTCAGCCGCTCCGACGTTTTTCCAAGTGGCTGCTGGTATGTCTGCAGTGACGAACTGTTGAAACGCTTCGGTGGTCAGNGTGAANCCGTTTGGTACCTTGACACCAATGGNGGTAAGTTTCTGAAACATTTCTCCAAGNGATGCTCCCTTTCCCCCCACTGTAGAAGTGTCTTTCATGTCTGCTTGGTCAAACCATTGGGCGAGGGCGGGTTGTTGCATGCNTNGCAACCTTCTATCGCACTAATAAGCGCCCGTTTATTCCAAGANGAAAACGCAGNTTTCTGAANTGNCTGNNAGATGNTACAATCTGGTTTGNGATGCAAGGGATTTTCCNTGGCTGAGNGTNNGTGTNACGTTTTCAAANGTCTCNCNATCNAACTTTTTCTTCTCTTCCGAGCGTTTNGANAGGGTACGCAACGTCATCGCNAATCGGTGATTCCCNGCAAATGCGTCCTTGTGACGCTCGAAATAAGCCCAATACAGGGGCGAGATTGGGCAGGTTTTCGCTGGATGAAATTCGCANGATGAACAAAANTCACCCATCTTTTTGATGTACGGTGAGCCTGANACGTACGGTTTTGTCATCATCGCATCACCAAGGGCGAAGGTNCCCATTCCGAGAACGTTNGGTTCAACAACCCANTCAAAAGCATCNACAAATGATGCATGGAACCAATCGGTCAGTTGNCGNGGTTCAATGTCCATTAATTGGGCGAGATTGCTCAANACCATTAACCGTGGAATGTGATGCGTCCANGCCTCATCCATGACACTNTCAACCGCCCAATCGAGGCAGTCCATACCCGATGTTTGTCCCCAATAAGCCATTGGCAAGGATTTGGTTTGTTTGAGGTGATTTGGATGACTGGTTTTGTCCATATCCTGTTCCATTGGCCATCCTGCTGTTCTGTTAGGAGGTACTGTGGATTCGATATCGAGAGAGTGAAAACCATCCGTTACCTCATGGACGTGGTGAACATATTCTCNCCAAATCATCTGCCGCAAATATCCNTCCTGTGAATTCAAGGGAACGTTCGCTTCAACAACAACATCGATAACTTCCTGCGGTANAACACGATGAATGTTGACNGAGGATGCGAGGCGNGAATGNAANAGCCCTCTGCTCTCTTTTGTCATAGCATCCTCGTATGGGCCGAACAACGTCAGGATGTCGGACAGGAAACCCAAGGCNTGGCGATGGTCATCNTAGCTTGTCGGTAGGTGGTCCAATCGAGCATCACCTGGATGTTCTGCAAACCGATNATTAACGAATTCNATGACCTCATCGTCAATGTCATCCGTTGCGTATGCAGGGGCTTTGGGANGTTGGTGCTCACCCCTCCANGGTTGCCGATTGTCCGCATCATGGCTGAACTTCCCCCCAANNGGAGAGTCNCCTTCCATAAGCCANCCTTTCTCTTTACGAACTCGTCGNTAGAAACGATCCATNCGAAACGGGGGTTCGTTNCCNACCGTTTCNGTGAACCAGTCTTGNGGTGTCAACCANCCAGGGTGCGGATGCTCGATNATTGANTCNTCTTTGATNANTTCAGCCAANGTTNATCTTAATTCACGCTCNGCTGCACGATGCATGTTGATTGGGCCGAACTCTTGGACNAGAGCACGCAGAGGNTCNTCGTATTGNTCATTTGTCATGGCGTAAACGANNGGTATTCCTTTGCNTGCAGTTTCTNNGGCAAAATGACGCATGTTGGAGAGAATGTAACAGAGTTTTTGTTTGTGNTATGGGCGTCGCTTTGCTTGTTTCTCACTCTCAATCAGAACGATACCGACNGANTCGAGNTTGGGCAACAGCTCGAGATTGAGTTGGTCATAAGGCANGTACCACCATGTCAGAGCGTCTGAAGGATGAGAGGATTTCATCTGCGATGAAAAGGCCCCTGTNCCANCNGCAATCTTNGACCAGACCATGCCNAAATCCACNCNGAGGAGGATTTAATCCCGTGTTTCGATGAGCAATATAGATACGTTGATGATTGNATGGTTTTCTCACGATTCATGGATGTGATGCTCATCGTTTTCTGNATGGCCGCAACACTNCTTGCAGCAGCCCTTACTGTACCGGCGGGATTCGGTCTGGCAACCATGCTTACNCCCGTCATGCTTCTGTGGCTTGAGCCCCACTTAGCGATTGCAGCAGTCGCAGTTGTTCATGCTGCACACAACGGTTGGAAACTTCTACTGCTCAAGGCCGATGTTGATGTTANGGCCATCAAACGATACGGCTGGGCGATGGTNCTCGGTGCNTTGATCGGNGCTTCACTTAGNACGAGCATCGATGCGCAACCGCTTCTCATCGTTGTTGGTTTNGCATTAATTCTGCTCCCTCTTCTNTCGATTTCAGAGCGCTGGACCAATTATCGNCTTCCTGANGCAGAGGACCGCTGGGGAGGATTTGGTTCAGGATTTATGGGAGGATTGACTGGACACCAAGGCGCATTGCGAGCGATGTTNCTTCANCGTCGTTTGCCGGATAAATCAGCCTATGCTGCGACAGCTGCACTCCTTGCATTGGTCGTCGACCTCTCTCGCTTNCCTGTCTATCTGTACTCNGANGGAGAAGCACTCATCGAATTCCTCCCGCTNGTCGCAGGTTCCGTTTTATCGGCCATCATCGGGGTTCATCTTGGAAAGCGTTGGCTCAAGANGTGGAAGAAATCACACATCACTACGATGATTACCATCGGAATCATTGCTTCAGGAATCCTGTATGTGCTTGAAGGATTCAGGATGTGACTGCATCGTTTAATTCCAGAATTACTGGAGCGTGATCAGAGATATCGATGCCNCCTTGGCGGTCGATTCGNATGGATTCAACATANGNCATGAGNGCTTCNTTTCCAAGCATGTAGTCNATTCGCCAGCCGCGATCNAGTGCTCGTGCNTGGCCACGGTTTGACCACCATGAGTAGAGTTTNANNCCCTCGCCAACATGTTCNCGAAACAAGTCNTGCCATCCATCTCCAAGNAGTTCTGANAACCATTCTCGCTCTTGNGGGAGNAAGCCGCTTGACNTTGCATTCCCCTTTGGGTTCCAAATATCGTCCTCNGTGTGTGCGATGTTCANATCNCCAACAACCAACACAGGACTGTCNCGTTGCAAATAGGGTNGNAGCCATGCTCGCCATTCATCCATCCATTTTTCNTTGAACAATTGCCGTTCATCTTTGTTTGAGCCGCTTGGAAGATACGTGTTGATGCATGTCAATTTACCGTGCTGAGTAACGAGGATTCTTCCTTCNGAATCGGTGGGATCGAGCATGCCGTTCATTCCCCTTTGNTGTTCNGTCATCTCGNAACTTGACAAGGTCGCAACNCCAGAATAGCCTTTCTTTTCNGCTGGATGTAANATGGCTTGGTGCGCTTCTGGCCANNTCCATCCTTTCGGAAACTGCTCCTCAAGGACACGCGTTTCTTGCAACATCCANATCTCTGCATCAACNTCTTCNAACCAGTTGTCAATGCCTTTACGGATGGCTGCTCGNAGACCGTTNACGTTCCATGTGACGATGCGCATNNTCCTNGGACTTGTTCNNGGTTCTTCATTGTTGAAGTGGCATTTTGCTGATNTGTTCTGCCGTGATTCGAGANGCTTCGANCGCTCCNTCNGAGAGNATATGCTCACTTTCNACCCAANCACCAGTAAGCAGTATGCCNTCCTTGCGAGCAAANNCNCATGCGANCCGNCCTCCTTTCGGCGCAATTTTCACATTCTTTTGTTGCCGTTCGTGAAGGATGTGAGATTTCCATCCTGGAGCACGCANATCCATGAACCGATTCAATTCAGCGAGACGATTTTCACTNTTCCCTTCNCCGAAATGAACTGCAGAAAGAAGCGCNCCTGAGGGAGCNATACCAGGGTGAATCTGTTTCAAATCAAANATTGCCATNGACNTTTCNANGTCAAGAATACCATGTCGCTCTCCNAGCGGTGTTGCATCCAATGCAACATCAACGGTTGAAGCAGTNACAAACGAAACCNCTGGNAAATCAGGAATNAGNTTCTTTGCTTGACCATACCCNCATGCCAANATNATNACATCTGTTTCAACATGNCGCCCGTCTGCTAAGTGGACCTTGTGCTTCTCAATTTTTTCNACCCTCGCTCCAGTTTCAATCGGAATACCAACCTCGTCNAGNGTCACAGCAAGACGGCCGACAAGACCCGACCAACCNTCCTTCATAACCAGAAGATTACTGTTCAATAACGCTCGNCTACGAGGTTCATTGTTGAGGCCCCANGATGCGAAATAATCGCTGTTTTGGATGGATGGATGTTNGANGTCGTGTGCTTTGACNGCCCTTCGAAANAGTGCTGCATCCNTCATTGGTTTTCNNGGCTGCATCATTCCTGTTCCNANGATTTCAAGGCGGTGAGGCCTCAGCGGCAAAACAGANGGTTTGACNTTGCTCACCTTCCNTACGAGTTGGTGNAGTGGTCCTTTCTTNANCAAGAAATGAGGNCCATATCCAATTGGGAAACCGTCTCTGANTTCACTTGAGGCNCGTCCNCCNATTGTGGAGCGTTTTTCAAGAACNACAACGTGGTGNCCTCGTACGGATGCCTCCATCGCTACGGAGAGGCCTGACAATCCTGCGCCAACAACAAGGACTCTGGCCATACACCTCGGAAAACGTCCTCTTCATCAACCCCTACGCGNCAACAGTTTGCTTGAAATCCTCAAAGGCCTAGCNACATCCATGGGCGAGCGCACAATGTTGCCTCATGACCGTGGCCATCTNNTGTGGACTGCNGANGAAGGTGCAAGTCGTTTGCTTACCTCGAGCATGGANCGNTGGACAACTGCAGTGGTCGGTGANGATGGCATTGATGGACCCGTCATGGGNTTTGGTGAGAANGTCACTGCTCANNTCGTTTCNAGAGCGGATGGCACAATTGCTGGTGCAGCAGTCGTTGATTACATGCTGCAAATCTGGGCNCCNAGCCTTTCAACNTCCTGGAAAGCGGGCGACGGGCGACGCATCAGNGAAGGGNATGTNATCGTCGAAATCAGTGGAGACTCAGAGTCTNTCCTNCGAATGGAGCGATCNATTCTCAACATCTTNGGTCAACTTTCAGGGATNGCAACGAATGCNGCTCATTGGGCAACGATTGCNCCNCGACAGGTTGCAGCAACAAGGAAAACCGTCTGGGGTATGCTCGACAAATGGGCTGTTCACCTTGGTGGAGGNCTTACCCACCGACTCAACAAAGACGANGCGAAAATGATCAANGAGAACGACCTTGCCGTTNCNGGTGAATCCGGNATGCANGCGATTGTTCAACTTCTNTCAACGATGGATGTCAACGATTGCGGAGCCTTCCTTGAATTGGAAGTAACCANCGAGAAAGATGCAATTGTTGCAGCAACNACATGGAAGCAACGACAAGACGAGGAACAAGTTCCTCAACTGGTGTTGATGTTGGACAATTTTGGTCCAGAGAGAAGCAAAGAAATGGTCCGNGAACTAACGGATATGGGCCTTCGCNATGCGNTTGTTCTNGAGGCAAGTGGCAACATNGTCTTCNAAGATTTNGAAGCATGGCGAGANTGTGGNGTGGATGTTCTNTCGACCAGTGCNATCAATCGTGGAACAGCTCCACTTGATGTGAGCATGCTCATCGATTAGGAAGGTGATCCCGTGAAGCATGCAGCTGACCCATCGCACCCGCGTTANCGTTCNTTNTTGATGCGNCACCGTCTTGAAGTTGCAGCCAAGAAAGGAATGCTCGCNGATTCGGCGATGATCGCNCACGGTCGTGGNGAAGCGTACGATTACCTCCTTGGGGAGCGNACGATTNCAAGCGCACACTTTGCNTCGCAANTNGCTTTGCAGTCTCTGCAACAGGCAGAACANCCTGTTCTNTCGGTCAATGGAAACGTCGTGGCTCTCGCTGGTGATGAAGTGCTTCAACTTGCTGAGAAGCTTAACTGTCCGGTCGAAGTCAACATCTTTTACAGAACTCCTGAGCGGATGCATGCCTTACTTTCAGATCTAAATGAACGGAAAGAACGACTTGGAATTGAAGTCGAGATTCTTGGCGAAAACCCTGATGCGACCATTCCTGGGTTGAAGGGGCCTCGAGCGAAATGCGAGTCAAGTGGCATTCTACAGGCGGATGTACTTCTTGTTCCTTTGGAGGATGGGGACCGCTGTGAAGCACTTGTAGCAATGGGGAAGACGGTCATCGTCATCGATCTTAACCCGCTGTCCCGCTCATCCCAACGCGGAAGCATTACCATTGTTGATGAATTGTCCCGATGTTTGGAAAACATGCTCAGCATGCCGATGCAAGACCTTCCTACGCCTGATTCTTACAACCACAGTCAATCGCTGCAGGACGCACTCAACGAAATCGTTCATGGAATGAAGAGCAAATTTTCTGAAGCAAGAGATTGAATCTTTTGCGATTTCATTGGGAAGGCTTCAAAGGCCGTCAACTCCGAGGATTATTCATGAGTGAGGACGGCCAAGAAACCCGAGGGTTAATCGATGTCAACGCTCTTCCAGAACCGGTTCGTCGTATGGCCGAGGTAATGGCAGGATTGGATGCAGAGTGGACCATCGATGGATGGCTGACACAACAAGCAGAACAAACATTGGCACTGCTGCGTCATGATCTGAAGCGCGAGCGGTTGCTTCTGGAACAACGTAAATTTCGACTTGACGATCTTGAAAGCCGAATTGCTGCGGATGGAGCCGACAAGGATGAGCATCAAATGTCCATCTTTGATTGCTTTGGATTGGACGAAGACAACACGTTTACTGGATTGTCTCAGCGGGGCGAACAGCAACGAATCCAGGAAGGTGAAGCGCATGGTGCTGAAGCGTTCATTGAACTTCTTCCAGACGATTACGTAGATGATCCCCTTCTCGCAGTTGCTTGCCAGTTGGTGGTGATGATTGTCGATGGAGAAATTGAGAAGGGAGAGCCGGTAGCAACCCTTGAAATTATTTTTGAGCGCATGCTCCAACACGGCATTGATGAGGGAGAAATTGACGAAGCCATCGATCACCTGCTGACAACTGGCGGGCTGATAGAAGTTGATGACGACTGCTTTATTTCGACCATCTAGAGGGAATCTTTCGCCCTCAAATTTTGGTTGCGTGCTATGCAAAAACCAAACTTGATATATTTAGATACGATTAATTTACACATGCGTCAAAGTCTCAAATCGGAAGGATGTATGAGAGAACCAAAGGAGTTGCTTGAAGCGCTTCAAATTGCAAGAGCCAGTTCATTTTGGTTTGACTCTACCTCAACCTACAAGGAAAACATCGTCCATTGGATTCGTAAAGCAAGGCGTAAAGCGACCAGAGCCAAACGGATTGACGCTGTCGTTGATCATTGTGTGCGAGGCGAAATGCTGTTTGAAGAGTGATGGACAAGGATAAGAGGGGATAAGTACTCTTTACAGATGGGAGAAGCATGTATCCTTACCACCGCCTTNTGAAAATGGTTCTAGGAAATTTCTTTCGNAAACAAGAAGTGTTTGATATTGANAAGGAATATCGCTGGAATTTTCGTCCNGGTTTCGGCGATATCGATGTATACCCTGAGGTGAACAACGGGCGGCATTTCGTTTTCTGTGATCTGGCGCGTTACGATATTTCCTTTCGAATCGGTTTGTTTCGGTACGTTCGAAAGAACAAGTATGCCTTCGTCATAGGTGGCTCCACAATTCGCTACAGGAAGCGCCTTGCGCCGTTTCGGAGAGCAACGGTTCGGACAAAAATGGTCGGCATTGACGAGAAATTCTACTATTTCCAACAGACCATTGAACAAAGGGGTGAAGTGAAATCCTCTGCACTCATTCGGGCAGGAATCCGTTTCAAGGGCGGATCAACCATTCCGGTGGAAGTCATGCGTGACCTCGGATATGATGTGACCACGTTCATGGAACCATGGGTTCGTAGTTGGGCAAGTTGGGATAATGAAGCAAGGCCTTGGCCTGAGCCGATGAGATGAATTCGGTGTAACCGATGTATTTTCCTGTCAGTCTCCCATTTGAATGGGACGATTATTCCCGTGTTTAGCGTCGAAATTGGTTGCCTGCGAATCATTAAACACAATTCAGAGANTGGTTTTATTCNATTTGCATAATTTTTATAATCCTAACATCAATGATACANAATAGNCTCANAGATTCCTAGGTTGAGAATATTATGTCGATATTCATTAGCAATCGGGCCAAGAAAAACACGCAAGGCTACTGGTTTGGGCTCTTCGTTCCAATCCTCGTTGGAGTAGGTTGTTCNTTTCTTTCAATGATGCTTGTCAACAGCGATGTTCCCGTTAGCGAATTCGATTACATCGACTATGTTTTCCTCACATTCNTCATGGCTGGCCATCTTGTNGTATGGCCTTTGGTGGCGTGGTTACTCACACGGAGTAATCCAAGCGAACGTTTTTCACGCAGAAAGGGAGCCTATATGTCACTGAAATTATACGTTTTTTGGATCGCATTCATTCTCTTTAACTCAATCCTTGGGGCACTCGGTGGTGAGTAAGATTGTCAACTGTTCAAATGGAGAATGTTGGTCAAAAATTGAAAATCACGTGCCCGTCCTGTGGGGAGGATTTAGCCGCTCCTCTAGAATATGAGGGGAGGATTCGTTGTCCTTCTTGCGCTCATGTGTTTCTGGTTGAGGCTTTCAGCGATCAATCGGATATGGAGGAGGGATACCAAGAGATTGATCCTCACACCGGATTTTGGTTTGGCCTGATTGCTCCTGCTTCGCTTCCAATCATTGTTTTCGTCTTAGCTTCGACCGGAATATTCGACTACTCTTCACCCGCACTCCTGGGCATAACCTACTTCATGTGTTCCCTGTGTATTTGGCCAGTGATTGGGTTTGGAATAGCATACAGTGGTCGAACGTTCGTNGGAAGTTTTCGTGCCGGAGCGAGAGTTTCTGGTGTAATTGGATTGTTTCTTGGAAGCCTGATNTGGCTTGTATTCCTTTCTTGGATCAGTNGTGGGATTACAAACTAGTACAAAATGAGAAATACAGTAGGGAGCCCTCGGACATCCCAATATGGCGTTATTAGAGTCCCGACACATATTCTCAACATGAGAATTCTAGCGAGTGTGTTCTGTGGNTGGATGGTTTGGGCGACGTTTGTTACTTGGAGACTTGCACACCCNGAAGTGGCTGTNTTAGCAGGCATCGTNAGTGTATTTGTCTGTGAGGCTATGATTCANCGNGCTGAGCGAAAAGGATTGCATCGCGAGCGTCAACAACTTCGTCAGCANTTGAATCTCTCTGCTCACAACATAAACCAACTCCACGAGTCGCTCACCAACGTTCAGGCTGAACTCCACCGGAGAGACATCATCGGCACACCCGCTGCCCGAGAACTTCTCAAACGACAAGAAGAAGCGATGAATGCACAATCCGTCGCACTGGAAGACCGAACCAGTCGGCAGGATCGAATGTTTGTTGCTATGGAACGACTTCTTGCTTTCCAGACCGAACAGACTGCAGTCATCCAACAAAACCTCGCTGAACTTTTGACGCAAATCGCATCCGAACCACGCCAACATGTTACGATGACGGACAGTGTTCTTGTTCAGAATCGGGAAGAGGAGCGAATGCGAAGACAGTTTCGGAGAATGAGCGATGAGTTCATCGCTGACCTGTTTGATTAGCGGTATCTTGAGAACCTCGGCATTCTTGGGCGATGCATGGCGACCAAGCGTGAACATGCTGTTGCCATTCTTGATGCTCTTGATTCGAAGGCTCGATTGAGGTCTCGAACGNTTCTCGGTTCNGNNATTGCTGTCGTTTTTCTTCTCGNTGTNGCTTATGCCACNATTTGGCANTANGCNNTTGGAGGGGGTTTGTTGATCGGTCTTCTCTTGCAAATGACNCATGAACGNTTGACGGTTGCTGCTGATGCAATGATTGCGACCAATGTGGAAAAACTTGGATGGGAGATNGAGGCTCTCGATGACGAAGCATCGATGCTTAAGTTAAGGGAACTAGCAAAACGGAACGAGGGTTGAGAATGGTTTCCATTCCACGAGGCGTTCATTCGTATCAGACTCTGCGAAACAGGTGGGTTTTGTCCGTTTTTCTTTTCGGAGGGTTTGGCGCCTTGGTTGGGTACATAGTCGCATCTTCCTTTCTCATCGCTTCG
>NZVG01000026.1:45198-124284 GCA_002698145.1 Methanobacteriota archaeon | reverse complement strand
ATGAAAGGAATCGGTAAAGGCCTCGGTTCAGCACTCTCGCAAGCGGTTCTTGAGGGGAAGTGGCCAGATGATTGGGTGCGATTGCATGACGAAACACCTCAAGGAATGATCGAGATGCTCGGTATACCAGGCCTTGGACCAAAACGTATCAAATTGATGCACGAGGAACTTGGCGTGGATTCCGTTGCAAGCCTCAAAGAAGCTGCCCAGCAGGGCCGAATTGCTCCAATGAAAGGTTTTGGAAAAAAGTCTGAGCAACGCATGCTCGATGGAATTGAACTGCTGTCACGGTTTCGCGCACGGCGCCGTTTGGATATTGGACTGAAGTATGGAACTGCTTTTGAGCAACGCATTAAGGCGATTCAAGGTGTTCAACGGGTCCAACTCGCGGGAAGCGCTCGCCGTCGCAAGGAGACAATAGGTGACTTGGATATCGTTGTTGGCGTCGACCCAGAGCACCATGATGATGTTGCATCCGCCATTCTCGCATTGCAAGGAATCGCTGATGTAAAAGGAGCTGGAGATTCAAAAATCAGTCTCATTCTCGAAGCAAGTATTTTCGAAGATGGTTTTTCGGTCGGACACATCGATGCGAATGTGCTTGATGCGATTGGTGGAGACGATTACGAACAATTGGAGAGCGCCGGCACAATCGATGCTCAGGTTCGTTTGGTGCCTCCAGAGATGTTTGCTTTTACTCTGGCCTACTTCACCGGAAGCAAAGAACACAACATAGCGATGCGCCAGCGTGCGATTGATCGAGGACTTCGATTGAATGAATTCGGATTAATTCCCGAAGAGAAAGCAGGGTCGTTGAAAGGAATTGAAGCAGCAAAGTACTCGTTGTCGGCGATGACAGAGCAGGAAATATATTCTCACCTCGACCTGCAGTGGGTTCCTCCTGAATTGCGGGAGGACACGGGTGAAATTCAGTCAGGGAGCGAGCACAATCTTCCGCAACTCTTGGAAATCGATGCAATTCAAGGTGCACTCCACAACCACACGGTTGTATCGGATGGTGAAGCAACTCTGGAACAAATGGCTGATGCTGCACAGGCAATGGGTTGGTCATGGCTCGGTATTGCGGACCATTCTCCGACGTTGAAGATCGCAAATGGAGCACCGGCTGACCGTTTGCTTGAGCAAGGTCAAAAAATCCGAGAATACAACCAAAACTGGCAGGATGAAGGGGTAAATTTCAGATTGTTTCACGGTGTCGAGTCGGATATACTTGCAGGAGGGAAATTGGACCACCCTGATGAAGTCCTCAACGAATTGGATTACGTTGTCGCTTCGGTTCATGCTATGACGAAATGGCGTGGTCGAGACGAGAGTGAAAATACCGAAGAATTGTTGAAAGTACTGGATCACCCGGCGACCAAGGTTCTCGGACACCCAACAGGTCGCATTCTCCAAGGACGTGAAGGGTATGAAGTCGATGTGCATCGACTCATCGATGCCATGGCGGAACACATTCAAGATGGCCGGTTCAAATCGATTGAACTGAATGCAAGCCCATACCGCTTGGACATTGATTATCGTCTGTGCAAGTATGCAAAACTGATGGGTGTTCCGGTAGCGATTAGCCCGGATGCACATTCAACACGGGGATTGGCTGACATCCAGTACGGTGTCATGACTGCACGGAAAGGTTGGCTGGAACCAAACGACATCATCAATTCCATGAGTTCTGATGCTTTAGCACAACAATTGTCGCTTCAATGAAGCAACAGTTCTTCAATGAGAGCAGGGTCGTTAAACTATGCGACTAACGAGAACTCTCATTATGGGGACGCTAATGGTTATCCCGGGATTGTTTCTAGGCTTGTTGTTGTGGATACTGATCGGTCAACCACAAGACGGTGAATCCCCAATCATCGAAGCTCTTGTTTGCAATGCAATCCCTCTCGCAAGCATCACCTCTGGTCTGTTCTTTGGTTGGGTAACCGGCTCAGAGTACGCTGAATAGGTGGTTGGATGAAGCGCAAGGAAAAAGCCGAGCGCATTCAAGGTATGCTTGAAGAATTGTATCCAGAAACGCCTGTACCACTTGACCATGAGACGCCATTTCAACTCCTCATCGCTGTACTCATGAGTGCGCAAACAACCGATTTGAAAGTGAATCAGGTCACTCCCGAATTGTTCAAACACGGCCCAACTCCACAAAAGATGGCTCGTTTGGAGGTCTCACAGATTCAATCGATGATTCGAGAGGTTGGTCTTGCTCCTACGAAGGCCAAGAACATTCGACGCTTGTCTGAGCTCCTAATCGAACGACATCAAGGAGAGATACCAAACACGTTTGAAGAACTTGAAGCGCTTCCTGGTGTTGGCCACAAGACCGCTGGTGTCGTTCTCGCCCAGGCTTTTGGGATACCTGCATTTCCTGTTGATACACACATTCACAGACTCGCTGCACGATGGGGATTATCCAACGGCAAGAACGTTGACCAGACTGAAAAAGATCTCAAAGCGGTCTTTCCAAAGAATGCTTGGAATGCCCTTCACTTGCAAATCATCTTTTTTGGACGTGAATATTGTCCTGCCCGATATCACGATTTGTCACAATGTCCAATTTGCTCTTGGGCTGCAACAAAAAAGCGAATCAAAGATGAGGCGAGAATGAACAAACCGAAGCGATCAAAGTGAAACGCTCAGGTCAAATCCAGTGCCAAGCATCTGCAACAACATGACTGTCCCTAAAATAAGTAAGGTAATTCGTAGCGCAGGCGTTGTTGTATCCTCATCGTATGCTTCACGAACAAATGCGTAACCAATAAGCCCAACACCCGTCATTGCAATCATTGTAGCAAGGGTGTCCATAACTCGTTCAAAGTCGTTGTAGGATTCAGTAGCTTGGTCAAAATTTCCAGGATAATTTTCATCGCTTGTATCGTAATCAACTGTTGCCGGTGGTCCTGTAAAATCGGGTAAAACGCTGATCAATCCTGCAATGAGTATGAGGATAACNCCAATCATGAGAAATTTGTGNAAGGAAAACAATCCNCCNCTCAACATCGCTTGTTGNGGTGGATGATACATGTTCGTNGCAGGCNGGNTNGNNTGTTGNNCNGGTGGTTGCATGNTNCNTNNATNNNCAACNANGCATATACTCTTTTTCTAGAGACCAAAGATTGAGGAGGCACCCTCAAGCAAGACNGCTGTAATCCACGATGTGATGCCNGCTATCCANAGCANTTGAATGGCTTGNCCAGCAGCGCTTGTTTTCCCNCCACCACGCAAGCGNGTNGCNATTGCAGANACCGCAACAATTTGGCCTATGATAAGAATCGATACAATGACCTTGAACATGCGGATGTTNTCATCAACCGAGGATGCATCTTCCATAACGGGTANAGCAATNCCGCCNCCNAANTCCTGCAAAGCNCCGACATCGGTNGACGCAAGACCCGTTGCTACACCAGCAATCGCTTCACCAAGTTGCAAAACNATNGAGATGGTGACGTTNAGNGATGTNACGCTNGCAANAAGCAATCCCAANGCTACACCCCACATTGTGTTTGCAGANAGGGNTCTNCGNCGCCTNANTGAGAGGAGGTTACCNACNGANCGNGATACCATTTCTGCAGTNTNNGCTGGTTTACCNGAGGATTGAGANCCTTCAATGTAAATNCGGGTGTATCGAGAAATGACCGCTGAATTGGTNTCNGCGTTGAAGTAATCCCATGCTCNGTCTGANTCAATTCGAGTTGCAAGACGGCGNTCNAGCCGGTCAATCGATGCGTCGAGCATACCAAAATCAACNCCNCGNAATGCTTTGATGGTNGCNGAAGGCTCTGCGCTTCGGGCTTGGGCNGTACCTCCCAGTGCGCGNATNAAGTCGGGATATGCTCCGTCACGTCGTTGTACGTATGNTTCTTCTCGACNNATCAGCCANGCAGGAATNAGCATNGGTGANAGAGGTGCTGCAAGAAGAATNAGTCCATATCGATCCCATTGNGAGCTGATTTCNTGCCANGTTGAGATAACAACAAAAATCGTGACGAGAAGGAGNACCAATGATACNGCTCCTGCTGACAAAATCGAACGNGTGAAATTGANTCGGAAAGGAGTATCCAATTCGTCACGGGCAAAGATGAGGTCNCGNGGAATTGTGGCCCGNAACGCNAGCATGGCCCCNACTTGTATAATNATAAACATCAGAGAAGCGAGCAGGAGGAAACGTAGACGAGATGCAACTTCAATTGGAGTATCGTTGGCCCCNCCAACCTCGAAGAGAACAAGATGTATCCCTGCAATGACCANNCCAAAGAGTCCTGCAGTNACCAGTGAGACATAGATTTCTTGCATCGTNTCAACACTCTCCAGNCGCGTATCATAGAGCGTATTGTACTGTTCNGCAACCGTTTCCTGNTCNGATCTCATGAATTCGTCAATTGGTTGACCTGCTTCAATTGAAAACGCCATTCGATCGAGGAAATCNGTCCATAGNGGNCTNGGNCTTTGTTGTGCGACGATNCGTGCAGCTTCCGGAAGGGATGTNTGCCACTTGTCAACAAGCGTTTCAATGCGNTGAACCTCGGAAGCNAGTTCNCCNTAATCNCGCATTTGTTTGAGAATATCGAAAATNGATTGCGCACCCACCTCTCCAAGGGACAGAATACCCATNCGCGTGATGAACATGTGCATTTCTCGCTCAATGAGGTTCGCAGACCGACTCACNTCAAGCAGAGGAAANGCNAATGCTCCAAATGCAGCAAGAATNGGNAGAAGAAACAGAAGAAGCACGCCTGATAAACCAGCAAAAAGAGCGCCATCGGCGAANCCACCGGTAATGAAAATCAGCAGCAGTGATGCGAGTAGGCCACCAACAAAAGCGCCCCCTACGTACAGTGTAACGAAACGAGCCACCGGCATCTCAAGCCGACGGATGGCAATCTGCCACATCGGCATTCGTTCCAACGTTCATTCCCTCCTCACTTGTGGTTGACGCCNACCCATGAATCAACGGCGCTGTCAAAATATTCCCAACCACTGTTGTAGTAAATNTTCAGTAGGTCGAAGACATCATCGTAATGGGTCAAATCGCGATCTGCCATTCGNTCAATCGCAGCAGCACGTCGCANCATTTCATCGTAGATGTCACGCTTGTTCGCAAACCCTGCCATTGCAGCAATTTTGTTTTCAAGCAANTGTGATTGGAACATACCTCGGAAGTAATGTTTGTCTTTGACNGGGTCCCATTCAAACATNCCTCTGGTCAANACACCATCGCTGTGTTTGTTGTATCCGATGACCTCNTCAATACCTGTAATTCGTCGGGCAATTCCTCCACCAGGTGCTTCGACAACTTCTTGGAAAATTGCAAAATTAAGGTTGTCGAAGAAACGGATTGGCACGTTGATCGGATCCCCTGTGAAACGTTGAATCATTTTGACGATGGAAGATGCGTGGAATGTAGCGATAACTGGGTGGCCTGTCTGCATCGCTTGGAAGGCTGTTGCACCCTCNACACCACGTATCTCACCAATGATGATGTAACGTGGACGAGAACGCAAAGCGGCTTTGAGAAGATCGAACATCTCAACACGTGAATCCTCATTTTTCGAATCACGTGTNACGAGGCGCTGCCAAATCTTGTGACGTACCTTCACTTCAGGTGTATCCTCTGCGGAATAAATCTTGACGTTATGGTCAATAAAGGGAAGGATTGCATTNANNGTTGTNGTCTTACCCGATGCTGTNTCACCAGAAACCAGAACGGACATACCGTACTCCAANCAAATCCAAATGTATGCTGCTTGTTGNGCACTCATTGTACCCCATTTTATNAGTTGAATAACGGATATTGTTTCNTCNGCNAANTTACGTATCGTNAAAGACGGNCCCAACATCGAGACGTCGTCTGAGAAAATGATGTTGATACGNGATCCATCGAGGAGTGCNCCATCGATGATNGGCTTNTTGTCNGAAACNGGTCGGCCGATACGCTCAGACATGGCTCGAAGATATCGGGNAAGAATTTCGCGCTCTCTGAATCGGATGTTGGATGTAACCATTCCNAAGACNTTGTGATCCATGTGAATGTGCTTCAATCCCACCGAGTGGATATCTTCCAGCATCTCATCGGACAGCAGGGTTTCGAGCGGGCCGTTTCGGATCAGATCACGAATAACAATGTAGCGCAGTCTCTCACGTTGTGCATCTGAGACAACAATTCGCTTATCGTCCAATCCGACCAGTTCCCAAATACGTCCACGACGCCTTGAGACGATGCTTGCTTCAGATTGGGAAATCGTAAACCTGTCAATCATTTGGCCGAGGATGGTTTCAAATTCTGAATCTGTCGTAAAGGATGGTGCTGTTGGTGCCTCTTGAAGAAGTGTCTCAACCAAGTCTCGGCGGATGTTTTCCTCTTCTTCGTTCAGTTGAGGCTCAAGTCCAAACCAGAGGATTTGCCCCCCACCATCTTCGTCACTTGGAGGTTCATAGATGTGTACGAAGACCGGTTCTTTGGTAACGTAAATCAAATTGAGTGGACGCTGTTTTTTCGCTCCACGATCGAGTGGGCCATAGTAGATTGGACGCGAACCATATCGCTTCTCAAAGTCACGAACCCAGTCTCCAACGTGACTGTGCGCAGCCATGACGCCTGCAAGGTCGCCTCGTTGGAATTTGAGTTCTTCATCAGCCATGATTTCACCTCAGCTTACCGCCGTAATGTCGACAATGAAGCCCATTCCTGGTTCAACACGCCAGCCAATGGACGATTGAACCGGACCTGCGGCACGCAAGTAGCGAGTGACGAGGAGTGTGCGCTTCAAATCGCCACCGATCAAATTGGTCGATAGATCGAGAACAACCTCAGCACTCGCTCGAAGCGAATGCAAGAGTTTTGCATCCATTTCATCTCGATCGAGCATCAGCATCAGACTTCGTCCTGTTGACGCAATCCTGCGGAGGCGCTGAATCATGTCAAAGCGTGCTTGGTCATCCATACCGTCTGGCATCAGTGAACTCGCTGAATCGATGACAACAATGTCGGCCTCTTCAAGCGCTTCGCTTGCAAGAACCTCATCCAGACCAACATTGGGAATTGGATCTGCGACGGTACCAAAACGAGAAAAGATCATCAGATTTCCTTTGGTTAAAGCATCCGTAACACCGTAACCAATTGATTCCATTTGTTCGATGTATCCTCGTGTTGTAAGTTCAGTTGTGATAACAAGAACCTTCACATCATTGTGGAGCAAACCATGGACGAATCGTTGACTGACAAGAGATTTACCGGCCCCAACTTCTCCTTGAAGCAGGATGAGACTACGATTTGGCAAGCGCAGACCGAGTGAATCTGCAAGACTGTCCGTCTCAACATCGTATGGAAAACCATCTTCGATGGGTTTTGGTTTCTCTGAGAGTCGCTCAACCATGCAATCGCACCTCCACTGACATCGAATCCGAACCTCGGTATCCGTTGGTGATTTCCGATGAAACTACAACGGTGATTGAAACGTCATCACCGGGTTGATACGTCCACGCAGGCTCGTTCACGGTGATTTGGAGAAGATGGTCTTCATCCCAATCTCCAGTAGCAGGTACAAGTGATGCATTGATTGTTGACGTCACAGTTTGCCCATCAACAAGCACCACCAACGTGGATGAATCCAACAGCGTTGTTCCTGTATTTTGGACGTAGAATGTGATTTCATTCAATGTCGTGTTGAGTGATACCATCATTGGATCGCCTGCAAAATCAACACTTGTTGCTTCTTGAACTTCCAATGCTGCTGTTTCTTGCGCAGTGATTTGAGCCATATCGCCCCACAGATTGATCAAAACAACACTTACCAATCCTGAGACCAACAATGCAGTCGTCAAGAAAATGAAAGATGATGCTCCACCGTCAGCCATGTATTCACCTCATGCAAGTGTGTGAGCAACCGATAGCCCACCTGCTGTTAACGAAATTCGCTGATACGATGTTGGCCCATCTTCGGACCAATCGAGGGCAATCGTTTCACCAGGATACCAATTGGTACTGCTGATTGTTGGCGTGTAAGCCGAACCTAGGTTTGTTGGTTCTTCTGCTGTTCCGCCATCAAGAAAGAGCCACACCTCCCGTAAAGGAAGCGTAACAGAGCCCGTATTCGTCAGATTTGCGTAAATGTGATTGCCTGTCGTAGAACTCAATGTTGCAGCACTGGTCGGTGATTGTCCGGAAGCATCAACCGTGATGGTAGGAGGGGACGAGTAATTGCCGCGACTGGTGATTGTCACGGTTTCTATTCCTCCTGCAGCATCAACAGTAAATGTTCCAGAAAATCCACTTCCAGTTCCTGTTGCAATCAAGTTTCCGTCAACGTATCCGCTTCCATTACTGCTCACGGTTACGCTCAAAACAGCACCTTCCCACAGCGTTGCGTCTTCAATCTGGAGCGATGGTAAAGGGTCTCCAGCATCATCGATGGCCTCGAGACTGGCATCCAAGCGGTTGTCGAGCGTCTGCACTGCAAGTGCAAAGATCAACAACAACGAGGTACCAACAACGAGGGCACCAACACCTACTGAAGCACCCATTGATCATTCCTCCGATTTCACTGATTGTGAACGCCAAGATTCAACAATCGCTGAAAAGGTTAGCAGCTTGCGATGCGAAAGATGGTCGTTTAATGCTGATTCTGCCTCACCAGGTGCGGCCAACTGAACGATTGCGAGGACTGCTCGTCCTTCGTCTTCGCTCAGCATTCCGCTCTGAACAGCCTTCTGAGCAAAACTCACGGCTGCCATCCCAGAGAGATTATCCAGCAGCAGTGCGGCAACCATAGCCGCACCTACGCCATCGTTCGCAGCTTGTTCGTAGGAACCCTTCGCTAGGAAAGGATTCGCTGCAAGAGCCTGCGCTTCATATAATTCAACAAGACGTGCTTCATCGGATTGTCGCAATCGATCGACGCCATCGCCTACAGGGAGAACTTCTCCATCTGCAGTTACGATGGTATCGCCTTCTGCTCCATCAACGGAAACAACATCATCACCGGTGCCTTCAGCGAGATCTTCTTCGCCTTCAACAGCAGGTGCAACGTTTGCTTGCTCCATCTTGCTTGAAATCAGTCCAAGCACATCTTCGACCATGTCGAGACGGCTGCTAATCATACGTTCCAGTCCAGATGTATCCACTTGAGCATTGACGGGTGCTGCCGGTTGAGGCGCTAGCGTCGCTGCTACAGATGGTACAGATCCTATACTGTTCAATCGTGCTCGAGTCGGACCGGGAGAGATGGTCCATGCATCCTCTTCACTCAACTCTCCTTGTTCAGGGAGTGGCACTTGTTCAATGGCCACATTGGCCATAATCTTCAAGCGCTCTTCTGCGAGTTCAGCGTCTGCGTCCCGGTCGTTCCCTGCACTGCCAAATGGCCATGCCATGGAATAACCTCCTGTGCTCGACCTGCAAGAAGCAAGTCATTGCACAGGCAGACTCAGACCACCACTGCTCCACGTGAAGCGTCGTTGACCTTCAAGACGTCGAATGTCGAACCTCCACCCACAACGTGAATGTACAAGGAAGCCTTGATGTTCTCAGTAAACAAGTGGTTCGGGCCGCAGTCCTGAGCGTTTCCAGCATCAACCGCATTAAGCGAGTATCGGTATGCGACACCTGCTTCAGCAACATCAACTTCAACTGGAGGATCTGTAGCGTCATCTAGAGGGATAATTTCACCGAAACCAGCGGTAGGCGCCGTTCCGTCACTGAAGTCTCCAGCAATTCGGTCGGTTGTGGCTACTGCAGGAGGCCCTGCGCCGCCACCGTCCGGGTCCTCACAGAAGATTTGCCACAGGATGTCATTTGCTGCAGTGTCATCGGAACCAGCAGCGAGTCTAAAGTAGACCACGTAAGTGTCTGCGGGGTCATCGACAAAGACGTTGAGGATTTGGACCTTACCAGACATTTCGTCGGTTGTGTCGTCACCTGTTGATTGTGCGTTCTGTTGAAGCTTTTCTGCAGTTTGAATAATGACTGCAGCAGCAACTGCAGCAACGAGAATCAGAGCAATGAAGACAATCATTGCACCAATACCAATTGCGGCTAGGCTATCGTTTTCGATTTTCTTTTCTTGTGTGTTTTTCATTTTTAATCACCTCAGACTACAACGTCTCCTACTGTCGGAGAGCTACCGTATTGGAGTTCTTCGTATGTGCTACCTCCACCGATGACAGTGAAAATCATGATGTGGTCGGTATTTGCAGCCGGTTGACACTCTGTAACGTCAAGAACGACAACGTAAGTCGTTCCTGGGTTTAGAGTGAGTGATACTGGTGCAGCTGGGACACCACCGTTCCCAACATCGCCGCTTTCGCCATCTCCAGTGTGGACTGTTGCTCCAATTAAACTGCCTTGAGCGAATACAGTATCAGTTCCTGCTGCGTTCTCACAAATCACAGTATAACCAATGTCATCACCTTCTGTTGGTTCTGAACCAGGAGCCAACTCAAATGTTACGAACAACTCGTCCGTGGCGGCTCCAGCTCCTCCATTAATGGTCTCGATAACGACATTGATCAAAGTCAACTTCGTTGACATTTGCTCTTGGGTGTCGTCACCACTGGCTTGTGCGTTCTGTTGCAGCTTTTCAGCGGTCTGTATAATGACCGCAGCCGCTACTGCCGCAACCAGAATCAGCGCAATGAAGACAATCATCGCACCAATACCAATCGCAGCAAGTTCGTCTTGCTTCGTTTCTTTTTCGGTTTTCATTTTTTTCACCTTTTTTTTACTCGTCCTCCCTCATCCGAGGGTGGAATGGGATGTGGGTCAAAGAGCACCTCCATGACCCAGGTCAATTCGAAGTGGTACTCGTAGAACAGCCACTTCGTCCGGCGTTAGCCTGCTGATGAATGGCACCTTATCGGCAGTAAAGCCGGGTGGCATCCACGGTTGAATAAGAACATCAACAAGGGGTTCCATTGAACGGTTTTGTGCACGTACTGTTACCATTACGTTACCGTTTCTCATTTCATACCCTGTGGCGATTGAAAGTTTTCGTGAAAGTGGGATTTCATCCGCTCCATGTCTTCGATGCGCTTGGATCTCAAATCGAACCGGAAGGTTACCCCCAGGACCAATCACTGGAACATCGATGAAGGATGGTTTTGCTTCCCACCCCTCTGGAACAGGGGGCGCAAGACGCATCATTGGAAGGGGAATATCACCATCGTTGATGATGCGAACAAGAAGGATGCCGATTTCTCCACCAGCAGGCCATCGTGTATCAACAGAGAGCCAGAAGTGACGGAAAAGGAACGGGTTGAGCGTCGAAGAGTTGCCTCCAATGAGGTCGTCTACGAGGTACTCGACTTCGGTTGCAGCGTATCCAACATCTCCGATTTCTGCAGCCCCTGTGGCATTGCGAAGTCGACGGAGTACGTTCTCAACTTCTTCTTCTGCGAGGGCCTTCTCTCGCAACAATCGATGCAGCATTGCAATGCTTCTTCGCAAGTAAAGGACATCCTCTTCGAGGACGTTGAGGGCTTTTTCAGCCCGACGCACACTCTTTCGAGCACGTCGCAAGCGATGTGCTTCCAAAAACGTCTTTGCCTGAAGGAGATCGAGTTCTGTGGTAGCAAGGGAGTTGACTTCATCACTCACAACGTTTTGTACGAGGGACTCAAGTTCTCGACTCGCTTGCATCAGTCTTTGAGCGCTTTCATTGGATGCAGCAATCGCAGCTTGTGCATCTGTGAGATCTCCCTCGCCTAATTCAGAGTCCATGATGAAGTCATCTTGCTCAGACTTGCTCTTCGCCATTCGCCATCACCTCCTCATTGGTATCCGAACCGTTTTGGTTATCAGAAGTCGCAGTCGATTGCGGCGTGTCGAGGATTGCGGATAAATCCAAACCATCCATTGCAAGGTCATTCAGGAGACGAGCAGGGTCGCCGAGGTCTCGCTCAATTCGCGTTGCTTTCACTTCGATGTCGGTGAGTTTACCGTAGAGCGAACCGTAGAGGTTGTTTGATCGACGTAAGACGAACCATACAACGATGCTTGAAACGAGGATGTAAGACACGAGCGATATCAAGTTGATTTCATCGGGCGTCATTTGTGGAGGAAGCCCCAAAACAACACCAATGAACCCGAGCAAAGGCAGACTCAGGATGATGGTGAGTTGTCGGCGTGAATCGGTTAAGGCTTGGAAGTGGTCAGCGTAGATGGTGGAAATGCCCTTTCGTGCGCGTTGGTAGTCTTCGTGGATGTAGCGGAATTCTTCACTGCTACGCCATGCCATTCGCCAGACCCACAGCGATGCCAAAACGATTGTAACCGGACCCCACCACGTTGCATCGTAGAGATGGAAAAGGAAACCGAGCATGATTACACCAGAATAGACTGCGCCCAAACGGTATTTTTCGTTCTGGTTGGTTAACCCAAGTAAACCAATCGTGACGATCAGAGCGATACCAAATCCCGCAAAAGAGGTCAGCGTTGAGGGTGCATTTGAATCAACTTCTTGGCTAAAATTCAATTCATCGTTTTCTACGTTGTTGTTGAAAGCATAGCTTGAAACAATCCGAACCGAACATTCTGCATCTCTGCTTTGCTCCCACCAATCGAGTGTTTCTCCGGTAACCTCCCACTGAAGAACCTTGCTTTCTTTCATCTCAAGTGTCGGCACGACATTTGGCACATTCTCGATAACCAAGCCTTCACAAAGGAGTTCAGAGCGTATTCCAAATGCACCAGCAGTCCCCTTATTCTTCAAATCGAATTCGAGGAAAGCTGTCTGCCCTTCCATGATGAAGTCGAGTTCCTTCCCGCTCGCATCGACGATTCGTTGCGACTCTGGGTCAATCATCGGATCAGCATAGGCATTGAGGGCAAAGCGGAATGTCTCTTCAGTCACTGGTTCGGCAGGGTCGGGATGGTGGAGGAACATCTTGATGTCGTATCCATCACCAGCCATTAGATTTGGAGATGGAAGTTTGATGTTGAACACCATGTTGGATGGGGTGTTCGCAGACAGTTCAGGGAGTTCAATCAATTCACTACCAGGGACGCATGGAGCAGTGAGATTGATGTAATGATCTTCTCCAGGGAGATTCGTAAGGGATATGTTCCAGACATAATCTTCTTCCTCAGCATTCTCGATATCGTCGAAATCGAGAATTCGCTCGATTCCACAAAATTCGATTGAATATGCAACCGGATCATTGTTGAGGTATGGTATGTGTGAATATGTGATGAGCACAGGGACAGGGCTGTCATTTGCGGGTGCTTCAAGACTATCTGCGAATCCAACATCAAACAGACGCTTCATCCGAAGGGATGTCATCAGTTCTCCGCTTTCGTCAATATCCACAGCCGTTGGAACGATTGTGACGCGGAGATCTGCAGCGGTCGTCAACGTGGTGCTGCTGCTTCCTGCTGAGTTCTTGTCGACGCTCACAGTTAACTCGACAGGGACTTGGATTGGAAGGAAGAGTTGTTGGCTCGATGAATCTGCATTAACAACCCAATCGTCGCTCAATGTGGTTAAACCGGGTGCTCGAACTTCGTAGCCTAAATCCACGGTTACATCCACGTTTCCTGTATTCGTGATGATTGCTTTCCAGTTCCTGTTATCTCCCTCATGGAAAAAGTACTCATTTTCCCAACCCTCGATGGTATAAGTGAAGATTGGTGCAACTACCAATTCCACTTTCTTGAGGGCGTACACTTCATCCGTTACTGAATTGTAGACGGTCAGATTTGCATAGTGGATGGCCCCGTCGAGAAGATTATCTGTTCCATCGAGTGCGGGAATATCGATATCGAAAGAGCCGCTGGAGTCCCCATCAATCGGAACTGTGAACGACTGAACAGTAGGTGTCGTGCTCCAACCACCGTCGACTGTAATGTTGATGTTGACAGTCTCAACAAGGTTCCCTGTGTTGAAGAGACTGAATGGCAGATTCAGGGTCGTACCTGGAGTAGCAGAGAGTGAGTCGTCTGCGATTAGTTGGACATCATGTACTTCAGAGACGTTTGCAACGATGTTGGCATAGAGCTCGACAAGGTCTCCGTTTTCATCAACCATCGAAACGGTGAGATTTGCCATGTAGAAGTCGTCTGCGCTAGCATCTGGTGAAGGAACAATGTTGACTCGAACAGAGGATTCATACCCCGCAGCGATGACAATGCTTGAGGAGGAATCGAGTTCAAACAACACATCCTCATAGCCGCCNTTNTCAAGTTCGATAGAGTAGGTNGTNGGAGCNTTTCCAGTGTTTTCGATGTTGACAAACGCTGAGAGCTGCTCNAACGGNGTGATGTCGATTGACTGGTTTGTNGGAGTNAGCGAAGCATTGATTGTTTCGCCNACGCGTATATCCATTGTTTGTTGGCCGATGTAACTACCAGAGTCAAGATCGTANTATCGAACGGTCAANGGCTGGAGGAGTCCAGANNGAGCAAGTGGGTTCGTCTTNACCGTAAGTGTGACCAGNGACAAATGACCTCCACTTGTNGCAGGATANTCTTCNAAATCNCTTGCAAGTTCNAGAATGGTGTTNTTNGGACCTGTTGTGGTCAGGTTAGCNTACCANCCACTCGGNAGGTTTTCGACGATTTCNAGGCGATACGATGAACGGTCGTTTCCTGTGTTTCCAAACGTGAACATGAAGTCTGTGTCNACGCCAACATCTGCATCAAGAGGACCGGTCTCNGTGATCTCGCCATTGACCACCTTTGGTACAACNATGGAGAGATTTTGCTCGATAACAGGCGAGTANACCGCAGATGAGGTATGGACACCTCCNAGGGTNGGCGTGGTTGTGATTGGTATTTTCACNGTTCCTGCCAANGGNAGNTGGCCCGTTCGACTTTGGATACCAAGCGAAGCGGGGAAGGATTCCCCTAGNGTNAGTCCTGTCGCNTCTCCNGGAGTAATGGTCGCATTCCATCGGTCTGCNTCGTTNAATCCACCCGATGTAAGCGCTTCGAAGGTGATGTCCCCNACNGTGATGTTGGCGTCGATTGTTTCGGANAGGTCGGAAACNAGATTNTGACGGACTTGAACNTCCAAGGCAAGAATTTCATTCACACCNGTGGAGGCGCCTGCGTTCATNACATCGTTTTGAGTNANAACAATGGTNTCAACNGGGAGCCCAGGNTCAACGACAATCGCAGGGCGAACTTCAATCTGGCCTGCGTCNGTGGTNGGNATACTNCCNACATCTGCTTGTGCNATGATGTATGCACTGAGACTGTCCCCNGCNTCGATTGTGTTCAGCGTCGACCAAGGGCAACTGAATTGGCGGGACCTCNACGTGNATGAAGCCTGAAATNGATTCTCCTACTTTCANCTCGCCNGTNCTCTCTATGGAGAGGNTGTAATTCCAATTTAGTGCATTCAANGACAGCCCAGCNATGAGGTTGAAGTCACCGTCTGCATTGCCCGTGTTTGTAACGTTGAANCCTATGGTGTCGGTCTTGCCGGGNAGAACGTANGTTGTATCGTTCGTGATGTCTACGGTNGCTTGNAGGAACTCTCCTGCCATNACACGGGTTGTGTCTGAGAGNGGGTATCCACTACCTGACGANGTCANCGTGAGGGTGACGATGTCCACAGCCGACTGNAGTGCGCTTTGTGGNACGTCAACAACNACAGANATGGTTGTTGTTTGTCCGGCAGTTAGGGGCGTTGTCGAGGTACCGTCCAGTGTAGTATCTGCCCAGCCCAACGAACTGCTCACGCCAATGTCGAANATGTCTGTTGTTGCGCCTATGTTTTTGATGATGTANTAGAGNGTNGTTGAGTCTCCNGGAANNGTNGTGCGATCNGCAGGACCTACCATCTCTGCAATGTAGTCGCTGAAAATCACATCGAATTCAACATGCGTAAAATTTTCAGGTCCGGCTGAGCCGTTGGTCCACACAACCACGGAAACGTTCCATAGTCCTGTCAATGTGGATGCCGAAAAACCTGCGCTAAGGACTTCTCCTTGTGCCTCTGAAAAAATAGAACCGGGTTCGATGGTTTCGNTGTTCGATGAGGCCCAATGCTCTATCGTCTCTCCGGTTGATGCATTGAACAACACCAAACCCATAACCGCAGAGAATTCCATGACGCCATCGTTACGAATTGTTGCATTGAATGTGTGCGATTGACGGTCGAGGAAAACATTGGTGTTTCCTGGCGCTGGAGAGGGGAAATCATCGGATANCATAAACGATTCGCGATATGTTTCAACGTCGAAGTCCCATCGATATTCGTTGTTGGCCGTGTTGCCGTCGTTGGCCCCAGTCACGCGAGCAAACAACGTTTGCGATGGTCCNGTTGTAGCNGTCCAACTGAGTAGNTAGGTGGTCGTACCCGANCTTGCAGCCACAGGACCGAGATCAACGGTATCAACGATTTGTTCAGCAGCGCTTGGNGAACCCTTGTGGACCAGCGACAGGAAGGCACTGCCAGTNGAGGTCCCTGCGTTGTCGACATCGACTCGAACCGTATGTGTATCAGGCGCAAGAATCAGGCCGGTGCTCGTANTAACGGATCCTGCCCCGTCAAATTCCATGTTGACGACGCGGAAATCAGGGCCTGCACGACCGCTGGTTGAGGATGCGTCTGCNAATGGAAGNGCTANGTGCCCAAGCAGCAANACAACNAGAAGNAGAGGCAANNNTCTTTGNTTAANNATCAGCTGCACCNCCAGCACGNTCAAATCGTTGAATGGTTATGGANCGGCCTTGGGACTTCCANATTTCNAGAAGNTGATCNAGNANTCGNTCGTGCTCNTCATCNGAAATNCCCAATCTTCGNCGCTCTTCCCAAAGGAGGAGTTGTTCNGTNCGNGTCAANAGCGCATCGCGNAGNTACAATTCNAGNGTTCGTCNGTAAGCGTCNCTGTCGGATACAGCNTANACAATNGAGTTGCCNGGNAGNTGNTCAGCACGGTTTTGGATGAAATTACCAAGATTCAGNGCTTCGTCGTANGANANNTTNCGTCGATCNAGNTCGNTTTGTATTGTGGAAGCGATGCTCTGCAAATCATAGTGCGTTTTCGCTCTCTGAATTTTCTTGAAGTATTTGCGGCTTCGACGCGTCATGCCTGGAGCCGCCATGATTGATATGCCCAACTGGCAGTTTATCAAACAATTGGAGGAAAAGTACGAGTTTATTCAATACGCATTGAAAAATATGCAAATTACATCCCATGCTGAATAACGCTCTTGTGGTCTGAACCAAGCATTGATGATGTCCAATGCGACCCACGAGCCATGAACAAACCTGTTGATCTCAAAATCGGGTCGAAAAGTCCTCTATTTTCATGCCTCGACTCTGCTGGAAATACCCACGATCTTGAAGCATACATGAAACAAGGAAAAAAAGTCATTCTGTATTTTTACCCTCGCGATTCAACCCCTGGCTGCACCAACCAAGCATGCAACTTCCGTGACAACATGGCTCGACTTACAAGCGAAGGCTATGTTGTTTTGGGCGTTTCAAAAGGTTCCGAATCCTCGCACGAGAAATTTATCGCAAATCAAGACCTCAACTTTCCATTGCTCATGGACATGGATGGACAACTCCACGAAACCTTTGGAACATGGAGAATCAAGAAAAACTACGGTAAGGAATACCTCGGATGCGTCCGCTCAACGTTTGTAATTGACAGCAACGGTGACATCGCTTGGTGCAGATACAATGTGCGTGCCAAAGGCCACGTCGATATGCTCATGAAAGAACTCGATATTGCATCGTGAGGCGATTCGATGGACGCAGACATTGGGGGCGAACGAATCCAATTGTCAACGACATCATGTGCCTACAAGCCTTGCTACATTGGAAAAAATCTCAACATTGGCGAGAACGTATCCATCGGTTCGATGTGCCACATTGGAAGAAACGTGACCATCGGAGACAATTCCAATATTCAAGGTTCGAACTACATCGCCGACCAAACCATCGTCGGATTTTCCGTTTTTATCGGGCCAAATTCAACAATCCTGAACGATAAGTATCCCCCGTCGGGTGATGCCGCAAGATGGTCACCTGTTACAATTCACAACAATGCAGTCGTTGGCGGAGGCTGCACCATATTGCCGGGGGCAAACGTAGGAGAAGCCGCTGTGCTCGGAGGAGGTTCTGTTCTGACCAAGCCATTGCCGCCCGGCGAGGTTTGGGCCGGCAACCCGGCAAAATTTCTTATGAAAAGGGAAGAATACGACGCCAAGGAGTAATCGCTATGGAAGGAAAGGCGCACGTTGTATCGTTTCTCAAAAAATGCATCGAGTATGCCAATGCATCCATCGAACGGAAACAGAAGCGGGGTGAAATCGACGACATCTCAAGATGGGAAGCGTACCGCGATTTTACTGAACACGCCGTGATGGAGGTTGAGGCAGGAGAACTCGATCGATGGTTCCCTCCCCAACCCGACCTTCTCGGAGAAAAGGACGCTACATCCGTCGATCTATCATCACTCACGCATGAAATGCGCTCCGCTTGGCTCACAAACCTTGCAAGTCCCCGACCTCTCACACTCATTGGTACGTCATCAGAAGAAGGAAAACACAACCTTGCACCTTACACCTCGATATCGATTGTGTCGAATTCACCCCCGCTAGCAGTCGTATCCCTCTCAGCGAACCGTCACGATCGGTGGCGCGATACCCTCATCAACCTCAAGCAAACAAAACACGCAGTTCTCAATTTCCTTCCTGCCTCTCAAAAAGCAGTCAAGGTTGTCGAGCAAACTGCGCAACCACTTGACTATGGCACAAGTGAATGGGATGAATTCTCTGTTGAAGGACTGGAATCAAACCCTCTGGTCATGAAGGAAGCAGCGTTTGCGATTCTTGGGCAAGTAATTCAAGAGATTGATTTGATTGAAGGAAAGGCAAAACTGGTTGTCCTCAAACTTTCAGATGTACTTGTTCCAGAAAAGTTCGAAGCCGATCAACCAGCTCATATTCTCTGCCAGCATGGATTGAACAGGCTCATGGCAACGCCAACTGAATGGCATTACAACATTGACCGCAGTGTCTGAAGAAGACCGTCTTCGAGTGACGTCTCAGCCTTCCACTGCAACGTGTTTTCAGCTTGAAAGAGATTCGGGAGACGCCGTTTTGAATCGCCAGGATATCCCTCGCTAAAATCGACGGATACGGTTTGGCCGGTTTCTTGTTCGACAAGGTTCGCAATCCGTTTTGCAAGTTCAGCCATTGAAATTTCATCCTCAGAGCCAAGATTAACACACATCCCTGCCGCATCGTTCTTCAAGCCTGAAGCTAACATACCCTGGACGAGATCATCGATGTAGGTTAGTGAACGTGTTTGAGAGCCATCCCCATGTACTGAAATGACGCCGTCTTGAAGCGCTGAATTGATCATCATTGCGACAACCTGGCCGTATTCATTTCCTAACAATCGAGGACCGTAGCCATTGAAAGGACGAACGATTCGAGCATCCATTCCGTTGCGAACAGCATGATGAACTGCAAGTTCGCCAAGATATTTGCTCGCACCATAGGCATGTCTCTGATGGTGATGCGAGGCTGAGAACACAGCAGATTCATCGCCACCGAGTGGCATTTTTTCGGATTCACCATACGCTTCTGGGGATGAGGTGAAGACATATCGGCAGCGATGATTTTCAGCAAATTCCAGTGAACGTAGCGTCGAATTTATGTTAACATCCATAACAAGCCGAGGTTTCTCATGAAACCATTTTGTTCCATTTATTGCGGCCAAGTGATAGACAACGTCAATCGAATGCGGGTCAACAATACTGGAATAGGACGAAGGTAAACAGGCGTCTGCCTCAATCAGGGAAATCCGATCAAGAACGGCATGTAAATTCCCTTTTTCCCCTCTCCAAAGATTGTCCAGTACAACGACGTCATGTCCAAGGTCCACGAGGGACTCAACCAAACTTGAGCCAAGAAATCCTGCTCCTCCCGTTACAAGGAAACGCATTGACTCACGCCCGTTCAATGACTTCGATGGAGACGTTTTCTNGTTCACGCTTGAAGCGAATTCGGTCACCATCGTTGATAANCATGCACGGATCTTCATCAAAACCNTGGCCGTATGGAACGTTCAANANNGAACAAGCNGGGAGNGTNAGNGGNCANACATCACGGTTGATGANNGCNAGAGGTCCTTTGTTCTCGTACAGTANACCCATCAGTACGTACGGTGCGACNGTCGANCCAGANCCTTTTGGATAGATNANGATTGTATTTTCAATCGCNCGTCCATCCANAGGNTGNCCTGGTTCNTCGACGACACCCGTATCCCTGTTTACATAGCCCAAATAGGTGATCGGCACATCNGTGACCATNGCTGTTCCNTCNATCGANAAATCCCCNTGCGAACTTANTCCAGACCCNGCAATGNTCTTCANACCNGTTTGATGCGTNTTTGAGCTNTTCTGACCTCCGTGAGAAGCTTGNGTGAGCTTAGGGGTTGGGCCCTTGGCNAGGTGGGGGTCGATNGCATGCCTCACGCATTCCTGTATCGAAGCCACACTGGTTGGTATACGATTCANCCCGCTNGTNAGATAATGCTCTGCTTTCATTGANTTGGTGAGCAAGTGATTGTACTTTTCTCGGTTGTAAGGAGTCACCTCAGGACATGTATCAACAAGGACGAGCGANCCTGCTTCNTCCAATATTGAAATCGTCCCATCGGCTTCTGCGAGTGCNTAATTTTCCTGACTTGTAAAAACCCAGAGACGTTGATTTGGAACNGATTCACCAAACTCCATGTGCGTTCGTAACGCTGCTGCGGTTGTACGCATCTCTTCCAAACTTGCTTGCGGGCAACCAATNACAACCAAATCTACCTGTCCNCGTGGGCGAAGTTCTTGNTAGCGTTCATCGAGATCTTCTTTTGTAAANNTNAGAACACCTTGCCAATCGATGGAATCNTCTGGGGGCTCTGTATGNCCGTCAACCCACATCATTGGTGTACCATAATTCGCCGCTGCTGCGGTCAAGGCCTTNTTCCNAGCAAANGAAANGTANTCGTCNAAGCCCTGNANNAACGGCATTGGGCCAAATGGAAGGTCCCATTCCGGTTTGGCATTCTTTCCAATCCAATCTCCAAGTATGGAATAGTCCGAGAGCGTCTCAAGTTCGCANTNGACAACCACTCGAATNTTCGGTTTTCGATTCGATTCAAGATGCAGNCCCCATGCAGGTGCAAATCCAGTCAATGCAGTTGCAAGAGCACTCAGNCCNGATTCNCGGTTCGTAATCAGCGATGTCCAGGTGTTCGAATAGCAAACGGCNTTGGATTCTGCCCAAGAAGCAACTTCACCCTCGATCTNAATTCCACGATCGTATGGCGTGCATGACAAAGTTGCTTCAATCCCNAGTCGGTCATATGCTTGGACAATTTCGAATTGTTGCTCNAGAAAATCCGGCCAAAGAATCTCCATNTCTTCCATTTTTTGGCGATCACATCCTGCNGAATTGAGGGTCGTTGGAATCACAACGGTTCCAGTTTCATCCCCACTAAGGTCATTGAGGAAAGTNCGCAANCCGTGTCCACCGGTGATNACTGAAACACCGGAAACATGGGCATGGTCGACTGCAACAAACGACTCTGCCTTTGCGACTCGNGCAAGGTCNACNACAAGACGCGCNGCNTTTTGNCGCGTNGGNCCTTCCTTTCCTTCCAACTGCTCTGCCAAGCGCTTGGGAAGTTCCATGAACAATNCCAAACATTGGNGCTTCATCAAGACTCGTGTTCTCAACCGATGGTTTTGATACGGTTGANGTCGCTCCNGCAATTATGTCCTCTACTGAGAACAACACACAAGGAGCCCGCCGTGATGAACGANGTTCGCNTTTTCTATCACGTGAAAACATTGCAAAAATGTTGAAGACAACCGTTGTGCTNAGCGCACTACTTCTATCGATTTGGGCACTCGTCCTNCATCATTCGATTGAACCACTNGATTCAATCAATGATGGTGAATCATCGATNCTTGTCGAAACCGANGGGAGGGAAGCCGATGTCTATTGTCCTGANGGAGGTGCAGATATTTTCTTGGGCACAGACTTCAACGGTGATGGAAGGCTGTCNGCGGAAGAAATAACGAGCAGTACAAAGGTCTGTCACGGTCAACAGGGTCTCTCNGGCCCNCAAGGACAATCCGGTTTTGACGGCGATAATGGNNCNAACGGAAACTCAAGTCTGGTCAATCTCACCGCCTTATCNCCCGGNATTCCATGCCAATTTGGAGGCATACAAATCAAATCAGGCGTCGACAACAATCACAACCTCTACCTTGACGANGAAGAGGTCGAAACCACAGCCCATGTTTGCGATGGACANCTTGGCGNTGAGGGGCCTGAAGGCCANCNGGGCACAAATGGCTCCCNAGGTTATTCAGCACTTATCGAANAACACCCCGCACCATCNTCAATCTGCCCACAAGGCNTTGTGATGCAATTTGGNGTGGACGANGGTACGGATCGAGCGACTGCGAACGATGGTATCCTTCANGAAGANGAGNTCCGAGAATCACTTCGAATCTGNTCAGAGCAACTGTATNAAGGATTGACAGGAGACATTTTTGCTAACACAGGAGATTCAATGTCATCGGTATGTGCTCAATCAGAATGGAGCGATAGNTCTGTCGAATATTTGTTTTCTGCNACCGACGGAACAAANGGTTGTGAACTTTGGATGCTTGATCAAAACAATGTCCCAAGCNTGGTCATGGATATTCATCCATCGGGTGATGCCGTTCCTGGTCGCGAACTTGGTATTCTTGCCATAGATACCGAGCGAGGTACGCGTTTCTTTTTCGACGCTGATGATGGAGTNAANGGGCGAGANCTTTGGGTNAGTGATGGAACNNCGGTTGGAACAACAATGCTNGGNGATATGGAATCNGGNGATGCGATTGATTGGACATCNGAAATCACTCCNTGGATGAATGGGGCTGTTTTCACAACGCATGGTCAACAAGGGCACCGNATTTGGTGGACAAACGGTAGCGTAACNACATCGATATGGCANGCNCCATGGTTTTCNGNCACAGTGTCCTCTGATCTTTTGAATCAGTCCACCTCTCTGTCCTCGTTCGGACANGGNTTGTTGCGAGGAGATGCCTTCGGGNTGTGGTTTGCAGCAAAAGATGCTCAAGCAGGCCTNGAGATGATNTTCCTCAGCAACGATGGTGTCCTTCACATCCATGATTTGCAACCATTTGGAGANTCATCGCCTTCGCAAGGATTGTCAGTCGATGGTGGATTTGTTGTTGCTGCAAGCGATGGGACAGGCCGTCAACTCGCCAAACTGGACTACAACGGCGGACATCAGTGGTTAACTTCGTTGACAAGGGAGGGAACGACGACACCGGTTTCCGTGATGGCTCCNGCNTTTGGGATANAGCAACTGGGCGACANCATCGTGTTTGATGCAGTCCATCGAGGCGCTGATGCAACCTTGTTTGGTTACNCACTNNCAACAGGAGTGNTGGANGAATTAAGCACGAATATNCTTGCACCNGGACACAGCAATGANGTCGTGAGNGATGGAACNACGATNTGGTTTGATTGCGTTCTTGGNCACACTGGAATGGANCTNTGTCAGACCGATGGAACTGTTTCAGGCACTNCGTTGACCATCGATNTNATGCCGGGGATAAGCACAAGTCANCCTCGNTCGATGGCATNNGTNGATTCAACATTGTANGTNNTNGCNCAAGGACTGGATGATTCTGGAACAAACAGCGGCCATGCNCTTTGGGCTATTGAAGGAAACACNGCAACATTGGTNCTCGATGTTTGGACAGGGGTTGGNAACGATTCCAANGCTGGAACCTATGGCAGTCTAAGGACAACCTCCAGTCATTTGTTGTTCATTGCAGACGATGGGCAGCATGGCCATGAATTGCACCAATATCTACGTCCATCCATNCGNNATCAATGGATGGTTTGGGATTGATGNCGATCGATGCAATACGAGCANGATTCACCTGGAACNTATGCAGGATGCAANTGCTCCTTTGGCGTGAGGGGTTCGCGACAAGCAAAACAAATCGTTGTCCCCGTTTCAGTTAGGTTTGGAAGAAGAGCAACCCGTTTNTCNAANACAAAGCATTCACCGTCCCAATAATCNCCACCTACCTGTTCAAANTATCCGAGAATACCNCCCTCNAGTTGCTTAATGTTGGTAAAACCAGCATCCTTCATGATNACGCTGGCTTTCTCACANCGNACTCCNCCGGTACAGAACATGACAATTTCTTTGTCCTTGTATTCNTCNCCNAGTTTNGCAACTGCTTCTGGGAAAGACCGGAAGGTATCGAGGTCCAATTCGATGGCGTTCNGNAANGTACCAAGTCGTGTTTCNTACGTGTTNCGCGTATCNAGGAGAACAAGGTCATCNTCNTTGAGCAGCCTTTNGTGAAGTTCTTNNGGACGAATGCGTCCATCNNCCGGTTCAATTCGATCAAAGTTGGGCAGACCCACGGAAATGATTTCATTNTTNAGACGNACATTCATTCGATTAAATGGTTGGTGTTCTGAATANGACTNCTTAAANTCAATGTCAGCAAATCGCTCATCGNTCANNAGACTCGTNCGNAAGNCATTGATGTTTTCTTCAGGNCCTGCNATGAANATGTTGATTCCTTCAAAACTGAGAAGGATTGTTCCTNTCAACCCAAGTTCNTCGCATTGTTGTTTCAAGGGTTGACGCAAAGCATCTCGATCGGGAAGTACAACGAATTTGTANCCCGCNATGTTGAGNTGNTGGTTCGTCATGATGCTTCGTTANCCATCATGCTCTTATGTTCATCGATTAGCGACGCCAATCATGTTTGCTGGCAAGTGGATGTCGCCAGCCTTGACCAAATGCTCGNGATGAGACACGAGGTGCTGGCGACATCTGCCAACGTTTGTGNTCATTGGCTTCGAGNCGTTGCAAGACGGAAACAACCGTNTCATAATCAAAGCCAAGTTTAGCGATTGNTTCTGCNCCNAGTCCTTTNTCGATGTGGTTTTTGAGAATCTCATCAAGTGTTTCGTACGGTGGAAGCGTGTCGTCATCTCGTTGGTCNGGAGCAAGNTCNGCNGAGGGTGGCTTGGTCATGGTCGAGGTGTTCACNGGAGGTTTCTNTTGGCGTTCAAGAGCACGACGGTTAAACACTTCAGCGAGTCCNTANACTTCCATTTTGTAGACGTCTCCTAANGGAGTGTATCCNCCTGCCATATCACCGTACAGTGTACANTATCCTTGGGCNAGTTCTGATTTGTTTCCAGTTGCAATAGCCATTCGTCCCTGCGCATTTGCATGTGCCATNACAAGNATTCCNCGTANACGNGATTGAATGTTCTCCGCAGCGACNTTGGAACCTTCCTCAAGCATTTGNTCGAGGTGNTGTTCNATNCCCGAGTGNTGGGAATCNATNGANATNGTAGCNTACTCCATTCCAAGGGCTTCCGCNGTGTACTTTGCATCATCCATGGAATGCTGNGATGAAAAACGNGAGGGCATCGATATTCCCAGAACATTTTCTGGCCCGACAGCTTCAGCGGCNACACATGCCGCAACNGCAGAGTCAATGCCTCCNCTTAATCCCAGAACGATTTGTTCAATCCCTGACTTCTGACAATAATCACGCAGTCCAATGATGACTGCGTCGGCNAGTTCGTCNAGAACATCCTCNCGCTCATTCCCNATTTCGTCNGNCGANAAGTGTTTGACTTCACCTTCTTTGGATTCCATTGAAATCCAAGTCGTCGCTTGTGGATCGTTGATGTCGACAAGAAGGATGCCTTCTTGCCATGACGGGGCAACAACCACATCNCCGGANGGCCATGCTGCGAGTGANCGACCGTCGAANAGGAGGTCATCGTTACCACCNATTTGATTTGANAGAAGAAAGGGNTGCCCGAGGGTTTTNGCTGCTGTTCGNGCNACNTGAAGACGNGTCTGAATTTTGTTTGAGTGGTANGGCGATGCAGAAAGGTTCACNGTTGCATCAAGATTGACTCCTTGACGGCCCCATTCTNCCAATTGTTCGATGGGATCTGCATCGTATTCGGATGGAGTCTCTCCNGCGATTTGCCAAGCATCCTCACANACCGTNACCCCCAANTCGAGGGGTGNNNAGAGNGTNCGGGCAATCCCAGGCCGGTCGTCCGANTCGAAGTAACGNGCCTCATCAAAAACATCGTAAGTNGGGAGCAATTGCTTTCTCGCAACAATTTTCACTGGCGCTTTGTTTCCAAGNAGAGCAACNCCATTGCCNGGTTTTCCACGNTCATGGTCCGGANTTGTAGGCGTTCCAATCAACGACGGAATCTCAACATCNAGTNCCCATACTGCNTGTTGTGCAATCTCGACAAAATTTGNTTGCATCAACAAATCGCGAGGNGGATANCCNCAAATNGCTAATTCTGTACTNACGNTTGCAACCGCTCCAGAAGCGGCCGCAGTTCGAATAAATCGTTCAAGACGTTGCGCATTTCCGGCGATNTCGCCCACGGTTGGGTTGAGTTGAAGCAGTGCAATGATGCTCCCNTCTTGCTCGCCCATGANCATCCCACNTGGTCGGGTTTCATAGAAATGATGCATCATTTGTATTGCAGNATTTCGCCGTTTGCATCTTTGTACCACCAGCTACCNTCNTGTTGATTTTGCCACCACCAAATACCATCGGAACCTTGCGTCCANCCATCAGCGGTTGTTGCTTGAGCGGTTGATGCAGGCTGAACGCTTGCGGTTTCNACNGGTGNTGAGTCGTTGATTGGTTCATTCAANNCCANATCNTNATCTTCATCGNCGTAATCGTCCTCATCNTCNTCAAGATANTCNGAATATTCGTCCCACTCGTATTCAGATTTTGCACCTCGGCGCACCGTNGCATTGCGGGCCATCAGCAGCAAAGCGAGAATGATTGAGAGNCCGAGGAGTGCACCAATCGCTCCGAGAACTGGGTTCACNTCCCCAAACACTGCCTCNGTGANGGANGGGTCNCTTTGCGGACGAACATCGACCGACGGACCNNTACCGGTTGCACCGCTNTCNAGAACAACTTCNATCCACTGCAANCCTTNTTGNTCTGGNGCCCAATCGATGAGAATTGTTCCNAGGCCNTTCTCTGNNACGTCNATNTCCGTCTGACGTAGGATTTCAGATGTACCGTCTGCACGAACAACGGAGATGGTTGCNGAANTGGTTCCGTCCAAGTCACCTACGTTCTTTACGAANATCTGCACNGCNGTTGAATCACCGGTTTGGAGATTCAATCGAGAGTATTCCATGGCTGGTGTGTCCAATTCAAATTTCGGTTGTCGCCANTNCATTAACCAAGANGTAACGGCGTTCCCTGCTGATTGCCCTTCTCCTCCAAGAACAAGGTTTCCNGCAAGGTCTCGGCCTTCAATGAGCACATAGACCGTAAATCGATCAATCAGCATATCATCGGTGATNACACTCAAGTCCATGGTACCTGTTCCGATGAGATTCANGCCACTNATTTCCGTNCCTTGCANAAGGAATGGGCTGTCACCTCCTCGGATGAACTCGCCTGTTACGGTGTCTTCGACCCACCAAGCAAGCCGGAGAGATTCAAAATCGATTCCTCCTTCCTCAGAAAGTACNATNGTNACTTNGTGNTCCTCTGCTGTAAGAACCGACCCAGGACGAGGCGTCTGNACCTCTTNCGGCTCTGGNCCAAGCCCATCAACAATCATCCATTTGACTGAGGATTCTTTCTCCGTTGCATCCACACCTTGTGGAGGTAAACATCCAACCGACCATGTAAGTGGAATGGTTCCTGATGTTGGTGGCGATTGAAGTTCNACGTTCCAAATACCNTCGTAGGTCTCAGCCGTGTAGGTTTGTCCTGCAAACATNACNTCNACACTGCAATTGAAGTTGGGTATNGTTTCGGTTGTTTCAAACATCAAACCGCCNGTCAANTCNAACGGTGAGGTTGGAGGCANCCTTGCNCCGTCTTCAAGAACCGTTCCTTGNGTAAGAACCAACGAGACNGATTCTTGAGGAATCATCAATGCNGGNGANAATCGCCAGCGNANAGCGGGGAANGTCTGGAGGACTTCTTGTCCGGCTCGGTCNATAATTTTGACACTAGGCTCTCGGAACGTTTCGCCNAGATCNGGTGTNGTCCAAGCCANCTCCAGCTCTGTTACCAATCTTGTNTCCTTTTCATATGGTCCAGCTGTGGTTCCATCCAGTGCNAGCATATTGCAGTCATGNATGATGAGNTGAANGCTGTTTGANACACACGAATCGGTTCTNAAATCCCACGTAAAGGANAGCGGNGAAGTCAAAATATTCGATGCNAGTTGNATTTCGACCGTGGTTANATCCGATGCACCGTTNGGCTCGGTCATNTCAACACGCATCGTGTATGCTTGGCTTGGGTGNAGCCACGGCTTNGCCCCACCATTCCACGACATTGCNGTTGCGGACAGAGTTGGAGGNCCNTCCGGACCAATTTGATACATGAACAANTGTTCACCATCTTCACCTGTNCCTGCGTCTTCCANNNNCTGTCCAGAAGCATCTGAACCGACCAAGTATCCTGCNACCTTCTGGCCTTGCGACCCCATCGAGTCATCAAATAAGAGNGTGTAGAGACCGGTTGAGAGGCTNAANTCGGTTGGAATGATGAGNGAACGNGGTTTGTATTCATCCGCACTTGGCCATCCGTTGAGATCNACATCGTCCAGCCANTCTCTCCACAACATGACCTGAACGTCCGATGGAAGCAGNACNGGATCAAGAATCTGGAACTGAACTGTTTGGCTCGTCGATGCGAGTCGGTGGTCGTACCATTCGACGGACGATGCGATNACAGCCGGTGCNGTNGGATCNATCTTGAACGTTCGAGTGTACTCTGATTCNNCAACGATATCACCGCCATTGAGAGGAAGGACACGNACAGTCCANGTCANATCTCCAAAGGAGTANGGTGCAACGTCAGAAACATTCCACNTATCAACATCGAGACTTGTCGTGTTGGCGACCATNGTNCTTCCTTGCCAAAGTTGAACCTCAGCNTCTCCATCAGCAAANGCATCGATTCCCTCAACACCTTCGTAGCCAACATCGATTGAGAAATTCAATNCTCCNCCTGCGGCAAGATATTCTGTTGATGGGTCAATAAGTCCGTTGTCATCGCTAATTTCGACNGATTTGATGACCAAATCGTTCTCGAAGGCTTGTCCGCCACCGACNCCACTCCACATGTANTGNCCAGGCCGAGAAATNACATCGTTNTCNAGGACAACACGCATTTTNGCTGTNAACANATCCTCNTCATCCCACCCTTGTTCAACTCGGAATTTTACGGTNATGTCGCTCNNNGTNGCCGANACTGTTGCGATGCTGAGNGACTCNGTAGGATGGAGNTCNACCANCGAGCTNTCACCTTGGCCGAGCGCAGCGCCACCNCCTGTTGGTTGNAGCCANGTAGCGTGGTTGTTTTGNCCTTGNACGTCCAATCGGACCAAGGAGATTGAGCGTGCNGCGTCGACATCGAATGGTGCTGTAAANGACAGCCATCGTTGCGAAGGCGTGAGTGGATTGGAAGCGTTTTCCATNGACACNGGGTAGTATACAGCGACTTCGTCACTGAATTCCATATCTGTTGCNTCAACGATCAACTTACCGTTGGAAAGACCGGAGAATGGGAATTCNATGGATAGAGAGGGAACAGGCGTACGGTACGCTGAGTTCGCAGCCATNACAAGNGGNGATTGTTGNTTTGCNGANATTGTTGNTANNGTTGCNTANGGAGCAGCAAGATTGGANAAGGTTGCNATTCCATTNCCATANACTTCCATTTCAACNAGAGCNNAACCTTGACCCATGTTGTTTAACAATGCACCNTGNCTACNNAGNGTCGTTTTGAGNAGCGATTGTTCGGACGNATTGAGTTCGAGACGGTAAACGGTTNCNTTNTCAAGCGTNTTTGNGAGGACAGTTGATCCTCCNATNCGCAAAGACATGCCCGTCATGTTTCCATTTTCGCTTGTCANGGANACNCCAAATTGNTCGAGATTTGTTGCNGGTATCCACGCTGAAGCCTCAGCAAGTCCGGAAAATCCAAACGATGCTTTGTGGGATTTTTCACCGGTNGAGAAATGATNCTGNAAGCCCCATGAACCGATTCTGACATCGGGATCGCCCCATTCNAAGANATCATCTCCNTCGANGTCCAACATTGGNGAGTGCACTCGCTGACCTGTTGACATCGTCACCTGAACCTCATCGAGCAGGGCGGGTTGNGATGTATTGTGCATNAACATGANTTGGAAAGCATGCTCATTCGGAGANAGAATACCGGAATATGGTAGAGAAATCGGAGTCCANGGNTCGGANTCAGCGTGNCGAACAAAGGAATCAAAATCTTGCAATACCGCTGCAATTTGATAACCCGCAAGTGGGGAATTGCTGGTGTACCAAGGTGAGTGAACCGTTCCGTTCGCTATCGACGAAACTGCACCAGCGAGGTATGTACTGTTGTTGAGCGACCATCCTCTCAATGTTGGATCCGTCGAAAAGCTGTCTTTGACCAAACCACCGGCAGAGATCGATTCGACCGAAGGCATTGAATTACTGTCCAACCCCTCAAACATGAGACGAAGTCGGAGAGATCCGTAAAGCTCCCAATCGACTGCATCGAGGTGAACGGTCGTACCTTCAATGGATTCGAACCCAGAGATATTGTCGCCTGTTTGTGCATCGATGAGGGTCCAATGAAGCGTTGAACCCAAGGGCAGATTTGCGTTGATGTGCATGGGCGCATACGGTCCTTCAGCCAATGAGAAACTGTTGGAGGAATTGTAACCAAACGTTGGGCTTGTCCATGAAGTAACAGGCGGGAGGACGACTATGACGTCGTCGATAAACCAATAGTCACAGCATGTGCCGCTTCCAGTCGTTTGTTGAATTCGGAACTGTGAGGTGGAGTGCAGGGCTGCTGCTGGAAGCGTGGTTGCGTATTGGAAATTACTGGTTTGTGTTCCACCACCTTGGAAGGTGTGGAACACAGTCCACTGCCCAGCTGCGGTTTTGTATAGGAATTGGAGATTCTCGCTCGAATCTGGGGTTTCGCCACACCCCACACGTCCTTCATGAACCCATGCGTGGAAGGGAACCGTGGAACGTCCGGCTAAGTTAATCGTTGGCGACGTGGCATACTCAGGCGTCGTGCTTGCTTGGGTCTTGAGGGATCCTCCACTCGATCCGTTGTAACCGCAAGCATTGCTGGTGTATGGCCCAACATACGTCGATGAAGAGACAGTCCAACCTTGGAGTCCGTTGTTAAAATCGTAGCCTGGAACCGACCCGTCTCCGGATAAGATACCAGATTGAGCGAATGTGTTGTTGTGCGAGGCATCCACATGATTCCATGAAGCATCCCCCTCCCATAGCAGGGTTTGAGAATTCGCCATGGTCGCTGATTGTACAGCCAAATCGAGTGAAGTAATTGCTCCAGTCGACGATGGTACATCAAGCATGAACGGAGACTGGCTTATTTGACCGGGTCGCACGTCGACTGTCACAGGGGTACCCTCAGTCACAAAATTGGGCTTTTGCGTCTCATCCAGAAGCAAAGCGGGAGCGGGTGGGACCAATGTCATGTATGGTCCCATGACAAACAAGAGCAACACCAAGAAAGCAACGCCCCGCCCCTTGTATGAGTCGGCCATAACCTTGCCTAATTTTCAAAGGACTTCAATGTGTCAGTGCTTTCTACTGCGATGATTGAAGGGAGAGATTGAAAACAACGGCGCATTTCGCAGGTCATGGTTCGACCAAGCCCTGCAGGCGACTTGGATGCTGTTGCCCTTGAAACAGCGCTGCTTGAAACGTGGAAGAACGAAGAAACATTCCAACAGTCCATTCGTTCAAACAGGGACGGTGCTCCTTTCATTTTCCTTGAAGGCCCCCCTACCGCCAACGGGAAACCGGGGATTCATCACGTCGTTGCACGCGCTTACAAGGATCTCGTTTGCCGATGGAAATCAATGGAAGGGTTTCTTGTTGAGCGCAAAGGTGGCTGGGACACACACGGACTTCCCGTCGAAATCGAAGTGCAAAAACGAATGGACCTCATGAGCAATGAAGCGATTGAAAACTTTGGGATGCAAGCGTTTAATGACGCATGCAGAGAAAGTGTTTGGACCTATGAAAGTGCATGGCGTGAAATGACGGAGCGGATGGCATACTGGGTTGATTTGGACAATCCATATGTAACGCTTCACAACGATTACGTTGAATCATGTTGGTGGGCACTCAAGCAGATGTTTGACAAGGACCTGCTGTACAGGGGTCACAAAGTCTTGCCGTACTGCCCGCAGACCGGAACATCTTATTCCAGCCATGAAGTTGCACTCGGATACAAAGAGGTTGAGGAACCTTCAGTCTATGTCAAATTCAAGTTGATGGATGATTCCGCTTCAATTCTTGCTTGGACGACCACACCTTGGACCCTTCCAGGTAACGTAGGACTCGCCGTTGGTCCTGATGTAACCTATGCACGCTGCCGTGTGCGCGAAGAACCGGAAGGCTGGCATGGACGAGGTGGTGCATCGGTTGGCGAGGAGCTGATCCTCGCAAAGGATTTGATGGGGGAAGTGCTTCGTCATCACGTCGATGTTATCGAAGAAATTCAAGGTTCTGAACTCGTCGGAAAAGCCTACGAACCACTCTTTCCAAACGCCGTTCCTCGAGGCGAATCCTCCACAGCATGGACGGTCCTATCTGCTGATTGGGTCACCACAACGGACGGAACCGGTGTTGTACACACAGCCGTAATGTACGGTGAAGACGATTACAATCTTGGAATGGAAGTCGGTTTACCAGCCTATCATACCGTTACTATGGAAGGAAATTTTGTTGACGGAGTACACCCGGAACTCGATGGCCAGTACGTCAAGTCGTGCGACGATGCGGTCATGGAAATTCTGGTTGGTCGTAACGAAGCGATTGCTTCTGGCCTTCTTTATCGAGAGAAGAGTTACCTCCACGATTACCCACATTGTTGGCGAACCGATCATCCGCTCCTCTACTATGCCATGGACTCATGGTTCGTTCGAATGACTGCCGTGAAAGAACGTCTTCTCGAATTCAACGATGGCGTGGAGTGGGCACCGGATTGGGTCGGTGAAGGTCGATTTGGCGAATGGCTTCGCAACGTCAAAGATTGGGCAATATCCAGGGAACGCTACTGGGGCACACCCCTACCGGTTTGGAGAGACGAAGACGGGAACATGAAGTGCATCGGTTCGATCGCAGAATTACAAGAAGAAGTTGCAAAAGCGAACGCCGCAGGCTATGACAATCCTGAATGTCCTGACGATGTCGATTTGCATCGTCCGGTTGTCGATGCGTTCACGCTTGTTTCAGACCATGGAAAGCCAATGCAAAGGGAACCTTTTGTCATGGATTGCTGGTTTGATTCGGGATGTGCTCCTTTCGCACAGTGGCATCACCCGTTCGACGAAAACAGAACGTTTGACTCATCCTTCCCTGTTGATTACATCTGCGAAGGTGTCGATCAAACTCGTGGTTGGTTCTACACTCTCCTGGCGGTCTCAACAACCGTCTTTGACTCGCCTGCCTACAAACGATGTCTCTCGCTTGGTTTGATTCTGGATGCTGAAGGTAAGAAGATGTCCAAGTCGAGAGGAAACATTGTTGACCCGTGGGACCACTTCAACCGAGAAGGTGCTGATGCAACACGATGGTACATGGTGACAGCAGGAGCTCCCTGGAATCCTCTGAAATTCGACTCCAATGGCGTTCGTGAAACCTATGCCAAAATGTTCCTTACATTGTGGAATGTCTACCGTTTCCATGCCGATTATGCTGCCTTGGATTCGTTCGATCCCTCCACTTCTCGGTCAACCGTTGAACAACGTCCACGTCTCGATCGCTGGATTCTTTCCAAACTTCATTCCACGGCGAAAGCGTATCACGATGGGTTCGCCAACTGGAATTTCCACAAAGCGTGTCGAGAACTCGAGGATTTCATCGTCAACGATTTGTCAAATTGGTACGTTCGTCGAAGTCGCCGACGACTTTGGGAAGAGGCTGACTCTGGTGATAAACTCGCATGTCAACACACATTGCATGAAATCCTCGTAACCCTTTGCAGACTTATTGCACCTGTCAGCCCATTTATGGTCGACACGATTCATCGCAACCTAACCGGAGAGACCGTGCATACGGCATCATGGCCTCTGGGGACACCTGGCTCAACGGAAGGAGCTACCGCTGATTCCTGGAACGAAGACCTTGTCGAAGCAACGGCCGAACTACCTCCACAAGATCTCGATTTGGAACGGGAGATGGAACTGGTACGCGAACTAGCGGAGACTGGGCGTCGAATTCGCATCGATGCCCAACGCCGACAACGTCTGCCATGTGCAGAAGGTTGGATTGTTGCTGGACCTGATTTGCAGCCTTATCACGACTTGTTGTGTGAGGAATTGAACGTGGAGAGCATTTCCGTCGAAACCGACCTCGACCGTTTTCAGCAAGTCGAGTTGGCGGTAAATTTCAGAGCCCTGGCCCCTCGAGCAAAGGGTGATGTCAACGCAATCGCGAGTCAAATCAAGAACCACTCTGACCAAGAATCGCTGCTTGCTGAAATCCAGAATGGTTCGTGCACCATCATGGGCGTGGATATCTTAGTGTCCGACATCGAAGTCCGACGAGCGGAACGCGAAGGATACGCAGCCGCCACCATCACGATTGGCGAGTCTGATGACGCATCGCACGTTAGTTTAGTCCTTGATATGCAGGACACACCTCACCTTCTCTCGAAAGGGCTTGCACGAGACATTACACGTCGAATTCAATCCAAACGAAAGGACATGAATTTGGAAATTGAAGCCATGATCGATGTCGAGGTTTGGATGAAAGGCGCCCCTGAATTGTTCGCAGAAGATCAGACATGGATTGCTAAGGAGACTCGATCGTCTGGAATTGCATTCAATGTTGATCACGTTCCATCCGACATCGAAGCCTTCGATGTTGATGGCGCACAGATCGCGTATCGCGTTCACAAGGTGTGAGGGAAAAGCATGCGAGTGATTTCGCTCGTGCCAAGCCTTACATTGACACTTGCAGAATTGGGTCTTGACGCATCGCAACTCGTTGGTCGGACACCATGGTGCATTCATCCTGCAGACTACATCAAGGATGTTCAGGTCGTTGGAGGAACAAAGACACCAAATCTCAACAAAATACGAAATGCAAAACCGGACTTGGTTTTACTGGATCGGGAGGAAAACCCAAAGGAAGTCTTTGAAGAATTAACCAGACTGGGCATCAATACCTACGTGAGCTACGTTGAGGGACCCGACGATGTCCCCAATATGTTGCTCGAACTTGGCCAACTGTTGGGCTTGGAGACCAATGCTCGCAAACTCGCGAATGCTGTTCAAGAAGAAATCGCAATTTGTCAGCAAGGGACTGGGCCAGTGGTCTTACCCATGATTTGGCATGAGCCGCTCATGGCCGTTTCGCCACAGAAATATTCTGGTGCATTGCTTGAAACATGTGGATTTCGAATTCCTGATATCGAACCAAACGGAAACGGTTACCCTGTCGTTACTGTGGAGCACATCACCTCGAACGGGATTGAAGGACTCCTTCTTTCGAGTGAACCTCATGAGTTTTCGAAACAAGAAGGCGAGGCAATCTGTGATTCAGTCGAAGCAAGCGGCGGCCGTCGACCTTGGACGCTGTGCATCGATGGAGAGGCATTAACGTGGTTCGGTAGCCACACACTCACAGGCCTTCGGACGTTCAACGCACTATGCAAGGATTTGAAAACAGCCACCGATTAGAGCCACCATGCGCAGAGGAGTTCTCGCCGTGATGCTCGTATGCAGCATGCTCCTTGCAGGATGTTACGGTGACGGTGAAGCAATTGTTGAGGACGAAGAATACCAATCAGCATGGGAAAATTATGTCCTCATCGATGAGCAGACTCACGAATCTCCACGCGAATTTATGACCGTCGATCTACGGTCCAATGAAACAACCAACATGACGTGGGCTGTTTTTGATGAATCAAAAGGTGGAAATTGTTGTGAACATTACATCGCAACCACCATTTCGGGTTCTATTCTCAACATCGGAGGTGAATACCCTGTCTGGTCAGTCGATCGCGGTCATGACTGGGATACGTGGATTCCAGGTGTTACACCGGACCTACAGTGCCGTACATTCATCCCAACCAACCCTGGGACAGAGGGTCTAGGCGAGGGTAGCATTGTCCAAGCAACCAATGGCGACATCATTTCGATGTCATGGTTCCCATACGTGGGAGGCGACCTCAAGTTGGACAAATTCTATGCCATCCTTTACGATGATTCTGAAATGGAATGGAAATGGTGTTACAACCGCATAACCGAGCCTTTCTACGATCGCAGCTGGCAAGTCGAAGTTGTTGGACCCATTTCATCGAGCATCGGTGATGGTGAGTGGGCTTCATTGGTCGTTTCCAACTTCTGGCATCAAACCCAAAACGCCGGTGGACAAATTTCAGTGGATGGACTGAATTATTATCCGATTCAATTCCCGAGCCGTTCATCCGCACAACCAGACATTGAGGTTGACCTGGACTTCACGAACGCCTCTCTTGACTTTTACTGGGACGTGAACAAGCCCCACAAGGAAATGCGAGCGTTCGCTGTGCCGAGTGGTGGGCTTCTGTTCCCGCAATACTTCGATAACGGCAATGCTGCCTTCCTCGATACGACGCTTTCTTGGAACGAGCTTCCCGTACAGTTCCCTAGCGAGTATTGCCAGATTGATATGACCGGTACAATCCACTGCGTCGCAAACTCTGGTACGACGTTTACCCACTATACATCAACCGATGGCGCCGTCAGTTGGAACAATCACACATACGATCTAGGAAGTGCTGCCTCAAGCATTGAAGAGTGGGAATTCCAAGCCAACGGTGAGCATGATCTGTTTGTACTCAACGTCCGATACCAATCGAGCGATGGACCTGATGTGGACGTTTTGTTTCACACCAGAGAATACAGCCAAGACCTCAGTCCAGACACACTCACCTACATTGGTCAGGGTGACCTTGATTCAACCTCAGGTGCGGGGAATGACATTCGATTCGATTTCGCCAGTTTAGCAATTCTTCGAGATGGCGGTGTCGTCGTAGCATACCATGACTCAACGCATGTCGACCCATTGTTTGCGGTTGAACTTCATCTCCCAGTTTACCAACAATGAAGTTGGATTGGGGGTTATCCTCAAAAGCCCTTGACAAACCATTCACGCCGATGGTGTTGACGAACTTACCCGGTATCGGCGAGCGATTAATGAAGCGATTGGATGACCATTTCGGTGGTCGCCATGAACTGATTAAGACCCTTGAATCAGGCGACATCTCTCGTATCGCCGAGGTCGATGGAATCTCAATCAAGCGTGCATTGTCCCTTGCGCGTGAATACAACGGGGCTGAAGCTACGTTTCTTGCAACCCCAGAAGCGGAGAAACTACACGGGCAACTCATTGCTTCCATGCAACGGTTTGCTTCGAATGGGGCGAGTTCTTCGCGAATGCAGATGTTGATGCCGCTCCATCAAGTGGAGATGCGTCGCGAACGTTGCAAGGAGATGCTCGCATTTGCCGAAGAAGCCCCACAAGCATTTGTTCACCTCCGTTCAATGTTCAAAGATTTGAGTTACACTCGAAGACCAGCACAACGATATGAGCGAGTTATTGTTAGTCAACAAGAGCACCCTGAATGGAGCCAATACGTNCGTATCCTTACCCCGAGTGCTCAAGAGTCATGGAAAGACTACACTGTCTTCAAAACCGTTACNTGGGTTGGNCGANANGGACCTGAAGATGTGCCTCCTGGATGGNTGGTNTTACCGGAAAACGGACGTTCAGATGTCATGATTCCCGAATACACNCTNGACTGGTTCACGAACAATCGCAAGGCGCTCAAGGTCATCCTCGANCTCATGCAATGGAGGAACGAAGANGANAAAGCCATTCACCCNACGCTGGAGAAAATCTTCCACGTGACTGAAGGTTTGGAACAACTCNCGACCGTCTTTGCCATGATGAGCGATTCNGGTGACNTCGAAACAATGGAAGCGATTCGNGATGGGTTATGGAATACTGCAAAACAATTGGANGACGATCTGAATCANAGAATTNCAGCAGGTATGGAATCTACATCCCTTGATTTGACGGGTTCTGACATGCTCGAAGCNCTCGCTGATGCTGCAACATTCCAACGAAAACTGGCATCAGCCACACAGGACGTTATCGTGGANATTCTCGAACAGGGTCGAAGNGAACTGTCNGCATATCTTGAACCAAGTGGNTTACAAACACCGTTTGANCTCTTCGCCTCGAATTGGCCGGTNAAACTNAACCGCTCTGTTTTGGATAAAATCAATGATGAGTTGGAACGNCGTATCAACGACAGTCGTAANGACCATCTCCTTCGATTGGCCACNAAATTAGCAGACCTCAAACCGCTCTGTGAAACAGCCATTCAACGNCTCATCGAGCATGATATGTGGTACAGCATNGCTTCNTGGGCNCGTCACAACAATGCNACACTTCCAGAATTGGTTCAACATGGCATTTGGTTTGATCANGGACGGCATCTGTTCATCGAAGGNGANGTTCAACCCGTCANCTATGGGTTGGGCCNTGCAGCACCNAAAGGCGATCGCCAATCCATCGCTNTNCTNACNGGAGCNAACAGTGGAGGAAAGACNACGNTGCTTGAGCTGGTTGCTCANATTGCAATTTTGGCACACATGGGGCTNCCAGTGCCTGCNGAACACGCNCTNATNGGTCGNGTNGANGCCTTGCATGTGCTTGCGAANTCAAGCGGNACNCAGAGTGCAGGNGCCCTNGAGACAACCNTGGTTGATCTTGCNCANGTCGTNAGCAACACACAACCCAAACTGATTCTNGCTGANGANCTTGAGGCGATTACTGAACCTGGCGCTGGTGCAAGAATCATTGCGGGGATGTTGCGAGCCGCCCAACAACAATCGGATACAAGCATGGTNCTTGTTACCCANCTTGCACCTGCAATTCTTGANGCCTATGGCAGCGATNATTTGCGCATTGATGGTATCGAGGCCAANGGNTTGGATGAACATCTCGAACTNATTGTTGACCGTACNCCTCAGCGGAATTGTCTNGCTCGGTCGACACCTGAACTNATTGTCCGCAGATTGGTTGAACGATCGTCTGGCGATGCAAAGGCTGTCTTTGGTGACATCTTGTCACTGTTTTAGTTCAGCACACNCGACCGCTNTCACTNGANTAATTGAGCATTGGTGCTTGGAATAAATCATCACANGTTCGCTCGATGAGTGGTAGCGTGAGTGTGCTTTGAGACCAATCAATTGTCACTGCTCCAGAGGCTGCAGGTGATGGAACATAGTCCTCNCCNGTTTGNGTNACTGTCAAAATAATTCCTTCTCCAGCTTGGAGAACGACATCCATCGGCATAAANTCCATCANAGCCNTAACTGAAGANAACGGTANCAAGACTTCTTGGCCAGATCGGCCCCCTGCATGGAATCGCAAATCCATCACNGCATGGCCAAGGTGCATCCCNGTNCCATCCGTCATTTCAATGAAAAGNTGTCCACCGGACAGACCAGGTGTTGCATCTATGTGGAAGGTTGGCATTCCAATGATTCGAGTCTCATCNTCNAATGGNCCGTAACTGAGTGTTACTGAACTGGTCGCTGAAACCGTGGAACCNGTTGGAGCGAGGTCGCTTCCGGTCAANTCAAGATTTTCGACGTCCATTGGCGGNTAGGTTTGTTCAAANCGCCATCCGCCTCGATTGTCCTGCATNTCGACNCCGAGTGTAGGNGCNCGACCNTCTCCTTTGAGGTACCAATCNAACCAGTAAAGCATCTCATCGNCCCAGTCCCATCGNAGCGTGTAAGGATACGCCTCNGCACCTCGACCTGACCCTTGTGANGANTGTCCCTCNACACGGTCNGGATAATCATGTGCCCATTGTCCTGCGAGTGTTTTGATTTCGATACCNGCNTCTTCGACTTGTTGATGAACAGGGAACGACATGTGAGGATCNACNTTCCAATCTTGCATGCCTTGAATCANGTACACNGAACCGTTGTAGTTCTGAAGNACGCGATCGAGGAAGGAACGTTCCGTCCAGTANGTGTTTCCTGCNTAATCGACCATGCCNCCNCTNANGTAAGCAGCAGGACCATTNGCGTATCCTTGTATGTAACCCTCGCAAAGNGTATGNCTGTCTTCCGTNTCTCCATCGATTCCAAACGAACCGTAAACACCGTTGTGCATAATCATCCCACGGGCTTCCATACTTCCATTGCGCCACATCANTTCATGGACACCAATCAATCCGGACATTGGAACAATGGTTGCAAGATGNGGNTTTCCGAANGTTGCTGCCTGCCAGGGCGTTGACCCATCNTATGATTTNCCGATGATACCNACGTTTCCGTTNGACCATGANTGCGTNCCAAGCCAAGTAACTGCAGCGTCAATACCGCGNTGTTCGTCNGTTCCCATGAGATCCATGCAGTGATTTGACTCACCTGTTCCAAATACGGAAACTTGGGCTACACCGAAACCGTGNGGGACGTAGTTTTCAATCAGCATTCGGCCNANCCGATTGGCAGGCGTCAATGCATCAACGTCTCCNTCGTTGTAGTAGGGTCCAATCTCTGCAATGACGGGAACCAAGCANTNCTCGCTCAAATTCTCTGTNGANGAATAATCGCATCCTTCNATCACNGGTAGCCAAAGGCCGAGGTGAACCACTGCTCCNCCGGCAGCTCCAGCACCTCCATCNGCGATGGTNATGCTNGGAACATCNACGNAAACNGANTGNACAGGTCCAATGTCGAACGTCCCGTTNACAGTNACNCGTGNNAANACGTCTGTGTCNTCGTAAACNAGGCTCGAACGATCCCANGGTTCGGGGTAACTCTCGTTNCNGGGAACNTCTCCCATGTTTTGGAGATCTTCTCCGAAGCATCCCGACAGNAGGGACGGGAGAAGAAAAATCATCAGCANAGATATGCTTCGCATTGATACCACCGTCNCAAAACCGACATANGACGCTTTTCGCNTTATGCTNNTTCTTCTGAATCTCTCTCNTCAAGTTCTGCTCGNACTTCGTCCATGTNCAGTTCCTGAAGTTTTCCNATCAAATCCCTTANNGCGTCTTCNGGGAGTGCTCCTGGTTGCATAAANACACCAATGCCTTCCTTGAATGCGATGGTTGTTGGTATGGAGCGNATTCCAAANGAGCCNGCNAGTGCTTGCTCGACNTCNGTGTCGACCTTCGCNAANACNACGTCTGGGAATTCTTCAGAGACGCGCTCAAACACAGGTGCGTAGGCTCTGCAGGGGCCACACCANTCAGCCCAGAANTCGATGATNACCAGATTGTTTCCTTCGACTATNTCAGTGAAGGAAGAATTCTGCATTTCCANTGTTGCCATANTNCNTCCTGAGGGTCNAAGTATATTTGCTCATGCATTTTACCNAAGNCCTCAATCGACGGGTTGATGTGCTTAATGAGCAAGGCAGNGTTATGGGCAGAGTGTCTTCAATCGNCANAGCNTTTNTTCTTCTCTGTGTTNTGATGGCNCCTCNTGGGCACTCGCANGAAACAACNGAAGACGAGGCATCAGCCCAATCCATCATCATCTCTGAAGTTCTTGCNTCGCCCAATGGNATGAAGAACAACGAAACCTGCTCGAATTGTTACAACGCTACTGATTGGAACGGAGATGGTGAATATGGGAAGTTCTCNGACCANTTTATCGAATTNCACAACCCAACATCAAATCCAATCAACATCTCAAACTGGGTCCTTGACGACATNGCAGATGGCGGTAGTGCNCCNTGCCAGTTGGCCAGAAACACCATCATNCAGCCGGGAGANTATGTTTCTGTCTTCATCAATGCTTCAAGGATTGAGTTGGATTATTACGACGGAGACACNGTGAATCTGTACAATGATNANGGNACACTNNTCGATGCTTTGTCCTANCCAGNTCNAGACTCATGGTACGGGAACTCCTACGTTCCATTGGACAATGGNACCATATGGAAGGTTCGACCTCCAACACCAGGNTATGCNCAAAANGAATCGTTNGATGTNGCNCAGAACATGATCGGTTGCTTTGGAATAAGNGATGGAGGNTANGTCGANTCAATGCTCCTCNAAGGNCGNGTCGTTACAATGAACAGCATTTCTGATGTCATNAATGAAGGACATGTACTTGTTCNANATGGCAAGGTTNCAGCAGTATGGGGNGGCGATAACATTCCNCANAATGTTGACCTGACNGGTGTTCCTGTAATCGAAACCAATGGNACCATCTANCCGGGNTTGATCGATACGCACAANCACATGCACTACAANCANATTCCANTGTGGGACTTTGAGGTNCATACCTCTGTAACNTCNGANGAGGGAGGTTATTCCAACCGAAACCAATGGAAGAACAANCCNAATTACAAGCGCGATATCTCTTGGATGAAGACGTTCGTNCAAACAGCATCGATGTGGAACATGGCTGATCAACAGATGAAGTATGCTGAAGTGATGGCCGTCGCAGGTGGCGTCACCTCGGTGCAAGGTTCNCCCGCNAGCAACACGGACGCCTGGGACAGCATGCTGTCGAGAAACATTGAGTTGTACAATTTTGGTGGCGATGGGATTCATACAAAGGTTACAACACTTGAATCCGATTACACTGGCAACCATATCACGTCTGGCAACGCNAGCGGGAGCTTGAACGCTTGGTACTTGCATTTGTCCGAAGGTGTTGANGAAGTAAGCCGTGCGGANTTTGATATTCTGGTCCAAAACAACCTGCTTGTTGGNGAATTGATCGTCATCCATGGGACTGCNTTNACTTCTGTTGAGTTCGANAAAATGGGNCAAGNCGGNGCTGACCTTGCTTGGTCACCGCTCTCAAATCTGCTTCTTTATGGAGATACGACCGATGTTGTNGCTGCAGACCAAGCGGGAGTACGAATTTCTCTGGCCCCTGATTGGGGACCCAGCGGCTCAAAGAATGTCCTTCATGAATTGAAGATTGCAGACATGTGGAATACCAACAATCTTGCCTCCTATTTCTCTGACTACGAACTTGCTGCAATGGTGACAAAGAATCCGGCTCTCGCAAGCAACTGGCATAATTACGTTGGAACCATCAATGCNGGANTGTATGCAGACCTCGTTGTGCTGGATACTTTCCATCAAGATCCNTACAGAAACCTCATCGAAGCCATNGATGCAGATGTTCGGCTAACAATCGTGAACGGGCAACCTGTGTTTGGTGATGTTGATCTNATGTCTGAGCTCAAAGGAGATGATTGGGAGTTGGTTGANGGACCNGGCTTCAACAAAGCCGTCGATGTCACNGACCGTTCGATTCCGGAAGGCACGCAATCNTGGGCTACCATTCTTCAAGACATGGAAATGGCGATGGAACTCAATCCGGATGATATCGCATCCACATGGTCATCCAGCACAGACAGTTATTCATCCATGCAAGGCAANGTCCTCAACANNATTTTCACNACNGGNGATNCTCGCCATTTTGGAGTCATTACGGGGTCNAATCATGCGAACACGCACATTAATTTGGCTCAACTTGAGAATTACTACGANNTACCGATGGANAANGGGGATCGTACAGGNGTGAATGTTGTCCTTGAGCCTCAAGACAACACNGGAGGTTCAACAATCTCNGATCCGGTTGATACCACACCGGTGGATGACGATAACAGCGATGACAGCAACGACGACGCAGATACCGGTGGCGATTCNGCCCGGGATTCTGAGTGCCCTCCAAACTGTATCCTTGGCGANGATGTTGAAGANGCTTCAGCGGAAGAATCTTCCTTNTTTGGTGCAGAAGCTCTTCTTGCAATCATCGTTATTGCTTTNCTCGTTGCAATTGGACTCATCACACGAAACACTGAGGAAGATGAGGAAATGGATGCNGANCAGACCGTGATNATTGAAAAAGAATGGAACGATGAANANAAGCANTTCATACCNGAATTACCGCCGCTCGCCCCTCCACCTTCAANCGAAGAGGAATGATTACTCAAGGTCCCATTTCGGACCTTCCGCAGTATCGGTTACCACGACACCNAGTTCACTCAATTGGTCTCGAATAGCATCCGCTCGTGGCCAATCTTTGTNNGCCCTTGCATCGCTTCTCTCAACCAGCAGGGCTTCGACTTGGTCAGCGATTTCCGCTTTGCGTGGATCTTCCTCTGGNTCNGCNANGAGAAGATCCGGNGATGGTAAAATNCCGAGGATGTTTCCTGCAGTCTCCTCGAGCCATTNTTTTGCATAATTGCCNATNGCCCGNTTATCTCCATCATCGGTACCAAGCGTCATNAGGTGTTGCANTTGCTTTGTCGCTGCNAGCACTTTNGCNACGGCATCTCGACTGTTNAAATCATCATCCATGGCTTGAGCAAANCCTTCAGCNAGTCGTTCGAGNAGACCAAGACTCTTCGCCAANGGNTCGCTGCTTGCTNTNTCNGGTGTNGGCAAAGCATGTTGACGACCATCCACCGCNAATCGCAANGCAGATTCGTAAACTTGGAGAATGCGNCTGTGGTTNCGTTGAGCATCCTTGAGCANTTGTTCNTTCATNTCGATTGGAGAACGGTAATGTGCATTNACCAAGGCAAGTCGAAGAACAAACGGATCAACCTTCTGAACAATGTCTCGAATCGTCCAAAAGTTTCCAAGCGACTTGCTCATCTTTTCTCCNTCAATGTTGACGAAGCCGTTGTGCAACCAATAGCCTGCAAGTGGGGCATGCCCTGTGTGACATTCGCTTTGGAAAATCTCAGCTTCATGATGCGGNAATCGAAGATCNTGTCCTCCTCCGTGGATATCGAATGATGCTCCAAAATGNTCGAGACTCATAGCTGTGCANTCAATNTGCCANCCNGGGCGNCCTTCNCCCCANGGAGAGGGCCATACNGGCTCACCGGGTTTNGCTTGTTTCCANAATGCGAAATCTTTGTGATCNCGCTTCCCACCACCTGTTTCGTTGACTCGGCCNCCNGCACCTTGTCGGACTGCATCGATGGATTGGCCAGTNAATTGACCNTACTTTTCNGGNGCTGAATCAACATGNAAATAAACACCNTCATCNGCAACATANGCGTGTTCNTTTTGNANGAGGTCNTCAATGATNTGAATCATNGAGTCNACGTACTCNGTGCANCGNGGGTANTGNTCTGCTCGAAGNATNTTNAATGCATCCATGTCCTCAAAATATGTNGCGATGTTTCGGTCGACNATGTCTCTCCANTCCTCACCNGACTCGATCGAACGCAAAATNATTTTATCNTCGATGTCNGTGAAATTTTGAACATAGTCGACATCGTAACCNGAGGCTTCAAGCCAACGATGNATCAANTCAAATGCNATGTAACANCGTGCATGACCAAGATGACAATGGTCGTAAACAGTTACACCACAAACGTACATCGAGACCCNNCCTGGGGATTGAGTTGTAAAATCAACCTTNTCGCGACGGCGTGTGTCGTGCACTCGTAACGGCATGTGAACATATCTCCGAGTCACACCTCTCACTTGAAGATTGATACGTAATNGGTGCGAGGGNGANTCNATGGCGNGGTNGGACATCAAGAACCCGGANGGNATTCGATTCTCTTCGTATGTNCTTCNAGATGNACATCTCGTCAAGTTNGGNTGGATGNTGCCGCTTTTCACNGTNTTAGGAGCAGTAAGNCTTCANTTGTTGCTCGGCAATCATCGTGACATACCGTTCTTCATNTCNGAATCAGATTNCCCAGGAATTGAAGGATTTGTTTTCACNGCAGGNCTTTTNGTTTCATCCGTATTTCAATTCCTAATCGCCCTCNGGTTGTATTTTTTGTTCAAGGAGAAAGCACGACCGAGAGTTCTTCTTNTNGGGACNATGCTCGGTNTNGCAAGTTCAACNCATNTGTCCGTCCTTGCGTTTGCCGATATGTACCAGTACCTNTCAATTCACGTCTACACGTCAATCATCGTCTTTCATGGTGGTTTTGCGTGGGCTTTTCTTGCCCATCTCTCACTCCCAAACCCCAATCCAATAGGGCGAAGGCTTCGGTTGGTATCTCTAACATTAGCACTTGTTTCACTCGCAGTTATGACGACGACACTAGCAAGAGGAATCGATGAACAAAGTACCAAACTTGGTCTTGCACCAGACAACATTCCGTTGGACCAACTTCAGCCTTGGATCGACATTGCTGCGCCTGCTGAATTCATTCTTTTCTTCTCATTGCTTGGTTGTCTTGCCTCATTTTCATGGGATATTTTAGGACACGCCAACCAATTCGAGGATCCTTCGATCGAGAGTTGATAGCGCAACTGCATTTGGATCGGTTCCGTTCGTTCCATTCGATTTCCACACAGATACAACCATTTCTCGGTGAGATAAGTGATGTCGAATCGTACCAAGAAATTCACAATTCGTTGTCTTCAAATCTGAGGCCATTTCTGGGCCCCATAATCCAGCGAACAGTCCGGTACTCGGTCGCTGGTGGAGTTCAGGAAATCCGTCAGAATCAATTCGAACAATGCAAGTGTATTCAACAATTTTTTTCTTTGACTTCCTTGGCCGGGGAAGTTCATGCGCTCGCAAACGGCCTTTGCAGGATTTTGCGATAGGACAATCTTCACAAGAGGGGTTTCTTGGTCTGCAAACAAGTGCTCCCAGTTCCATCATCGCCTGATTCCAATCTCCTGGTGATTCTGAAACAAGGTGAGTGTCTGCAAACGTCTGAACCTGCTTTATCGATGGTTCTTCCTGGTTGGTTTGACGGGCCATCACTCGGCGTATGTTTCCGTCAACACAAGCAACAGGTTGGTTAAATGCGATTGAAGCGATTGCTGCTGCAGTGTAAGGGCCAATGCCTGGAAGCTGAAGTAAACCCTCGTAGTCGTTCGGAAGAACGCCGCCATGCAATTCCATGACATCAAGTGCCAATGCGTGAAGTCGACGTGCTCGAGAGTAATATCCAGCTCCTTGCCACAGATGGAGAACTTCATCCACACTTGATTCTGCCATTGATTGAACCGTTGGGAATCGTTTCAATAATTTCGCGTGGTAAGCGATACCACGTTCCATTTGGGTCTGTTGTAGGAGAATTTCAGAAAGAAGGATCGACCACGGTGAAGGCTCTAGTCGCCATGGTAGTGGGCGCTGAATACCCCGATACCAAGAAAGCAGGGCTTCTCGATCCATCCACATCATCTGCTGATTTCAAGCCGCTTTGGCTTCTTCGATTTTCGCATCGTTGGCTTTGATTTGCTCCCAAACCAATTCTGCAATATCTTTCACTTCCATTTCCGCATCGATGGCCGATAAACCATCGGTAACCATCGTCGAGCAGAACGGACAACCAACCGCAACGGTGTCTGCTCCTGTGGAAGCAAGCTCTTTGGCGCGGATAATGTTGACACGATCGTTGCCTTCAGGAACATGTTCCTCCATCCACATCTGTGCGCCACCCGCTCCACAGCAGAATGAACCACGGCCGGAACGTTCGGCTTCAACATCGACCCCACCAATGGCGTCTCTTGGGGCATCGTATTCTCCGCCAATTCGACCGAGATAACACGGGTCGTGATAGGTTACAGATCCATCGTGCTTTGGTTGTGGTAGTTTCCCTTCGTGTTGCAAGTGGGAAATCAGTTGCGAATGATGCATGACCTCGATGTCCTCGCCACCGTAATCCTTGTACTCCTTACCAAGTGTATGGAAACAGTGAGGACAGGAAGCAACAACTTTCTTGACGCCAAGTTCATTGAACGTCTCCAAGTTAGTCTCAGCGAGCATCTGGAACAAATACTCGTTACCAGCACGACGAGCAGCATCACCGCTGCATCCTTCTTGCATTCCAAGTATGCCGACATCGAGACCTGCTTCTTTCATGATGGAGATTGTATCTCTGGCAACCTTCTTGTTGCGTTCATCGAACGATGCCGCACAACCTGCGAAATAGATGTACTCGGCAGGTTCAGAGACCTTCACATCAAGATCTGCAGCCCAATCTCCACGCTCGTGAGAAGGCAAACCGTAAGGATTTGAGTCCGATTCAAGGTTTTCAATTGTCGCCATCAACGGCATGATTGTGTCCTCAACCGCTTCATCAAATTCCATTCGTTCCATCATCAGGTGACGTCGAGCGTCGGTTAATTTTGGAACGCGTTCAATGTTGACCGGGCAGACGTCAACGCATGCATGGCAGGTTGTGCAAGCCCAGATCGATTCCTCTCCAAATCGGGCAATGATGTCCTCTTCAGGGCTTTCGCCAGCAAACAGTTGTGAGGCATGATCGTTGGCATAATTTCGTACGTCATGAATAATCTGCATTGGATTCAGCGCTTTCCCGCTGGCATAGGCTGGGCAAACGTCTTGGCATCGTGCGCACGATGTGCAGGCCCAGCCATCGATGAGGCTCCTCCATGTGAGTTGTGTATAATTTGCAGCACCGAAGGATTCGATGTCAAGTTCCTCTAAGGATACTGCAGAACCACTTTCATCGGTTGCAAGCGGTCGCATCTTCGCCATGGGTTGGGTATCATAGAAAGCCACGTTTGGCAATGCCATGACTAAATGCATGTGCTTGGANAGAGGAATNAGGAACANGAATGTNCAGATGGCAACCATGTGTGCCCAATATGCNGCGTTGACAATGGTCTGAGANGGGGCNAACGTATCAGCAACCCATGCTCCNATCATTTCCCAAGTTGGGTGTGGGTTTTCNCCNGCCTCGACAATGTAAGAGGTNGTNCANATGGTCATGATAAGAAGAAGGATGACATTTCCTTCAAGTTGTGATTTGCCTTTCANCTTNTCAGGNGTGAACAAAACTCGNCGNTTNAGNGCNAGGAAGCAACCNATGAGTGCGCTCGTGTAGCCGAGTTCAACCATCCCGTTCCANATTCCATTCANGGCCTGNGGTANAATGTGTTCACTGAATCGGTTTGCCGTGGCAAGNTCGAGCATNTCCGAAGAAAGCATGAGGAAGCCCCAAAACATNAGGACGTGCATTGTGCCTGCAACCTTGTCTTCCAAGACTTTTCGTTGTCCNAGCCAAACTGTNAGGGTCTCTTTCATACGCTTNCCCCATGAATCAAAACGCTTGTCTGGNGCTCCAAGNAGGACCAATCGAGTNGCTTTCTGGACTTGGTAAGCNAAGAAAGCNATCGAGANACCNCCAAGAACNAGNAGCAGGTAATACCCCTTGATTCCCGCGTANGTAACGTCGAGNGGATGTTCCATCATGTACNNCCCAAGCANGCGCAATCCTTCAACCCAACGATGTAATCAATACCAATCCTAATGGTTTAGATACGCTTCGACAAGACATGGTCAAAGCAAGNGCCCCNGGAAAGTGNATCCTCTTNGGAGAGCATGCNGTTGTCTATGGNCAGCCTGCTNTNGCATGCAGCATCGACCAACGGATGATCATTGAAATTGAANGTGAAAAAACGTTCAATGCATGGCGAGTNGATGGCCGCACACTNGATGCGAAAAAGCATCCTCACATCGANTANATTCGCACCCGATTANCTCCGCATGANGGNCAACCNATGCNCATACGCATCCGGGGTACCATNCCAAAAGCCTCAGGACTCGGTTCATCAGCGGCCTTATCCGTCGCNCTGTGTGGTGCACTCCAACANATTCGGNATGAANCGATCGANCCTNTACANGCGAGTGTTTTGTCCCATCTTGCTGAAGCCGAAGCTCANGGTGGTCGAGCGAGTCCAATGGACACTGCCACNAGTTCTCTCGGGGGTTTTGTTGTTCTATCNGATGCCATCGANGAAAGTCTGGATTACATCGAAACAAGGACNATGGATGTGAACGGAGAAACNCGTCAATGGNATCTNCATACGTTTNATGCGCAGATACCAGAAGGTGTTGCNCTTGTTGTNGGNAACACCGGCGTTCGTGGTTCAACATCNGCCATGGTCNATCAAGTCGCACNACTCATCGAAAAGAGCCCAAAACGCANGGTCGANTTGGAAACNATCGGCGCCATCGCCAGAAGGGGNATTCAGTCACTGCAAGAGGGGGACATGGAGGCCGTNGGACGAGCAATGACGGAGAATCACATCGTTTTGCGTTCTCTGGGCGTTTCTTCACCAGAACTCGAACGGNTNATTCGAGCTGCTGCGCCATCAAGCCTCGGGGTAAAAATGACCGGTGCCGGAGGNGGAGGATGCATGATTGCGNTAACAAGAAATCCAGAACAAACCGTTGGAGCGATTGAAATGGAAGGTGGCAGAGCATTCATNAGTGAATTCAAGGCTGAAGGACTGAAANTNGAGNATGCAAATTNACGNCNNNTGCAGGATGATTTCNATTTGATAGGATGCCTTTCTTTTATATATACGGTATAAAAGCCACAACCCATGACCACCGATGAAGAGCGTTTGACAGTCGTCAACGTAGTAGCAAGCACCCGCGTAGCAGAAGAACTCGACCTCCCAGANATCGCNATTCAACTGAACTGCGANTATGAGCCTGAGCAATTNCCNGGTGTTGTTTACCGAGTTACGGACCCNAAACTCGCCATTCTCATGTTCCGATCNGGACGTGCTGTGTGCACNGGNGGAAAAGACGAAGACAACATCCACACCGGTATCGATCGNATGATCAAGGACNTGCGTGCCGCTGGAATTACCACNTGGGATTTGAAAGATGTCGAAATTGAGGTTCAAAACATGGTTGCAACCTACGCTCTNCATTANCCNGAAGATTACGACGGAAACGACAAGTTCACTGGAGCNCCACTNGCTGGNGANCCTCGCAAANTAAACCTCAACAACCTCACATTCCACCTNCCNTTCGACAAGGTCGANTACGAGCCTGAGCAATTCCCCGGGTTGATTTATCGACTCGATTANCCCAAGGTNGTCTGCTTGATTTTCGGNAGCGGTAAAATGGTCATTACCGGNGCCCGNCACAANGACGAAATNTTGGAAGCAGTTGAAATCATNAAAGACGAACTTGCAGACCTCCTCTGATGCAGACGTCGCATCTTTCATGTGCAAGAACNCNCGANGNNGTTCATGGGCGGAGCGCTCAAATCACGCATNCTGACGTTGCTCGTGCTTGGCCTTTTANTTGGTTTNAGCCAATTGCCGCTCTTGACACAACANGCTCACCTTNCTGAAGATCAGAANGTCCACCAAAGCGGNGCNGATCCTGGAGTGACCGATGTGCCNAGTTGGAGAGTCGGTGACAAATGGATTTACTCAGGAACCTTNGATCCATCAATTCTCATCACNAATACCGGTGTTTCAGCNACCGTTGGAGAGATTCGNGGAGATTCNACTGCCGANGTCACNGACATCCTTGAACTNCAATTCGACAATCGNTCAGAGTGGGTCTACAAACTGCGAATGACAGCAGACTTTGACAAAAGCGGNGTNGAACTGGANGGTTTTACAGGAAANGCTGAAATCCAATTTACGCAAACTGAATANCTACGCGTCACCGATTTTGCTACNGTAAAGAACGACCTTGATTTNTACATCAAATTCATTCCATATGGAATCGGTTCNCTAACCCAAATCCTTGGTGATATNACAATCACCAACGAATACAGTCCNGCTACNGAAGCCTATGACTTNCCACTTACGGTATGGTGAACGNTGGACTTCGTTGACAACATCATCTTCAACATGGTCTGGGCAAAGCGATTACATTACACCGTTTCCACCTCCNGAAACCGACACGAANACAACAACGTGGGANGTAACAGATGTTGGNCAACCNCGCAACGCAATTGGNGCAGGNATNGCCTACAGCGGCTGCGACTCCTCNTACGAGCTTACNTCNTGGAATTCAGATGGCGTATCCTCCGGATACAGGTGGTATTGTCCTGNCGTTAACAATTATGCCTGGAGACACGCNGAGGAAGACGTTGGNCTNACCATTGATTTCCGTTTGAANCAATACATGCCNGTNGGTTCCACNGGCGTTGAAAGCAACAGCGACCCNGGAACTCGTGCTGAGTGTGTCGATGTTGCTCCTGAGCGTTCNCTAACAGCTCTNGATTCGCCGCTGGAAGTGTGGGTTCANCTTGATCCGACGTGTTACGGTACAATCAGTGGCGTTGGCGTCGAGGTAGCATACGANGGTACCTCAACNACGGTTACAACTGCATCGAATGGTTCAGCAAGCACAGTTCTTGATTCGGGAAACAGCATTGATTATTCAGCAACAAATACTGACTGGGCCAGCCATGGAATTATGGCAAAGGGCGGGGATTATGTTGGTGCGGCAACCATCACACTTGACGAATATCTTGTCGGNCTGGANCTCATCGCTGANGAAGAGCGNGCAGTTGTNATTCGAAATCGAAGCGGTATNGTTAGCACNGTTAGCTCATTGTCTGGCTACAATGTTCTGCCNGGNGATGAATTGACNATCGAGGTTGCNGTCGTGAACAANGGNATTACACAATCAGTGCAAACNGATNTGCGNATCTATCANCCTGATGCNTCCATCTTTGACCTCACACTTCCNGCTCTTGAAACCTATGAATCNCACAAAGTGAATTTCACATGGACCGTNCCCGAAGATGCATCGATTGGNTTCATNCCGATACGNTGGGAAGCCGATCCTTTGCAAGTCAATNCTGCGGATGCAAATTCNGACAACGANCTTGGAGAGATTGAGTTGTTCATAGGAAGATTACCAACNGCGGTTCTNGAACCCATCGAAGTCTACACCAANGTNGAGACATTGATCAATGCCTCNGGAAGTTTTGATGAAGACGGTGGAAACGTCTCNTGTCTCTTCAATATNCCNTGGTACGANGGAACCCGAACACCAGCATGGACACGTGTNGAGTCGANTGATTGNATGCTGAACTGGACNTGGACAAACGANGGAGACTATCCCATCGAGGTGACCATNACGGACGANGAGCAAGATGAAGTTGATGCAATTCTCGACGTTGNCATACTGAATCGNGCACCGAACATCGANGTCGTAAGCGCACGGACNGAAGTCAAAGTCGAATACCCTGTTACGCTCTATGCCTATGCAAACGATACCGACTCAGAAGACCCATTTCCNGGCNTTGTCGATGTCTACTGGCCAAATGCAATCTGTGANGAGGGNTATTACACGCGTGTNTGTACAACGACCGCCCCNACCGAGGGTTGGCACACATTCCAAGCAGTTGGCGTGGACGATGACAGTGCCATGACNATGGCGAGCATCGACATACGATTTACGAACATCAATCCGCATGGGTTGTCCGTNACCATGACCAANGAAAGCGGCCCNTTACCATTGGATGTGCAGCAGACATGGCATGTTGAAGAGGANCAANTCGTTCGNCTNCGAGGNCAGGCNTTGGATTCCNTCGATGACTTGGACGNCCTGACNCATCGATGGTGGCCNGATGATGCGCAACCGAACCTCATCAAGACGTTCGATGGGCGTGTNTCNGAATTCGATATGATGTGGGAAACCTCTGGNTTGCATCGNATGCGCCTCGAAGTTCGTGACTCAGAGGGTGCGAGCAGTGGCACCTACGAGAGNTGGGTGAGTGTTGCNAACGTTCCACCNATCGTTCAGCCGCTTGAAGAAGTCNTACCACTNGCTGAGGGAGANGAAATACGGTTGACNGGAAATGCNACCGATACACCCTCTGATCTTGATTCACTCATCCGCTGTTGGGATGTTGANCCGGGTCTTGATTCAAACGACATCGGTGGAGCAGANGACGATTGTGATGTNGTTGGGGATGAGTTGGTTTGGCACTGGAACACGAGTGGAACCCANACCGTCATCTACCATGTTACTGACGATGATGGGGTTCGTGTCAGCGAAGTCCTTGCCNTTGACGTACTCAATATCCCACCTATTGTTCGAACNAAAGANATTGCATGCAATGCNCTGGAGACCTGNATACTCGATGCNACTGGAACCATCGATTCCCTCAANGATCTTGACCAAATNACAATCGTCTGGGATTTGGATACATCCGTCGATAGCAACGGCGANGGCATCAAGGACAACGATGCTGATAAGGTAGGAAAGCAAATTNAACANGAATTTGCAACAAAGGGTNCGTACACGATACGAGTCATGGCTTGGGACGAGAATCCGGAACGCCCCGGTACGCGGGTCATCAATATCGAAATTGGAGCGCCAGAACGTACACTTGTNGANGAACTGGGTGCGGCNTTGGTCGGTGGAGAAGCAAATCCGACNGCCCAACTTTCCTTGTTAGCNTTCATGATTCTTGTTTTGGGCCTNTTGACGCGTCGACGACGTTCGGGCCGNAAGCAGCGTGCGATTGAACGACTCGACCAGCAACAAAACGCAATCTTTAGCGATGAAGAAGTNGGTTTGATGCCNCATGAAATTTCAGCNCGAAGAAACCGACCACAGGANCCACCNGTTGAGNGAGCNTTCGACTCGATTCGTGCTTCTGTTTCAGATGGTCAATCCTCTGGACCNCCAATCCCNGANACNGGGTTACCNGANGGTTGGAATTNNGANCAGTGGGAACATTACGGACAACAATGGCTCGACTCACAACTTGACAATTCCTAAGTACNAGAAAGTGAACATTCCGCTATGGCGAACCGCTTTTCNGCGCTGCTNGTGTTGTTTNTNTTGNCCTGTATGTCCATGATTCACATGGTCCATCATGAGGTNCAAACACTGGAAGAAGTNGATTCNGTTGAGCGAAGCGGAGTGTCGACAAGTTCTACCGATGTTCCGAGTTGGAGAATCGGTGATAAATGGACCTATGAAACNAGGTTCGACGTGGCCCAATTGCTTGCNCAAGCAAACGTCTCTGCCAGTTTGAACACGNTAACAGGAGACACAACTTATGAAATCGAGGATGTNTTTTTCATCAACGTTGNCAGNGTCCANACACTGGCATANAAAATGAAAATTGAGGGTGAGTTTTCCTCAGGCAACAGTGGAGCAACGCTCGAAGGCGTAAGTGGGAGATTAACCATCGACTACACCGGGGAAGACATTGTTCGGGTTCGGGACTTAGCTGTAATCAATTCAGAATTTGANTTGGATGTTGACTTTGCACCTTTCAANCTTGGATTCCTNTCACAAAAACTTGCNACCATNTCCTTCGANACCTATTACGATCCNCCNAAGGAAAAGTACGATTTTCCGCTCAGNACGGGNGACCAGTGGTACATGCCATTCATGTCNGGGACAAGTGTNAGCGGNTCNTCGGATTACTTCGACCCGACGGAATTCGATACAAATGGNGCAGAGAACAACTCNTGGCAAGTGACCACGGACGGCATCCCAACNGANGATGGTTCAACAATTCAATACGANGGNTGCGATGANTCCTACAANATCAACGAGTGGAATGCAAGTGGNGTGAACTCNGGATTCAATTGGTACTGTCCAGCCGTTCGGTTCAATTCNTGGATTCGAATTTCNAATGCAGCAGGTTTNACGATTGATTGGTTATTGAANGACTACGAGCCCACTGATTCCTTCGGCGTTGACAAGCGCAGAACCCCTGGTGCTCGCAACGTAGACATTGAGGTGGAGACACAATTTATTGCAACACTGCCAGACACCATGTCGAAGATTTACGGCACGTATGCTGTCGCTCCAAATGGTGTTCCAGAGGTAAACAAAAATCTTCAGTTACGCTATGAAATGGCTGGAACGCTGCTCAATCCGATTACCAACAGCAGCGGTCAAATCGAGGAGTCGATCAACGTCTCAAACGTTGTCGACGACACCATCGCAAGCGATGATTTCAGCAGCAACGGAGTAATCGTTTGGGATCCTGTGCAAGAGATTATTGGTGTTGCAACAATTGTCATTGATTTGAACGTCGTTGGAATAGATCTCGTTGCGCAAGAGGATTCCATCATNGTAACGAGGACNCGNGATGGAGAGGTNGCAACNCTGTCAAAATCNATTGGGTACAATGCTTTACCNGGNGATGTACTCAGTTTCTCTCTACCTGCACAAAACCGGGGTGTNCTACCATCTCCATCAACNGAAATGGAAGTCATCGTACCCGGNGGTGAGAGCATTCGCCAAGCAGTNCCNTCNATAGANGCGTACAGCGAACANAGAATTCAAGTNGATTGGACTGTCCCNGAAGGAGCNACCATCGGTGATCAAACATTGACGTTCACAGTAGANCCGGATGAGCTGATTACAGGNGATGCAAATCGGAGCAACAATCAAGCAACAATCGANATTTTCGTCGGACGAGCTCCAAACGCTTCCGTCACGATTGATGTAGGNAATTANACCTTTGAGNANGTCCTNATCGATGCNAGTGCGTCCTTCGATCCNGATGGAGGNGATGTTGAATGNCGCTTTGAGATTGAATCAAGGCCGGGTCTAATCGATGTCATCACAACNCCGGACTGTATGATCTATTGGAATTGGTCAAACGGCGGTGACTGGGAATTGCGGACAATCGTNACAGACAATGAACTCGATACAACTGAATTGGTGAGTAACATTACAATCCTAAACCGTGCACCCTACATCAACCTAAGCCACCCGTCTGAAGTGGATGTNGAATCAGTCATTACCATCGACGCAAGCGATAGTGGAGACATTGATACGGTTTCTCCATCNGGTCANCAAGTAAGCATCTCNTGGCCGNATTTGACGTGCAANGAGGGACTGTTTGGACCNACCTGTACNTTTACTCCAATGGAAGAGGGTACCTTCCCTGTTCGTGCAATCGCCACAGATGATGACGGTGCNGAAACGGAAGTCNTCTCCTCATTCCAAGTNCTCAACGTGGCNCCAACAATTGGNGACATCGAAGTTTGGATTGCTGGAGTGAACACACCNTTCGANGCCAATGGAACTTGGGTTCTCAAAGANGANCAGACCGTTATCCTTCGCGCTCAAGGNGATGACACCCTCAACGATCGTGATGGTTTGATCATCGATTGGAATTTGAGCGANGTNCTTGACAATTTCACNGCTTCNACAGACGGNTCNGCCTCGGATGTATCAACATCGTGGCCAACNTCTGGAGAGCACATTCTTTCNGTACGAGCAGTTGATGATGACGGNGTNNCCTCGTCAACNTCCCTTGCCAAAGTGACCATCGAAAACGTGGCTCCGACCATTGCTGCACAAGAGAACTTCGTTAATGCAATCAATCGAATTGATGGATTACCTGTAACAGAAGACGACATGGTTGAGTTCGATGTTGTTGTCGACGATACCGCTTCAGATNTCGAAACATTGGAGGTTTGTTGGGACATTGATGGAACGGTGGATGCCGATCTTGACGGCACNATGAACAACGANTGCGACATCACTGGAACNCATTTCGAATACACATGGGAGACGGNAGGCTANCGTACTGTAACNGCTTGGGTNATGGANGACGATGGNGCAATGGATTCAATNTCNGCNGTTGTAAAGGTGCAAAATAAGATACCTCTCGCAGCGATTTCNTANGCGAACGGTTCACTGGATAANCTCGTCCAAGGCGACATTCTGAATCTCAGTTCAATGGGAACGGATGATACAGACTCCGACCTCNTGACCATGCTCTACGTNTGGACCTTCGAATGGCGAGGAGAAGAAGATCTCGGNGTCANNGGTCCGACAGTGTCAATCGACGACNTNCCCGCAGGAACGTGGAGCATCAATCTTACTGTAACCGATGANGANCTCGCNACAAATACNTTCAGCATTACCATCGATGTTGCTGAACCACCNCCCGAAGGTTTCCTTGAAGAATTCAGTGAAACACTCGGCATCCCGAAAACAATGTCAATCGTNATCTTGTGCTTGGTTGGCTTGGTNNTCGTACTCGCTTCGTTCCTGTTAATCACACGACGTNCCCCCTCTGANGTACTGGAAACACCNTCCACNAAAGCTTGGGATNCNACACCGTTACCGAGCTATTCNGAAGCAGAAATACCGGCGTATGAACAACCAGCACAGCCTCAAGCACCNGAGCANCCCATCGCTCCGACTGAACAACCTGTTGTTCACCAAGGACCGCCGCTGCCAGCAAGTGGGTTACCCGANGGTTGGACGATGGAGCAGTGGGCNTACTACGGAGAGCAATACCTCGCCGCAAACCAAGCACCTGCACCNACCATTNAACCGACACCTTCAATGACTACTACCNCTGCAACAGACACAAATCTCTCCAANCTTTTGGATGATTTGGACTTGTGATACGAATGGGGAATCTNTGGCAATTCTTTGGACTTCCAGATCCCGANGCTGGTGTTGNCNCACAATCTCCTNAAGAACCANANGNNACCCAAAANCAGCGNCTTACGGGNACTCCATCCGATGTTCCTGAGCCTGTCGTTGAAGTNGTTCAGTCTCAACCANCNCCGGTTCAAACGCATGCATGGAANGGACCGNTGACACCTGATGGAGAGCCNTTTCACGATCTCTCCAATCATGGNACTCGCCTCAAGATACGCCCTATTCGAGCCCTGCGTTATGTCAAACCCGACAACAAACATCGNATACGCACCCGTGAGATTGCGCAGCGAGTTCTNCANGGAGACACTGTTATTGTGGACTTACGGACACTGGTTCANATGGAATCGCATCAGCAGGCATGTCGAAGGGAATTACGAGTTATGTGTGAACANACAGGTGTTGGCGTCTTTGCNTTGGATACNGAAGACAAATTATTGTTGATTCCNGGNGCAGATGTTGTCGTTGATATNGAAAAGCATGAANTGGGTCTTACTCGACTNCTGAATGNGANGTGAGGTGAGGGATTGGAAAANCGAAAGCAGTTTGCTGGTTCGTATCTTGAACTGTTTACNTCCTCGATGTTCTTCTTCATCGCATTGACGTTTCTTCTNTCATGGNTNACNTTTTTCTCACCGTATGAACTTTTTGAAAACGAGGACAGATTGTCCGTGATGAACTTTGTTCTCATCGTCCTCTTTGCTTTGGGCCCATTGATGGGAATTCTAGCTGGAATCGCCTTNGATACGCTCCCACTCGTGTACAACATTCCATCCTTTGAAAAAACAACCATGAGACACTTTTTGCAACTAAANGGAATCGGTCAGTTGTTCATACANGTAGGNATCTACACGGGGAANTGGTCGCTGTTCGTNGAACTCGCAGGAATTGGAATNATCTTGATGTGTTTGGCTTTGCTTACGTTGACCTCATCTGCTATGGATATCGTCAAGCAAAANAGCAAATCCGGAGAAGTTGGNGTCTTNTCGTACGCTCCAGGTCTTGTTCTCGTCATNTGCGCATCGTTTANTGCAATATCATGGTTTACTCGAGAAATTACAGGAATGATNGAAGTCGGTGTTGCATTTATTGTTGCGNTTTTTTGTACGATGATGATGTCAACCACCTTGCTCTCTCACTTCAATCGAAGACTCGGGTGGAATGCCACNAACNCTAGCACGCTTACTGTTCGATTTTTGACNCTCCTTGTCCTTGGGATTGGTTACGTNGNAATCAGTTTCCTTCGTGCACGNGNTATAGTTTCTGAGGACCTTATCGATGTTTGGTTCACCCTTGTGATGATGAATNTATTCTTNATGATGAATCCATTNAAANTCATACGATTTTCGATTGGAAATTACTCAAAACCGCACTCCCGATTTGTNCTNATCGGATACTTGCTCTTGCCNCTTCTNTCACTTGTTTCAGTCGCACCAATATGGACAGGTCANGGAGGTCTCGCCAACATTCAACCAACACATTGGTTNCTTATTGCCTATTCCTGTTTTTTCATCGTNTGTGGCTTCGCNATTTATCTTCATCAAGATCACCTTCANTCCTCTCCATCCTCTCGNGCAACCCACTGGCATCTTGTCTTCATGTTCTTANCNTCNGGNGCGNTGATGACCTGGACGTTGTACGATGATGCAGTCTTGTTAAACAANGAATACATGCCNGTCTACACTTGGATAGCGATACAAAGCGTCGCATCTATTCTTCTNGCAGTCTTGTTTATCCGAGATACCCTCTTTCCCGCTGACAATTGGCACCGNATGCCGATGTTTTATGACCGGCTTATCGAAAACAANGACTGAAGTTCNTCGAGATACTGAAGNGATGCCTGCGTAAATCCAAGAACGGTTGTCTCTGAACCTTCGACCAATTTCGCATANTCNCCCATCATGCCGGCCAANTCNTATGCACCAGCTTTNCCNACCCANGAGTCNGATTCGATCAATTCNACNAGNACATCATCCGAAAAGTCTTCAACCTCGACNAGGGCNTNNTCGACNGTCGTTTTCCATTGACCAANAGCATGNACCATCGTNGCTGACCATACCTTGTGTCGNCTGCCTCGTAATCGAAGCAACATTNCAACNGCCTCTTNCTTNGAANGCGGTTTTCCGAGTGCTTCTCGNGCNTCNTCNGGGTCCTCAACAAGCGTGTCTGCNACAACAGNNACATCNAATGANGCATCCAACTTCACAGCATTNGCTTTCCTTGANACAACNTGTTCAACNTGGTCNGANATAAATCCACGAGGGACGCTNTCATTCACATCNTTNAGTGCGNTCTGTTCAATGTTTGAGAAACGCTCACGCAAGATTGANCCTCGACGCTCAGAGGCNGATGCGAGTAGTATGCGCACAAACCANGGACANCNAGAATGCACATCAGACTTTTCAAACAATTTGAGGGTGANTTTCAAGTGTTGAATGGTTTTGCTAGAAGCGGGGCGGAGTTATGGACATCATGGNACGAATTCCTACGCACNTAGAAGGGCTCGATGACAACATGCAGGGAGGAATTCCAAAAGGNCACATCTGCATCGTTGCNGGTGCCTCTGGTGCGATGAAATCCAGTGTNACATTCTCGATGCTCTACAANGCCGTATTGTACGGAGAAACCAGTGGAATTTACGTCACCCTTGAACAAGGCAAAGAATCACTNAGAGCCCACATGTCCAACATGGGAATGAACGTTGATGATCCACGTGTCCGCAATCGNATCGCTATCATTGATTTGTCCGACCTGCGCGTCCAACTTGATGAGCAGGGGATGAGCAAGCGTGTTGATTGGATGGGTCAACTCATTAAGCAANTAACAAACTACAGAAAATCGATTGGGTTTGAATTGCTGGTCTTCGATTCACTTGGAGCATTCTTTACGCTCACAAAGATGGAAAANCCNCGNGANGANATTTTTCGTCTTTTTGAAGCCGTGCGACGTCTTGANCTTACATCTTTCTTCATNTGCGAAATGACTGGGGAAAATCACAAGCAATTCGGCGAATATGGTGTTGAAGATTATCTCTCTGACGGTGTTATTCANTTGGTCATGGATCGAAAAGAAGACGATGTTCAACGAAAGTTGGGCATNATNAAAATGCGTCANACNCGACACGCTCTTGGCTACAAGCCGTTCANTTGGAAACAAGAAGAGCAGCGTTTTANTGTCCTTTGATTATTCCACTGTNACAGATTTTGCTAGGTTTCGTGGACGATCGACGTCATTATCGAGCGCAAGAGCTGCATGATANGCAATCAACTGGGTNGGTAAAACCGTGAGNAGGGGCGTNAGCATNGGAATCGTCGANGGAATTGCNATNCTGACGTCACCAACTTCTGAAATTGGNTCTCCCTCTTCGTGNATNAGAATTATTTTCGCTCCACGGGCTTTGCANTCATGNATTGCATTGAGTGTACGATCTTGAACNCCATCGTTCGGAGCAATGACAACAACNGGNGANTTTTCCTCGATNAGGGCAATCGGTCCATGTTTCATTTCACCNGCAGGNTAAGCNAGACANGGGATNTATGCGATTTCCATCANCTTGAGAGCACCCTCTGAGGCNACCGGTGAAGAAATACCTCTTCCGAGAAATANGACGCTTTTTGATTGTATAATTAGGTCAACAGCAGTCTGTATTGGCCCNGGATTGTCGAGGTAACTACGNATTTTTTCNGGTACTTTTCGCATCTCCCNAGCAATTGATTTTCCCTTTGTTTTTGAAAGATGTCGACTTCGNCCGAGTTGGAGTGAAAACAGAGCAAGAGCACCTACCATATTGGTGAANGCCTTGGTCGAGGCCACGGATTGTTCNGGACCTGAATGAATGTAGACGCCCTTGCCACATTGTCGGGCNATGCTCGAGCCAACGACGTTGACAATCCCATANACATCTGCGCCTTTACGTTGAATTTCTTTGACTGCGGATAGCGTATCGGCAGTTTCTCCAGATTGTGAAATNGCNAGATGGAGGGCTTTGGGATTGATGACCGGATCATTTGCATTGAACTCGCTTGCAACGTGAGAGACTGCTGGGATTCGTGCCCATTGTTCGACAAGAATCTGCCCAATCTGGGCTGCATGCAAAGCGGTTCCACATCCGATGAGTCGGACNTGGGGCAACTGTGANAGGTCCTGNGGTCGNATTTGAAGTCCACCCAAAGCCGAGGTCCCTTCAGCNTGGCGAAGCCTACCNGANATACAGTGTTGCAACGATTGCGATTGTTCGTGAATTTCNTTCANCATNAANTGNGGGTAGTCACCAAGTTCGCTCTCNCCCCATTCCTCTTCCAAATGCAATANCTTTGACTTCACTTTCTTGCCNTCCACCTGCATAACCTGNAAATCGCGGGCGTCCAGTTTCGCAATCTGNCCATCNTCAAGAGCAACCAATTGGTCNGTATGTTCNCGAATAGCATGCGGATCACTNGANATGAACATCTCATCCTTNCCTCGACCGATAATCAAAGGCGAACCNTTNCGAGCACACAAGATATAGTCATAATCTTCGAACAAAACACAAAGACCCCATGTTCCTCTGGCCATCGAAAGGACGTTTTGAAGCGCCTGAAACGGGTCTTTTCCTTGGTCCAATTCCATCGCAATAAAATGGCAAAAGATTTCTGAATCCGTTTCTGAATTCAACTGAACTCCTAATTTTACCAGACGCTTTCGCAAGAAATCTGAATTTTGAAGAATCCCGTTGTGGACGATTGCGACCTTTCCGTCGTTGCTTAGGTGGGGATGAGCGTTTTCCTTGGTAACGCCTCCATGCGTTGCCCAGCGAGTGTGAGCAATACCCATTGTTCCTTTAAACCGAGGCAGTGAAGAAGCCATCTCGGAGATCTTGCCGATGTCTTTGTAGGGTTGCAAGCTCCCGTTCTTGACCACGACGCCGCTTGAGTCATAACCTCGGTACTCAAGGCGGAGCAATCCTTTGACAAGGAGTTCAGAGGCGTTCCTATCACCAATGTATCCGAATATTCCGCACATTCTACCGCCTCAGAGACTGAATTTTTCTCCACAAATTGGGCATACAACTTGCGCTCTCATCATATCAGTAACAGGGAAATTAGCACTGCACGCAGGGCAAACGGCTTGACGTCGGAGCGGCGGTAGATCAGCTAACGGAGGTAAGGCTCCCAGGTCAAGTTCTGGGACAGGCGGCAGAGTCGGAACAATCTCTGCATCTTGTATCGCTGGAAGTGGAAGAGGTGAAGGGAGCGGAGGCAATCCTGTACTTGCGATAATCTCAGCAATTTCTCTCTCTTGCTTTCGTTTCATTCGTCGATTCAGCCGTGCATTGCCTTCGCCCGCAATGCTCTTCGCCTCGAGTTCCTCTAACAGTGTAGGCTCCTCCATTTCAACTTGAATTGGAGCGCTCACCGGAACAGACGCAACCAATTCTTCTTCGACATCATCATCCTCGACTTGAACCAGAATTGCGATTTCGTCCTCCTCTACTTCTTCAGCATCCAATGCAATATCATCTTTTTTGGTTGACCGGAGGGATATAACAACCAAGGTGAAGAGAATGAGGAGGAAAGCTACCAGACCGAGGAAAATTCTGACCTTTGTCTCGTCCGAACCTGGCAGTGGCTCTAGGAGTTGCTCAAGCAAAGATTGAGGTTCCTCAGGCTCTTGTTCTGAGTCAACGAGGAATTTTTGCATTGAGAATCGACCAGTCTCAGAAACAAGGAATAGGATGCCATCTTGGTTGTTCATACTGTACCCCAGCACACCGTTCTCCGAAACGATGTTCCCAAGACCAATCACCGGTTGGTCGTTCTCTATTTTCAAAAGACCGTATCGAGCGACTTGTCCTCGAATTGTAATCTCGTCGAAGATGACTTCAATCAAATGCCCTCTTGGATTGTAAACAACCATGGTCGCCCCTGGTGCTTGGACTCGCTCAACATCTTCGTCCCAATCACCGGTTGTTGCAATTGTGACAACCTCTGCACTTTCTCCCGTACCCTCAATCCATGACGCAAAAATCGTTTGTTCTGAATTGTGTTCCACGATCGCAATCTGAGCAGAGGATGCCTCGTCTCCGATTGAGGATTGATACGACCATGAACTGGATAGAAGGTCTCCTCTTGTGTACATCAACCCACTTCGAGCTATGCCCGTCACGTCGTTCCGTTCCTCCTGGTAGAGGATGTGCAAGGTATCGCCATCGAGGGTGGAAGCAAGCGAATCACCATCGTCAGGATGTATGTCAACATTGGAGAGGTGGTTCCTCGGTTCGCTCCAACTCAGACCCTCATCTGGATTGGATGAGTGAATGCTAAAGATTGATGTTAAATCGCTCCACGAACCGCCGGTTGAGATGTTTCGATGGTATCCTGAAAGAACCATTGTGCCCTCATCTTCAGTAAGGTCAAGTCCCCAGTACTTTCCTTCAGAGATTTTCAAAGGAGTGAGATGTTTGTGAATCGGGAGCATCTGACCTGTTGATGAGAAGGAAGTCATTGCGATGTTGGTCATGTAGTAACCCTGTTCGGATTGTTCACGACTTGTCCAAGCAGCATGGACCAATCCATCCTCTCGCTGGTAAACGTCGAGTTCGCCCTCCCAGTTGTCATCGATGAGTGTATCTGTGAGAAGCAACAAACCATCGCTGAGTGAACGAACATGCAACTCGCCATCAACCGAAGTAAAGACCAACGTAGAGGATTCGATTCCTGCAAATGCAACAGGGTATTCTCCGTTCGCCAACGAGAGCGTCGTAGAACCAACAACGGACGATACATCGCTGACTACAACACTGAATGTGTGTTGGCTGTAGTCACTCTCAACCCCGTCTCCGGTCAGTGTAGCACGATACAAAATAACCCCAACGTCGTTTGCTATGAAATTGAAGTCAACAACCGTGTGTCCAGATTCAATGGTTGCGCCAGGAACGAAACTAATCGATTCTTCATCCACCATCAACCATCCATCTTTAGGGGACCAGTACTCGAGTAGAACATCGAGCGAAAAGGCATCGGATTTCCCAAGGTTATCAATCCGAATCCGGATTTCAAACAATTGATCCTCAAGTGGCACCACAGGAAGGGTTGTTACCGCTCCGGGGAGGTACCGTAAGACAGGTTCATCAGGTCGTTCAAGAATCTCAAAATTGAATATGTAGACGTTATCTGTCGTGTCCAAATCACCTTGCGCATTGTTCGGATCAAGCTCAATTCGCACCTCATGAACTCCGGCGATTGTGGCAGACCAAAACAAAGTAGCTTGGACGGATTCACCCTTGGCAAGTTCTGGTATGAGCCCTTGCGAGGGATATACCTCAGACTCATCCCCCGGAGCAACCAGTCTGACAAAGATATCCGAAGCATCCGCATCACCAGCGTTGTAAACTTCAAAATTGATTTCCAGCAGACTTCCCTGGTAGGCATTTTCCGCAGGCATATCTCGATTCAGGATCTCAAGGTCACCCATAAATCGCAAAGCAGGGGATGGCTCGACGTTGTCAATGGTGTAACTTCTAGATGCACTTTGAGAGACCTTGCCCGATTTGTTTACAGAGCGGACCGAGAGTTCACGATATCCATCGTCGTATTCCGTGGTATCCCAAGTGAATGACCAAGAGGATTCACCGTCATCACCAGGTTGATTGTTTTCGAGAACAAGCCCTCCAAATTGCCAGTCGCCATCATCGACTTTGTATTCGATTTGGTCATGTTCGACCCCTTCCACTTCTCCAGTCACTTCAACCGTTCCTTCCAGTGGATTTCGAGCAATAGGGGTGTCAATGAGGATGTTCTCTCGAGAAACCTTGAATTTTCGATACGCAACGTTCGAGACGTTGCCATCGTCATCGGTTGTTCTTGCATGGAGGAGCAGGAAACGCTCATTGTCGCTGTATTCAACCCAAGAATCCTTCACTTCAATGTCCAGGAACCAGTTCTCCATTGTTCCATTGGCTTCGGTCCAATCCATGAGCAATTTTGGACCCTGATTCGAGAAATGTTGATCTATGTACAATTCAACGCGCTGATAATCGATTTCGGTTGTATTGACGACTCCGGAAAGGCGAGTGTAGGTGTCGCTAAGCAACCAGGTTCCGTTAACTGGGAAACTAATGTTAACGTCGCTTTTCGATTCCTTTACGACGTAGCCATTCTCACAAGGATTCCCAAGAATGGAGTTTATTGCACACGAGGCATCGATAATACCGAAACCGTATTTGTCATTCCAACGTTCGGAGACAGATTCCTCGGTTGGATCTCCTCGCTCTTCTGAGCTGTTTCTCAGGATGTCCTTGACCTCTTGGGGTGTTAACGTGGAATCGGCTTCAAGCATAAGTGCGACAACTCCAGAGGCAATGGGTGTCGCCATACTCGTACCGGATTTTGAATCGTATTGGTCATCCGCAAGAGCGCCCTCGCCCGTTATTGGGACAGACGCAGCGTACGTTGCTGAGATAATATTGTGACCGTATGAGGTGATATCTGGCTTGAGCTCGTCCCAATCATCATCGTCGCCATCGCTTAGACGTGGCCCCCAATTTGAGAAATCTGAGTGCTCGTCATCGTCCCGCAGAATCGTATTCTTGTCGTTGACAGAACCAACGGTTATCGCCCCATCGGCACTCCCTGGGGATGGCACTCGATTGCTGCCGTCATTACCGATTGCAACAACGCATATGATGCCTTCTTCAGTGGCTTGATTGATCAGCGATGCTTCCGCACTTGTGCCGTTGTCCCCCTGGTCTCCTGAATTAAGAGGGGTTCCGACTGAGCCGTAGGACATCGATGCGACTTGTATGCCCCGATAGGTGGAATTCACGCCCCAGTCGGTATCTTTGTTGTTGATCATCCACTGAATTCCAGCCAAACTTGCTTGCGAGTTTGTACCTCCTCCATCGGTGAGGACTTTGATGTCGACAAGAGCAGCTCCAGGGGCTGTACCTCTGTGTTCTCGTGACGCATCACCAGTCCCAAGTGCAGAACCTGCTACGTGAGTACCGTGTCCGTTACCGTCATCTGGGTCGGTTGTGCCGTCAGAATTAGGATTGGGAGAGGTTGCGTCGAATCCAGCAACCCATTTCTGGTCGTTGTAAGACGTTGAATCCCCATCTGGAGCGTCGTCGACATCGTCAAAGTCGTTCAGAGAGCGGTGTTCGTTGTCAACCCCGGTGTCCATGACAGCAATGACGACGCCAGTCCCGTAGTAACCTAGTTCGTTCGCTGTGTTTCCGTATTCCGCAGAGGGTCGAGCTAACGCAGCCTTCGAGGCGACGTTGTTGAGTGGGGCCATGACGTTCTGCATCTCGATAACAACGACGCCTTCGAGGTGNTAGATGTCCATCAATGCAGATACGGGGACTTTGTCAACAACAATGCTGTCAATGCTTCGAAGGACTTCAAACCACGCTCCGCTNTCTGGACCAATCCAGCCATGCTCAGCNAGTGTTTCCGAAAGTGCAGTGATTTCAGCCTCGGCTGGATGCCATGCATAATCAACGACAATGGCAACGGTTTTTCGGCCATCTGGACCAAGAATTGCTGTTGGAGAGGCCGAGTCCATTCCATCAAGTACTCGTTGAAGCCTGTCGTCCATACCGTTCCAGTCCAAGTCAGGACCGTAAGCTTGCCACCATCCGTATTCAAGTTCAGCATCACGTCCTTGTCGGTCGTACATTCGGAGCGGCCGTTCACAAAGTTCATCTCCGCACAAAAGCGGAGGCAGACCNTCGATAAGAATCGGAGGNGCATGGGTTGGTTCTTGTGCCTCAATCGGGTCGATGTTTGCTTGAACTTGCGATGCAAAAGGCAGCAACAGCATGAGGAAAACCAAGAACAATCCTTGCCTTGGATTTGCGTTGGTTGACCTTCCGCCCATAATCGCCATACCTTACCACGAATCGATATATTTTGATGGTATCGCTTCAACGTTTGTTGATTTCGCTGGATTAACCCTGTTTTGGCCATGACAAGTGCTTTGGTTCTTTGGAGCATTGTAATTGTGGACCTGTCTTCCTTTCAACCATCCCGAGAGGGGCTAAACAAACAGGACAAACTCCCACACCAGCGATGTGTTCCATCCACGCTATTCTTGTTTCAGCCTCGTCGCCAGCCTCGTTCAATTTACGAAGAGGCTCGCGTAGTTCTTTCGGGACTTCAAGCCCAATTTCAGTCCATGGGTCCTTAATCGCTGACAAGTCGACCATCGACGATTTCATTTGATCGAACTTGGCTCTTGAANTTCCAAAGCCTTTGGGTCCACCATCGACGATACCGAGTGGATACGGGCCACCTTTTGCAACGAGAGGAACCAATGCATAAGCCAAGACGAAGCCTCCNATGTGCGCCATGTGAGCCACGGTCGAGTATCCTCCCAGTCCGACGGCATTGAAAGCTCGAATCAGTTCAAATCCAAAATAAAACAGTGCAATGACCGTTACAGGCCATGGACGTATCAGAATCAAGGGAAACGGTATTTCATCTCTCGGCCAACCTGACAAATACGCACCGAGTAGACCATAGGCAGCACCCGAAGCCCCCCATGCAGGTGTTCCAGAGTCACTGTTGAAGAGAACCCAAGCTATTGAGCCACCAAGCAANCCTGCAACGTAAATCACCGTGAATCGTTTNGTTCCCAANCGTTGCTCAAGGGGGATGCCTACAAGTGCGATGACCAAGACATTTCCAAGAACATGGACGACGTCGTTCATGCTGTGAAGAAAACCTGATGTGAAAAGCGTTGGGAAATGGGCCACTGAATCCACTCGGTTTGGCATCAACCAGAAATCATACCAAACGAATTTGATATCAAAACCATACTGAGAGACCAAAATCACATACGCATATTGGACAATGTAACCCAACAACAGGCCGACGGAGATTCCCAGTGCGACCGGGGTTTTGTTTCGATATGAAGAAACGATGGGCGCTGCGACAGCAACAAACCACAACGCAAGAATCACCCATTCGCTGGAGCCGAAACTTGCAAGATACAACTGCCCCATGATGTCCCGAACATTTTCCCAACTATGGGTCTTGTCCTGACGCAGGATTCATTCATGTTGGAGTTTTGGGCCGAACATGAGCGACGTGTTCTTGTCACTGAAGGACGTGTCCGTGCGCAGGGGTTCTTCTGTTGTTTTGAAGAATCTTAACCTTGATATTGAACGTGGTCAGGTTGTTCTACTCAATGAAAAAAATGGATCCGGTAAGTCAACGATTATTGAAGCAGCCGCTGGTTTATTGCCAATCGAAACCGGTGAGATTTTCCATCATGGGGACCTGCTCCTGGATCAAAACGGCAGGTCAAAGCGTCCGAAGACAGCCTTCGGCTTGACCCTGCAATCGGACGGTTGCGTCGGAAGCCTGCGCGTTGAGGAGCACATTCTCAACGCCCTCGATCTTTCAGGAGGACGCATCGAAATCGATTCTTGGTTGCGTCGATACAATCTCGCGCATCGCAGACATGACCTTATCGCCCATCTCTCCGGTGGTCAGCGGCGAAAGGTTGCCATGCTTGCTGGAATTCTACCTGGATTTGTTGGTTCAAAGCCCCGTATCCTGTTGTTGGATGAGCCTGCTGCTGGGTTGGATGAAGTCTCACGGAAGAATCTGCTTGAGGACCTCGGCACCTTGCAGGAGCGAGGAAATGCAATTTTAATTGCCAGCCATCATACTGATTTCATTGCCTCCGCTACGCACGTTTTCGAAGAGAATAAACTCATTGTCAACGAGTTGAAAACGCAGACTACAACCAAGCAAGACGAAATCAAAAACGAGGACGCTCGAGGCAACGTCGTATTCAGAACGAGCATTGTGCTNAACCAGCGAACGCTCTCGACGCTTGCAAACAATGGAATTGCGGGCCTACTCACACTTGGAATTGTATTGGCCTTGGTCGACCCGACAGCAGTTGAATCGAATCTGATTCAAGCATCAGGGCTGTATCTAAGCGCAGCATTCGCTGCTGGCTTGGTTGGAGATACGATGATTTCGATGCTGCACGAGCACAGGGCTCTGGATTGGTGGAAGGCCCACCGCCAAGGAATTCCTCACTCCTATTTCCATGCATTTCTGATCGGAATGGGATTAACCGCATTGACCCAACTTGGTTTCGATAGTGAACTGTCATGGGTTCTAACGCTCATTGGAGGTCTGCTAACAGCAGCCACTTTGGCCATTGTTCGGGCAATGGAATTGGCAACCTCGAGACTTGCTCGGCCTCGCGCAGCATTCGTACGAATTCTCACACCAATCCTGATTTTGCCCTTCGCCCTCCTCGTGCAATGGATAACGGATTCGAACCTGTTGTGAATGCAATTGTTGAAAACAAAAGGTTTGGTGGGCATTGTATGGGCAATCGGTTAGCAGAGTCCATACTTCTGCTGGGATTTGTTGGTATTGGAGCCACGCTCTATCTCGCATTTCTCAAGGCGCCGAGTGTTTCCATCAATGCTTTTGAGTCGCCTGATGCACAACGCATCTTTTACTGGCACGTACCTGCTGCGTGGGCCGCATTTATCGCATTTGGAATTCTCTTTGTTGGTTCTGGTTTGTGGTTTTTCAATCGTTCAGCCCTTGGGTGGAGAATGCATGTAGCTGGTGCAGAAGCAGGCCTCGCCACCGGCCTAATGACCATTTGGAGTGGAATGGTTTGGGGATCTGCTGAGTGGGGAGTTCCTTGGGATTGGACCGATGTTCGACTGAACACATTTGGTCTTCTTACGTTCTTAGCTCTGTTTTTGGTTCTTGGACGACAAGCACAACCCGACGGCGTGGAAACCAGAGACACCTTTTCGACCTTCGGCTTGTTTGGATTCGTGCTTGTTCCAGTGACCTATGTTGCAACTCGACTTTGGCAAATTCGACATCCAGGGCCCGTTGTAGGAGGAGGAGAGAGCGGTAGCCTCAACGGAGAAATGGCAGTCATCCTCTTCATCGGAGCAATTTCATTTACGATTTTCATTATCGGCCACGTCTTAATGAGCATGAGAATTACTTCTCTCGAACAGCGACTGGAAAGTCTTCAAGAAGCAATGGATAAGGTGTGAGCAATGGCGGATGGTATGACGTATCTTGCCGTTGCCTACCTCGGCATGCTGATTTCCATTGGCATTTGGACGTGGACAGTGTTTTCAAGAAGCAATGATCTCGAACAACGCATCACAGCAGTTGAACGTCATTCCCCCAAGAGCAAACCAGAATCAGTTGTTTTTCTTAATCCAAGCAGTGATGAGCAGGAGTGATTTGAATGAGTCGAGGTTTGGGCGGAGAATTCTGTCTCGTGTGTGGCGCCGATCCGCCTCTTTTCACGGATAAGATGTGCGAACCGTGTACAAGGAAACGAACCAAACTCGCAAACGTTCCAGAAAACACGAACTTCACGCAATGCGCTCGATGTGGCTTAATCGATATCCAAGGACGTTGGGTCAACATTCCAGAAGACACACTCTGGGATGAATTGATTCAGCGCAATGTGGCTTTCCACGAACGAGCGGAAGAGCTCGGTCTTGGTTTTGAACCACAGGTTGTTTCAGACCGACACACGTTGCTCCACATTCAAACCGAGGGGGTCATCGATGATTTGTTGTACACCGAGGAACATACCATGAGAGCACGTCGCTCAAATGGTGTGTGCCTGACATGCACAAGACGGGCGGGGAATTACTTCGAAGCAACCGTCCAACTTCGTTCCACAGGTCGGAAACTTGGTGAAGATGAATTCAATAGCCTGCGTTCAAGTTTGGACGATGTTATTGAAAATCTGAGCGACGATCCGATGTTCTTCATTACCAACGAAGGACCCGTCACAGGTGGCTATGACGTGGTGATGGGTTCCAAGGGATTGGCTCGTGCATGGGGGCGCCATCTAACCGAAACATGGGGTGGACAGGTAACGGAGACCAATTCAACCGTCGGCCGAAAAGACGGAGTGGATGTTACACGACTCACACTTCTTTATCGGAAGCCAGGATACGACCTGGGTGATGTCGTCCGGTGGCGTGGCGAGTTGTGGCGACCAAGTTCTTGGAGCAAAGATGGAGCCATTATGGAACGAATTTCTCGACAAGAGCGAACAGGGGCGACGTGGCGCGACCTCGAAGGCGCAAGTGTATTGGCCCAAATGAACGATCACCTGGTCGTGGACATTCTCAATCGAGACGATTCAGCTGCCGAATTTCTCGATCCAAACACCTGGCAAATGAAATCTGTACGCCTACCTTGGGATTTTGACGGTGCTGCTCAACTCAGACTTGCTCTTGTCGATGGCGAATTTATTGCTTTGCATGATATGGCCTTTGACCACTCCAATTGATAGGAGTCCATATGAAGGTTGAACCTTCCATAGAAGCATGGCCGATGATGCGTTGAACATCGACGATTTGATTCCACAATTGGATTCAGAGGGCATGATTGGTTATACAGAATCCTTCGTTTCCGACATTGAAAAGGGAATTGCAGTGGTAAATGATGAGCATCTTCCTTGGATGAAGGACTTAGCATCAACTGAATGGAGTGGAGTGCTGTGTCTTGGCATGGGTGGTTCTGCCGCAGGAGGGGATTTCCTTGCACGCATGGCAGATGCTTCAGGGTCGAAGCCCTTTGTGGTTCACAGAGGCTATTCCGTTCCTTCTTGGTGGGACCCATCGTGGTTGGTTCTTGCGACCTCACACAGTGGAAACACAGAGGAAACCGTTGCTGCAACCGAGGCTGCTCTCAAACAAGGTGCAACCGCTGTTGTCGTTGCATCAGGAGGGATATTGGCGGGTCTTTGTGAGTTGTATGAACGCTGTCACCTAATTCCATCAATCGGGGGCCAGCCTCCAAGAACAGCCTTCGGCCATCTCTTCTCGAGGCAACTCGCTCTCGTTGAACGTCTTGGATTTATTCCTCAACAATCAGAAGATGAGCGTGACGCTATGCTTGTTCGTCTCGAATATGCATGTCAAACCAATGATTTTCGGAAACCTTCCGGCGCACCATTGCTTGACCTTGCGATGGCTATGAAGGAGCACCCATTGTCGCTGCTCGGACCCTCGGAAATGCAACCAGCATTGATACGTTTTAAGAATCAACTCAACGAAAACTCTGGACGATTTGCTCGAATTGGAGTTGTCCCTGAAATGAACCACAATGAATTGGTTGCTTGGGGAGGCGTGTCCGACGATGCTGACCCTGCACGAGAGGATCAGGCCACCCTGTTCCTCACATGGGATGGATTGCACAAACGAGTCTCGAGCCGAATCGATTGGATGATCGAACACACGCCCACAGATTATGCCTGGAGAATCCACGGTGAAGGCACATCTCTTCTCGAAGTACTCCTCCACCATTGCATCGTAATGGATTGGCTGACAATCGCACTTGCCTTCTTGCACGGTAAGGATCCTTCAGCAATTCGACCCATACAGGCACTGAAATCCTACCTTGCGGATGAAGCATCAGTATAATTGGCCGAGGATGTTTCTTGGGTCAGGATATGTTTGAAGAGCATCGTCTCTGTTGTCGGCTGAAACGACACCTGGAAGATCTGGCTTTTGGGGCTCGACAAATGTCAATTGGATGTGGACATGGGGTGGCCAACCACCGTTTTCATACTCATCCCCCATCGCTCCAATTTGCTGACCTTTTTTGATGGTCGCTCCGACCTTGAGAACTTCCAATGACGCCCTCGAAAGATGGCCGTGGAGAACCCAAATCGTTTGTTCGACGCCTTCAATCATGATCTGATGCTCGGTTACAATGGTTGGCCCGTACGAACCGTCTTCGTCGTTGTCGGTAAAACTGTGAATTTTCCCATCATCGAAGGCATATACGGGTGTGGAAACTGGAGCACCAATGTCAAGACCGACGTGAATGGTTCGTTCACCACCAAACAATGCTTGTGTGTACATTCCTTTGCGATCCTCGTCGTAACGGCCAATCGTGAATTCGTACTGCTTATTCCAGTTGGATTGTGGTCTTTGCAAATTTAAGACCCAATATTCCGAGGGAATTCGGACGATTGGGTGGAATTGGTTTTCACCCGTCCCTGCCAAATCTGTGCAACCCCACATGCATCGAAGAAGGGATTCACCTCTAAGAGTTCATGCATGAAGTTGATTTGATGCATGAACGAGCGTGCAAGCATGTGGGAAGTGATGTTGATCATTTTTCTTCCTACAATTGCCCCCGGTCTTGCGCTCATACGCATCCTCGATGCCTCAGCAGATACGTTTCGAAAGACCCTGCTCTGCTTCCCAATTGGCTTGCTGACTCTGTTTGGGATTTCAGGACTCCTGTTCGTAGTCGAACTTTGGAGCATCCTTTCACTAACACTGGTCCTTCTTCTTACCAACATACTCTCAATCGTATTTCTCCTGCGGAAAGTCCAGATTGAACAAACAACCTACACGCAATGGCAAAAAATGGAAGCTGCCATTCATGGCGTGGTCTTGAGTGAATCTGAGCCTGAGATTGAACACGAGGTTGCCACACAGCATTGGTTTCAAAGCAATCGAAACCCAGTGTTGCAGATTATCGCTGGCTGTTTTTGCCTGCTCACACTGGTGCCTATTCTTTTGTTCGACCGCCCATTTGGTGTGGATTGGATCGGCTTTAGCACACTTGCGAGCAACGTTGGTCAAACCGGTACGTTTGAGGTTCAATCACCGAATGAAGGCCTCTGGACGTATCCTCCTGCGTTCCCAACCGTCTTGGCATGGGTGTCAACCATGACAGGTACGCCGGTTCAACAAGCGATACTTGTTCTTGGGCACCTCTCACTCTTTGCTCTTCTTCTAGGGGTGTGGGGGGGAATGGACCGCTTGGGAGCGGGAGCATCGAGCGTGCTTGCAATGGGTGCGTCCTTTGCCCTGTTTTCAAAAGTGTTTGATTCGGGATACCCAACTGTTGCAAGCCAGTTGGGATTGGTCGTTGGGCTGCTTATCGTTCTACGTCCAATTCAACAATCGCTACGCTACCATATTACTGCTTTTATTTTCCTCGCAATATGTGCTGTGCTCATCCATCCTACGGGTGCGATTTATCTCGCCGCTCTCCTCTTCGCAAGTTTGGTTACTCGGGAACGGCTTTCCGAGGGTGAAAAGGCTCAAAGAAAGCCGATTTTCTTCACATCACTTGTCATCATCAGCTCCATGTTCGTCATTGCACTCATCTTTTTTGCTCCACGGATGCTGAGCGAACCGGTCTTTGCAGAGTACGGGTGGCAGGGCGGGAAACCGATGCTCATGTTCAATGGCCCATTGATGTTGTTTGCCGGAATTTCAGTGTATTTAGGGAGAGCAAGTCTTGAGATTCAACTTCTGTCCATATGGTTTGCATCGTTGTGGTTGCTTTCGTTTGTTCATCTCATCGAAGGGCTGGCGGATATTCAAGTATTGAGCCTTCTATCCTACACACTCTATTCCATGGCATTGCATGCCTATCACATTCCTCTTGCCGTGATTGTAGGGTTGCTTGCAAGCCGTTCAACCTCGTTCACAACGGGCGATGATTCAAGTACGTGGTTTGGACTGGAAATGGATTCATTTATTCGTCCGATGTACAGTACTGTGTTTCTTGTTGCCTTGATGATAGGATCAATCCTGAGCGTCGGCCTGTTGACAAATTTGTCCTCCCATGATGAGCTTCACGCAACCACATCCGGGGATGCACAACTGCGTGAATATCTGGCCTCGAACCCTCCTGACAGAATTGTTTACACTGAAAACGTGCATTGGGGTCATAGCTATGCATTTGATGCATCAATTCAAACAACCAGTATCCCTACCTTGGGCTTGCTAACGTTGGAAGAATCGGTCCAATCTGCCGCCACGACAGCGATACGGATGGACGACGTAGCAACACTGCGAGAACTCGACATAGGATATGCAATTTCAAGTCCAATTGGGACGGTTGCGTTGACGTTGGGCCCTTCTCCTTACTGGAGCGTTGAGAGAAACTACCAAGGTGCGAGATATTGGAAATTGTGGGACGAGCCGTCACCTTCACGCGTTTCCGAAGGGATTGCATTCGATTCAACAACGTGTGAAGAAATGAAGGGATGTGAAATGAAACTCGATCCATGGCGAAATCATCGATTCAATGATCCCTTGGACCGCTCAGACCATCGAATTATACTCGAAAAGAAGGGAACGTACACGTGGAACAGCGTCGTGGACGATGCCAATGTGCAAGGATTGTACAACGTCTGTATTGTCTATGAACAAATTGGTGATTTTGATTCCTATCAAATCATCATCAATGAGAGGGTTTTGGATTTGAACAAGATGTCGGGTTGGAATCATGAATGCACCAACGTACAACTCAATCAAACGCTTGATGTTCGCATTGAATTGAATCAAGATGGAGCTGCTTGGATTAACCCGTTGGGATTCTCAGGTAGAAGTTCTGAAATTATTGATTCGACGGGACTAAGGATTCACCATATTGAATTGAAACGATAAAATAATCCGAAGGCATGAAAAACGGCGAACACAAGGAAGAAATGTGAAACGACTGATGATTCTCCTTCCCGTGCTTAACGAAGCAGAGGGATTGGATGTTGTACTAAAGTCGATACCACATCGATTGCTCAACGAAATCGGTTGGGAATCTGAAACCGTCATCGTCGATGGGAAAAGCACAGACGCGTCCCAACAAATTGGCTTTGATGCAGGATGCACTGTTCTGGTGCAGCCGAGCAAAGGGAAAGGAGAGGCTGTTCGTTTGGGTTTTGAGCATGCAATCAGAAACAAGTTCGATGCATTGGTGATGTTTGATGCGGACAGGACGTATGATCCTGACGACATGATTCCAATGCTTCGACAGTTGAAAAAAGGAGGTGTCGTCGTTGGAAACCGATTGAACAAACACCTTCAAGAGAACGCTATGTCGCCAACGAACTGGATTGGAAATCACCTTCTGACGTGGTCTGCTGTCCTCCTTCATGGAGTTGAAATTCATGATGTATGCAGTGGTTATTGGTTGTTCGATCGTGGAGCATTGCTGCGAATGAATCTCAACAGCATGGAGTTTGAGATTGAGGCTGAAATGTATGCACAGTGTGCAATTTCAGAAATCTCGTTGACCAACATTCCTGTTTCGTATGGGGCTCGAGTCGGCGAGGCCAAACTTGGATCACTCAGAGATGGTTCATCCATTCTGAGGAAGCTTCTGGTTCGGAAGTTGTTTCCTCTGCCCGTTGAAGAAGAACTTGGAAAAGGGAAGTTAGCGTTTGAATCCAATGATTAGTCTTGGGTGAATCAACCCATAATTGTGGGAATCGGTTGAGGCCGTCGGATCGGGATTGTCGCCTTCAACAAAGTAGCCATCGGATTCAATTCGCTTCAGTCGTTTGATGCAAGTCCGCTTCCCATCTCTGGGATCATAAAAGACAAGAATGTCATCAACATTCAGTGGTTGACCGTTGTACGAATGGACGGTAATTGATTCTCCGTCTTTTAGCGTGGGCCACATGCTGCTGCCGTTGACGACCACAGCGATGGAATCCAACGAATCGCCTCAACTTGCACGAACCCAGGAAACATCTCGTCCCTTGGTTGCCCAGAACATGTTGTGAATTTCTTCAACAGCGTCCATCAACTCCTGAGCATGTTGTTCTGAAACCTCAACCTTGCACGCTGAGCAGAGTTTCGCAGCCATCCAGAATGTAGTGTGGAGGTCTGGGTATGCTTCAAGGTGTTGAGGTTTGAAAAAGTCGGTCCAAAGAACGAGCACCTCGTCCTTGCATTTTTGTGATTCTTCTTCTTTGATTGCAGCATAACGACTCATCGTGTTGATGTAGGATGCGGATGATTTGTCAGCATCCCCACTACTCAATGCAACCATCTTCTTGGTCATTGACTGCACGGCTTCGGCTGCAACGCGTGCACTAGCAGGGTCATAGACGCCACATGGGCCGTCACAGTGGGCAAAGGCTTGGATGGTAGATTTGTTCTCCATGTTATCCCCTTGAGCGAGGAGCACTTGAAGATATGCTTTGAGGCAATTTGTGAAGGCAAGGGACTAAATTAACGAAGTTCGAGTATAAGACATGCCAAAGGTTCCTGTTGCAATCCTCGGAGCATCAGGACTCGTTTCACAGCGAATGCAGCAACGATTGTCGATGCATCCATGGTTCGAACTGGTTGCTGTTGCAGGACAATCAAGTGGCACGAAACTTTCTGAGGTCAATTGGCATCTCGACGAAACCCGACCGGGCTTTATTGACAATTGTGACATCATCATCCTCGATATTCATTCAAAGAAATTAGCACAAGAACTGATTGAATCGGGTGCTCGAGTCGTTTTTAGTGCACTTCCGAGCAAACCAGCGGAGCATGTTGAAATGAAATTGGTCGATGCTGGTCTTCATGTCTTTTCAAATGCAAGTGCATACCGCATGCACCCGGACGTACCGTTGGTGGTTGCCGACGTTAATCCGCAGGCGCTTAGAGGTCCCTCTTCAGACCGAGCATTGCATGCATGTGCGACGAATTGCACACTTGTTCCGGTGATTCATCCTCTTTCGATNTCTATGCCAACATCACACGNTNAAGAAAATCATTGTTCGAACAGANCAAGCNCTTTCNGGAGCNGGATGGAANTTGCTCCACNNTGAAGAGGAACAAGCGAAATTTNTTGATCAAGAAGTTCNAGGNGAGGCNGAAAAAATCATCGAAGAGGCTGAAAANATCCTNNGNATCGACAGCATCGANTGGGACGTTCAATGCAAACGCGTCAANGAACAAGANGGTCACATCGTNGCNGTCGAAGTNCATTTGNAGGATGATGTAACCTATGATTTGATTGAAACAGAACTCAANTCAATCGAACGNNATCATC